>NZ_JBFUKP010000005.1:0-347045 GCF_056400765.1 Ramlibacter sp. P4_H7
GCGTCCCCCTCGTTGTAGTGCGCCTTCTGGGCATTCAGGTTGCCATTGACGAAGACTTCCTGGCTCTGCCCCGTCCCATCGACATCGCCCTGCAGGACCGATCCATCGGCCCACTGGTCCAGGTTGACACTGACATTTCCGCTGAGTGGCTTGGCCATGGCTGACTCCGATCAAGAGAAGTTGAACAAGGCCGCATCCGGCAGGCAGGGCTGCCGGAGTACAGCGGGAAGGATGGAGCGATGCGCGCTCGCGTGGCGGGGCATGGCGTCACGGTAGTGATCCAAGCTCTGGAGCAGCAATACATCGCATGGTGTACCCCGACCGTTCTGAAAACGGCTCGCCGGCCCCTGCCTTGCACGCCAGGTTGAGAGTGGAGATGAAGACATCACGGCTCCCTTGGTGCGCGTGGAGATGCGTCGCCATGGCGTCAGCCTTAGCAAATCCATGCCATGGCGTCCTGTAGGCCGAAACTCCTGGCACGCGCTGGGAGCAGCAGCCAATGCCAGGGCGCGTGCGCTGACCTAGAGTGAGGCCGCCGCGGTGCCATCCCGCCGCGCCCGCCTACGGCGCTTGCCCGGGACACACGGCCGTGCATCCGTGAAGCGAAAAGCGGGGCGGCTTCGCCGACACAGTCTCCCCGCAGCACCGGCCGCGTGCGGTGTCCGGAACCGGTGCTTTCACCGGCGCCGGCGCCGCCTTTCAGGCCGGTCGCGCCCCACCGGACGCGGCCGGCTCTCTTTACGTTGGCGCGGACGCAACTTCTGCACGCACGCCAGGCTGCCGCCTGGCACGCAGCCCAGCTGCCCGGCGTATCATTGCTTCAAACATGAAGCATTTGCTGAACCTGCTGGCGGCCGTTGCGCTGCTGGTCTGGGGCACGTACCTCGTACGCACCGGCATCCTGCGCGTCTTCGGCGCCAACCTGCGGCAGGTGCTGGCCCGCAGCATCGGGACCCGACCTGCCGCGGCCATGGCCGGATTGGGAGTCACCGCGCTGGTGCAATCCAGCACGGCGACCGCACTCATCGTGGCCTCGTTCGTCGGCCAGGGCCTGGTCGCGCTTCCCACCGCTTTGGCCGTGATGTTGGGTGCCGACGTGGGCACCAGCCTGATGTCGGTGGTGTTCTCCTTCGACCTGTCCTGGCTGTCGCCGCTGCTGATCTTCGTGGGGGTGGTGCTGTTCATCACGCGCCAGGCGACGCCGCTGGGGCGCTTCGGCCGCGTGCTGATCGGGCTTGGCCTGATGCTGCTGGCGCTGCGGCTCGTGTCCGAATCCACCGCCATCATCGTGCGCTCGCCGGCGGTGAAGGCGCTGCTGGAGTCCCTGTCCAGCGACATCCTGCTGGAGATCACGGTGGGCGCGGTGCTCGCGGTGGTGTCCTACTCCAGCCTCGCGATCGTGCTGCTCACCGCCACGCTCGCCGCGTCCGGCGCAATCCCGCTCGACGTCGCCCTGGGCCTCACCCTCGGCGCCAACCTGGGCAGCGGCCTGCTGGGCGTGCTGGCCACGGCGAAGTCCACCGTCGAAGTCCGCCAGGTGCCCATCGGCAACCTGGTGTTCAAGTGCGTGGGCGTACTCATGGCAGCTCCTTTCGTGGGCTTCTGGATCCGCACCCTCAAGCCCTACCTGCCCGAACCCGCCGCGGTGGTGGTGCTCTACCACCTGGTGTTCAACCTGCTGATCGCATTGATCTTCCTGGCCTTCACGCACGTGGTGGCCCGCTGGGTCGAGCAGTGGCTGCCCAAGCCGGACCGCAGCATGGTGGCGGGCCGGCCGCACCACCTCGATCCCTCCGCGCTCGCCACGCCCTCGCTCGCCATCTCGAACGCCGCGCGCGAGGCGCTGCACCAGGCGGACGTGGTGGAGACCATGCTGCTGGGCATGCTCAAGGTGATCAAGGAAAACGACCTGCGCCAGGCGGAAGAGCTTCGCCGCATGGACGACACGGTCGACCAGCTCTACTCCGCGATCAAGTACTACCTGACCAAGATCTCACGCGAGGCGCTCGGCGAGGAGGAAAGCCGCCGCTGGACCGACATCATCAGCTTCACGATCAACATGGAGCAGGTCGGCGACATCATCGAACGCATCCTGCTGGACATCGAAGACAAGAAGATCAAGAAGGGCCGCACCTTTTCCGACGCCGGCATGGCCGAGATATGCGAACTGCACGCGCGGCTGCTGGACAACCTGCGCCTGAGCATGAGCGTGTTCCTCAACGGCTCGGTGCGCGACGCGCAGAAGCTGCTGGAGGAAAAAGCCCGGTTCCGCGACCTGGAGCGCGCCTATGCGGGCACGCACCTGATGCGGCTGACCGAGAACACGGTGCAGAGCATCGAGACCAGCTCGCTGCACCTGGACCTGATCAGCGACCTGAAGCGCATCAACTCGCACATCTGCTCGATCGCCTACCCCATCCTCGATTCGGCCGGCGCGCTCTCGCCCACCCGGTTCAAGCAGGTGCAGCCGGAAGAGCCGGCGCTGTCGGTGCCACGTTCGTCTCCGCATCCGGATGCTCGCGCTGCGCCTTGAAGCGCGCGCAGTAGTCCACCAGCATCTCCAGTTCGGTCGACTTGTCGAACACGGCATCGGCGCCCAGCTGCATGCAGCGCCAGCGCACGTCCCGCGAGGAATGGTTGCTCAGCACGACGACCTTCTGGCCGGTTCGGCGCTGCCGGCACGCGTCCAGCACGTTCATGCCGCTGCCTTCCTGCAGGAACAGGTCGATCACCGCCAGGTCCCAGTCGTTCTGGGCGAGCCAGCGCTTGGCTTCGTGTTCGGATCCGGTGGTGCCCACGGGCTGCACCTGGGCCAGCTCGTTCAGGGTCTCGATCAGGTTCTCCCGGATCGTCGAGCTGTCCTCGACGATGTAGGCGCGGAACGTCATGGCTTCTTCTCCAGGGACGGCCACTGCGGCGGGCCGTCGTCTGGGAAGCCACTGTAGGCGTCCACCTGCAGCGCGGCTGAAAGCGGCCAAGCCATGCTGCTGTAGGAAAGCACAACTCAGCCGGGATGGGCGGCCAGCAGCACCAGCGCAGCATCGATGGTGCAGGCGTCCTGCTGCAGGCGCAGCGCGACCTCTCCGGCCTCCAGGCACTCGAAGGCCGCCACCTCGCCGTCCTGGTTGCAGGGCGCGACGCCCTGCGGCAGCGTGCCGGCATACCAGTCCAGTGTTTCCACCACGTAGCCATGGGGCTGCTCGGCGAAGGGACGGCGGGTCTCGACGCGGCCGCGATGGCGCAGCCCTTGCAGCTGGGACAACTGCAGGCCGGCCTCCTCCCAGGTCTCGCGCGCCAGCGCCTGTTCCAGGCCGTCGCTCGCCGGCACGGTGCCGCCCACCAGCGTGTCCCACAGGCCGGGGTCGGAGGGCTTGTCGAAGGCGCGCTGCTGCAGCCAGATGCGGCCGTCGGGTGCGATGGCGGTGAGGTGCACGGCCTGCGTGGCGATGCCCAGCGCGCGCGTGACGGCACGCTCCACGGTCCCGAGCACGGCGCCATCGCCAGCGCGGACGGCGAGCTGCTCGTTGCGCCAGGTGTGGGCCAGGCCGGTGTCGCGCAGCACCTGGGCGATGCGCTGCAAGGAGGCGCCCAGGTCGCCGGCGATCCGCCATCCGCCGTCGCCGGCAGCTTGCAGCAGCACATCGCCGGCGAGCCCGGCCCTCGCAAACAGGTCGGGCTCCACCGAACCGATGCGGTGCGCCTGCCACCACAGCGGAACGCGCGGTCGCAGAGGAGGCGCGTCCGCCCGGGCCTGCAGGCGCTCGCGCCAGGCGGGCGCGACCGCCAGCGCCGTCACAGCGTCAGGATGGTGCAGCCGGTGGTCTTGCGCGCTTCCAGCGCGACGTGCGCCTCGCGCACCTGCGCCAGCGGGAACTTCTGGTCGATGCGGATCTGCACCTTGCCGCTGGTGACGGCGCCGAACAGGTCGTCGGCCATCTGCTGCGTGCTCTCGCGCGTGGCGATGTGCGTGAACAGGGTCTGGCGCGTGACGTACAGCGAACCCTTCACGCCCAGGATGCCGGGGGCGAACGGCGGCACCGGCCCGGAGGCGTTGCCGAAGCTGGCCATCAGGCCGAAGGGCGCGAGGCAGTCCAGCGACTTGTCCCAGGTGTCCTTGCCCACGGAGTCGTACACCACCTTCACGCCCTTGCCGCCGGTGATCTCCTTGACCTTCTCCTTGAAGTCTTCCTTGCTGTAGTTCACCATGAACTCGGCGCCGAGCGACTTGGCGAGCCGGCATTTCTCGTCGCTGCCGGCCGTGCCGATCAGGCGCAGGCCCATGGCCTTGGCCCACTGCACGGCGATCAGGCCGACGCCGCCCGCGGCAGCGTGGAACAGCACGAAGTCGCCCTCCTTCAGCCCGCCCTGGGGCAGCGTGCGCTTGAGCAGGTACTGCGCCGTCAACCCCTTGAGCATCATCGCGGCGCCGGTCTCGAAGTTGATCGCATCGGGCAGCTTGCACACGTTCCTGGCGGGCATCACGCGCACTTCCGAATAGGAGCCGGGGGGATGGCTCGCGTAGGCCGCGCGGTCGCCGGCCTTCAGGTGCGTGACGCCCTCGCCCACCGCCTCGACGATGCCGGAGCCTTCCATGCCGAGCGTCGCCGGCATCGGCAGCTGGTACAGGCCGGTGCGCTGGTATACGTCGATGAAGTTCAGGCCGACCGCGTGGTGGCGGATGCGGATCTCGCCCGCGGCCGGGTTGCCGACCTGCACGTCCACCAGTTCCATCTGTTCGGGGCCGCCGTGCTGGCGAATCTGGACCGCTTTGCTCATGTGAGACTCCTTGTGCTGTGGCTCGGAATGCCGCGCATGGTGCCATGAATCCCGGGGCATCGCCCCGGAAGGCCCGGTCGCACGTCGGCTAAAGTGCGCGGCTGCCCATGAACCAGCGCCTCACCTTCTCCACGGCCCTCCTGCTCACCCTGGCGCCCGTGTTGTGGGCCGGCAATGCGGTCGTCGGCCGCCTGGTGGCACCGCTGGTGCCGCCGCTGACGCTGAACTTCCTGCGCTGGGCCCTGGCCTTCCTGATCCTGCTGCCGTTCGCCTGGCGCGTGCTGCGCGCCGACGGCCCCATCTGGCCCAACATGCGCCGGTATGCGGTGCTCGGCCTGCTGGGCGTGGGCTGCTACAACGCGCTGCAATACCTCGCGGTGAAGACCTCGACGCCGGTGAACATCACGCTCGTGGGCTCCAGCATGCCGGCCTTCATGCTCGCACTGGGCGCGGCGTTCTTCGGGCAAAGGATCAACCGGCGCCAGGTGGCAGGGGCGCTGCTCTCGGTCGCCGGCGTGCTGGTGGTGCTGTCGCGTGGCGATGTCGCGCACCTCGCGCAGGTGCGCTTCGTCGCGGGGGACCTCTACATGCTGCTGGCCACCGCGGCCTGGGCGCTGTACAGCTGGCTGCTCACGCGCCCGGACGAGCTGCGGCGCGACTGGGCCGGCTTCCTGATGGCGCAGCTGGTGCCCGGCCTGGCGTGGTCCGGCCTGTTCGCGGCGACCGAAAGCGTGGTGACGACGCAATCGATCCAATGGGGCGCGCCGCTGGCGCTGGCGCTGGCCTTCATCGCGATCGGGCCGGCGATCATCGCGTACCGGTCCTGGGGCGTGGGCGTGCAGCGGGTGGGACCCAACATCGCGGGCTTCTTTTCCAACCTCACGCCATTGTTCGCGGCGATGTTCTCGGCGGCCTTCCTCGGCGAGCCGCCGCACCTGTACCACGCCCTCGCCTTCGTGCTGATCGTCGGCGGTATCGTGGTGTCGTCGCGGCGCTGAGCACGCCGCGACCCTGCGTCAGTAGGTGCCGGGGTAGGCCCCGCCGTCGATCAGCACGTTCTGGCCGGTGATGTAGCTGGCCTGCGCGCTGCACAGGAAGGCGCAGGCCGTTCCGAATTCGTCCGGTGTGCCGAGCCGCTGCGCCGGGATGGTCTTCATGCGCATCTGGCGCACTTCATCCACCGACTTGCCGGTCTTCTTGGCGGCACCTTCCATCGTCGCCTTGATGCGATCGGTATCGAACGATCCCGGCAGCAGGTTGTTGATGGTGACGTTGGACGACGCCAGCTTGGTCGTGCGCGCCACGCCCGCGACAAAGCCCGTGAGCCCGCTGCGCGCGCCGTTGGACAGGCCCAGGATGTCGATCGGCGCCTTCACCGAGCTGGAGGTGATGTTGACGATGCGGCCGAAGCCGCGCGCCGCCATGCCGTCGACCGTGGCCTTGATCAGCTCGATCGGCGTGAGCATGTTGGCATCCACCGCCTTGATCCAGGCCTCGCGGTCCCAGTCGCGGAAGTCGCCGGGCGGCGGGCCGCCGGCGTTGGTGACCACGATGTCGAAGTCCTTGCGGAAGGCAAAGACTTTCGCCCGGCCTTCCGCCGTCGTGATGTCGACCGCAATGGGTTCGACCTGCGTGCCCTGCGGCACCTGCGGGTCCTTGCGCAGCCTGTCCGCGGCCGCCTGCAGCGCCTCGGCGCCGCGCGCCACGATCACCACATGCGCGCCCTCGCGTGCCAGCGCCTGCGCGCAACCGTAGCCCAGCCCCTTGCTGGCGCCGCCGACCAGCGCCCACTTGCCCTTGATGCCCAAGTCCATAGATTGCCCGCACTGAAAGAATGAACCGCGATGATACGCACGGGAGCGCAGGGCGTGGGCCGGCCGGCCCCGAGCCCCCGGGCGCGTGTCAGGGTTGCGGCAGAGCAGGCGCGCCCGCCGCTCAGGCGGGCTGCATGCGCACCCGCCCGCGCTCCGCGTCCATGTTCTTCGCCAGCAGCTTGACCAGGGCGTAGACCGTGTCGATGTGGGGCGTCGGCGTTTCGGTCATGCGCGCCAGTTCGGCCACCGAGCCCACCAGCGCATCGATCTCCGGCGCGCGTCCGGCCTCGATGTCCTGCAGCATCGAGGTCTTGTGCTTGCCCACCTTCTCGGCGCCGGCGATTCGCTTGTCCAGCGGCACGCGGAATTCGATGCCCAGCTTGTGGGCCACGGCCTGGGCCTCGCGCATCATGTTCGCGGCGAGACCGCGCGACAGCGAGTACTGGCAGATGTCGACCAGCGTCGCGTGCGTGAGGCTGCTGATCGGGTTGAAGGTGAGGTTGCCCCACAGCTTCAGCCAGATTTCCGAGCGGATGTTGTCCAGCACCGGGGCCTTGAAGCCGGCGCGCGTGAACACCTCGGCGATGCGCGTGACGCGCTCGGAGGTGCTGCCGTCCAGTTCGCCGAGCGGGAATCGATCGCCTTCGATGTGGCGCACGACGCCGGGCTCGACCAGTTCGGACGCGGGATAGACCACGCAGCCGATCACGCGTTCCGGCGGGATGCGACGCGCCAGTTCGCCGTCGCTGTCGACGCTGCGCACGGGACTGCCTTCCAATCGGCAGCCGGTCTTGTGGAAGTACCAGAACGGGATGCCGTTCTGCATGGTGACCACCGCGGTGTCGGGTCCGAACAGCCGCGGCAGTTCGCCCGCCACGGCGGCTACCTGGTGCGCCTTGGTGGCCAGGATCACCACGTCCTGCGGGCCCGCTTCGTCGTAGTTGTCGGTGGCGCGCACGTTGCGCGCGGTGAACTCGGCGCCGTCGTGCATCACGAGGCGCATGCCCCGCTCGCGGATGGCGCGCAGGTTCTCGCCGCGCACGATGAATGTGACGTCTTCGCCCGCGAGCGCGAGCTTGACCCCCACGTAGCCGCCGATGGCACCGGCGCCGATGATTGCAATCTTCATGTTCCCTCCCGAGGGAATGAGGGGGTTGAACTTATTCGAAACGGTTGGAGAGCTTGCCGATGCCGGCGATCTCCACGTCGACCTGGCTGCCGGGCTTCATGGAGCCGACGCCGACCGAGGTGCCGCACAGGATGATGTCGCCCGGCAGCAGGCTCATGTCCTGCGAGATCAGGCTGACCAGTTGCGCGACCGAGAAGCGCATGTCGCTGACGGGGTAGTCCTGCCGCACCTCGCCATTGAGCACGGTGCGCACGCGCAGCTTGTCCGCATCCAGCCCCGTCGCGACCGCCGGCCCGAAGGGGCAGAAGGTGTCGAAGCCCTTGGCGCGCACCCATTGGGCGAAGGACGCATCGCGGTTCAGGATGTCCGCCGCCGTCACGTCGTTGGCGCAGGTGAAGCCGAACACGTGCTGCAGGGCGTCCTGCTCGCTGACCTGCTTGCAGGTGCGCCCGATCACGATCCCGAGTTCGCCTTCGAACACCACCTTCAGGCCGCCGCCGGGATGCCGGATGGTGCCGCCGGGCTCGAGGTAGGAGTTCGGCGTCTTCACCAGGTACAGCGGTTCGGGCGGCGCGGAGAGATTGAGCTTGTCGCCGAGCGCCTTGAAGTTGTTCCACAAGGCGATGACCTTGGTGGGCTGCACCGGCGTTAGCAGGCGCACGTCGGCCAGCGGCACCGTGCGGTCACCGCGGTCGGGGTATTCGAACATGTTGCCGTGCCAGACCCGCACGCGCTCGCCTTCGAGCGTGCCGAACCGCACGGTGTCGCCTTCGAGGAAGCGCACCCATTGGAGTTGCATGGCGGCTCCTAGGCGGCAAGGCGCGGTTGGGGATCCTGCCCGATGCGGGCCTGGACGGCGGCGGCGATGCGTTCGTGGCAGCGCGCCTTGGTGGCTTCGATCAGGTCCACCAGGAAGTCCGCCGTGTACGCGCGCAGCAGGTGCGCCTGCTGGCCTTCCAGGTAGGAGCGCACGCCGGCGCGGCCGTAGGGCTGGAGGCGCGCGAAGGTCTCGGCGTCCCAGTGCCACCCGAGCTCGAGTTCCTGGAAGGCCGTGTTGTAGGCGTGGCGGTGGCCCTCGGAGGCCGTGTCCGCGGTGGCGGGGGGATGCAGGGGTTGCAGCACTTCAATCTCCTTCGATTCAAAACCGGTGCCTTTGCAGGCTTGAAGGAAATCTAGGGCTCGCCACCAATAAAGGATAGTGAAACTATTTGATGATGTTCATCAGCGATCGTTGATGGTTTCCCCCATCCCTGGCCCTGGCTGGGTTTGGTTGACAATGAGGGACTAGCTGCACCCGGCTCCATCCCACTCCCATCCGATCGAGGAGAGCTTCTTGATCCCAGGCCTGTCGCGACGCGCCCTCATCGCGTGTGTCCCCGCCGTCCTGGCCGCCCCCTGGCTGCACGCGAACGAACACGAAGTGGCACTCCAGGTCACCGGGCGGGTCAAGTCGGGGAGCGTGCGGCTGAGCCTCGCTGACCTGCAGAAGCTGCCGCAGCACAGCTTCGTGACCAACACGCCGTGGACGCGCGAGCCGCACATGTACGCGGGGCCCCTGCTGCGCGACGTCCTCGCCGCCGCCGGCGCCGACCTGACGGCCACCACCATCCGCGCTGTGGCCCTCAACGATTACCAGATCACCATCCCGCTGAAGGACGCCCTCAGCTACCCGGTGATCGTGGCCCACCAGCGCGATGGCAAGCCGATGCCGGTGCGCGACCGCGGCCCCCTGTTCATCATCTATCCCTTCGACAGCGACGCCGCCCTGAATTCGACGCGGTTCTACCAGCGCGCGATCTGGCAGCTCAAGAGCATTCAGGTGGATTGATGCGGCCCTGGACCGACCGCACCCGGCTGATCGTCTTTGTGGCCTTCGCCATCGCGGTCACCATCCTCGGGGCCGCGATGCTGTCGATCGCGCAGGGACGCCGCGTGGCCGCGGAAGAGGCGGTCAAGATGGGCTGGCGGGACTCCGTGGCCGGCGTGGTGTTCGGCTTCGAGCGCGAATTTTCGCGTTTCCGCGGCGAGCTGGCCGCCGACGCGCGCCACCCGGAGGACGCCGCCCTCGACGACCTGCAGCTGCGCTACGAGCTGCTCGTGAGCCGCATCCGGCTGCTGGAGTCGACGGCTCACCTCGACGTGCTGCGCGGCACGCCGCAGTACGCCGCGCTGATGGAACGTCTGCACGCGATCAACGCGCGTGGCGACATCGTTTTCGCCGATCCCGCGCCCAAGGCCGCGGGACTGGTCGCGCTGTTGCGGCAGGTGGACGAGGCGACTCCGGGCGTGCAGGATTTCACCCGCACGGCCTCGGCCGCCATCGGCGAGGTGCTTCAGGGCCAGTTCGACGTGATGCAGCAGCAGGCCGTCGCCATCGTCGTGCTGACGCTGCTTCAGTTGGTGGTGCTGGCCGCTGCGGCGGGGCTCGCCTTGCAGCATATCCGCAAGCAGGAGGCGACGCGCGCCAGCCTGGAGGCGCTGGCCGCGCAGTTGCAGGAAGCCAAGCATGCGGCGGATGCGGCCAACCGCACCAAGAGCCAGTTCCTGGCCAACATGAGCCACGAGCTGCGCACGCCGTTCCAGGGCGTGATCGGGATGCTGCAGCTGCTGGACCAGTCGTCCCCCACCCCCCGCCAGAAAGACCTGATCGGGACCGCGCGCGACTCGGCCAACCACCTGCTCGTCCTGCTCAACGACGTGCTGGACCTCTCGGCCGTCGAAGAGGGGCGCGTCGCCCTGGAGCACCGGACGCTGGACCTGCACCGCAGCTGCCGCGACGTGCACGACCTGATGCGCGGCCAGGCCGCGCGCCGCGGCCTGCGCATGCACACGCAGATCGCTCCCGACGTGCCGCACTGGGTCGAGGGCGACGTGACGCGCATCAAGCAGGTGCTGTTCAACCTCCTGGGCAACGCGATCAAGTTCACCCCCGCGGGCGAGGTGACGCTCGAGGTCGGCAAGGGCGCCGGCGGCACCGTGCTCTTTGCCGTCACCGACACCGGCATCGGCATGGACGAAGCCACGCAGGGGCGGCTGTTCCGCCGCTTCGAGATGGCCGACGTGAGCCTGTCACGCCGCTTCGGCGGCGCCGGACTGGGCCTGGAGATCTCGCGCAGCCTCGCGCGCCTCATGGGCGGCGACATCGTGGCAACGAGCCAGCCCGGGCACGGCTCCCGCTTCGAGTTCAGTGCGGTCCTGCCTGCCTGCGATGCGCCGGAACCCACGATCGCTTCGGCCCCAGCGCCGTTGCAGCAGCCGCTGCGGCTGCTGGTGGCCGACGACCATCCGGTCAACCGCAAGTATCTCGGCCTCGTGCTGGAGAACATGGGCCATGCCGTGGTGCTGTGCGAGGATGGCGCGCAGGCGCTGGCGCAAATCCGCGCGGGCGCCTTCGATGCGGCGCTGATGGACGTGCACATGCCGGTGATGGACGGCCCGGCCGTCACCGCAGCCGTGCGCGCGCTGGACGGGGCCAGGCGCGCCCTGCCGATCCTGTTGATCACCGCCGACGTGATGGTCAGCACGCGCGACCGCGCGGGACGCTCCGGCGTCACGGCCTTCCTGCAAAAGCCCGTGCAGGCGGCGCAGCTTGCGGCCGCCCTGCAGGCCGCGGTCACGCGCACGGTCCCGGTCGGCGAGCCGGCCGCCGCCGCCGGTGAGCCGCTTCCCTCGCACGCCGGCCAGCGGGCCAAGGGTCTGCCCCCTCACCGCCTCGAAGCACTGGTCAGCATGTTCTTCCAGGACGAATCCGGAACGATCTCCGGGCTGCAGGCCATGCTCGCTGCCGGCGACGGGCAAGGCGCCAGCGCCATGGCGCACAAGCTCAAGGGCCCCGCGCAC
Organism: Ramlibacter sp. P4_H7; assembly: GCF_056400765.1. Classification (NCBI taxonomy): domain Bacteria; kingdom Pseudomonadati; phylum Pseudomonadota; class Betaproteobacteria; order Burkholderiales; family Comamonadaceae; genus Ramlibacter; species Ramlibacter sp. P4_H7. Next base: position 11,560 of record NZ_JBFUKP010000005.1, read on the forward strand.
CTGCTCGGCTTCCGACCGCTCGCCGCGCTCGCCGAGGAGATCGAGCAAGCCGGACGCGACCTGCCCCAGGCGGACTGGGTCGGGATGCAGGCGCGCCTCGCGCAGGCGATCACGGAGGCGCGCGCCTCCGTCCTGCTCGCGCAGCACTGAACACCAGCAGGCCGGACGTTCTTCACGGCGCGTCCGTCGCGCAGCACGCCGCCCGTCTTCAGCGGGTCCCGCGGGTGAACACGAAGATGCCGGCGATGACGAGCGCCGTCCCCGCGGCCACCCAGGCGGTGAAAGGCTCGCCCAGCAGCCACACCCCCAGCAGGATGGTGGAAATGGGCCCGACCATTCCGGCTTGCGCCGTGGCGGCGGCACCGATGCGCTCGATGGCCATCATCACCAGCAGCACCGGAACCGCAGTGCAGGCCACCGCGTTGAGCAGCGACAGCCACACGACCTCCGGTGCGACGCTGAAGGCCGTCGCCACCGGACGCAGCAGAACGAACTGCAGGATGCACAGCAGGCAGGCGACGCTGGTCGCCAGCCCGACCAGCCGCAGCGAGCCGAGGCGCTTCACGAGCTGGCCGCTGTAGACGAGGTACATCGCATAACTCGCCGCGCTCAGGAGCACGAGCAGCGCACCCAGCGCCACGTTGCTGCCTTCCAGGCGCGCCTCGTGGCCGAACACCAGCACCACGCCCGCATAACTCACCGCCATGCCCGCCAGCTGCACGCGCGAGAAGGGCTTGCGGTACGCCAGCCAACCCAGCAGGAGCACGAGGGTAGGGGTGATGTACAGGATCAGGCGCTCGAGGGAGGCGGTGATGTACTGCAGCCCGATGAAGTCGAGGAAGCTCGCGAGGTAGTAGCCCGACACGCCCAGGCCCAGCACGCCCAGCCAGTCGCGGCCCGAAAGGGGCGCCTTGCCGCGGCTCGCCCACCACGACATCACGGCGAAGATCGGGAGCGCGAACAGCATGCGGTACATGATCACCGTGACCGCATCCACGCCGTAGCGGTAGGCCAGCTTGACGATGATGGCCTTGCCGCTGAACGCCATGGCGCCGGCGAGCGCGATCAGCACGCCGGACCAGGCGGGGGCGGTCTGCTCAGGGGCCGAGGAGGCGGGCATGCAGCCGACGCAGCGAGAGCCAGACGGCGCCGGCCACGACCGGGATGGCGCATGCCGCCGTCGCCTCCGCGCTGAACGGCCAGCCCAGCGCCTGCGCGCCCTTGGCCACGTAGCTCACGAGGCCGACGATGTAATAGGTGATCGCCGCGACCGACAGCCCCTCCACCGTGGCCTGCAGCTTCAGTTGCAGGTCCTGGCGGCGGTTCATGGTGCCCAGCAGTGCCTGGCTGCTTTGCTGCTGTTCGATCTCCACGCGGGTGCGCAGCAGGTTGCTGATGCGCGAGACGCGCTGGGACAGCGCGTCCTGCCGGCGCACCGACCAGGCGCAGGTGGCCCGGGCCGGCGACAGTCGCCGCTCGATGAATTCGCCCAGCGTCTGCAGCCCGCCGAGCTTCGCTTCGGCGACGTCCTGCAGGCGCTGGTCCACCAGCTCGAAATAGGCGGCGCTCGCGGAAAAGCGCGCGTGGGTCGCGGCGTAATGGCTCTCCACCTGGCCCGCGAGGCGCGTGAGGCGGTCCAGCAGCTGCGGCTCCTCGTCGCGGCCGGCCAGGCGGATCGCCTCGGCCAGCGCCGCCAGTTCACGCTCGGCAAAACCGAGCACCGCCGAAGCGTCGCGTGCCGCCGGCAGCCCCAGCAGTGCGGCCATGCGGTAGGTGTCGACTTCCAGCAGCCGCTGCACCAGGCGACCCAATCGGCGTGACGGCAGTCCGTCGGCCAGCAGCACCATCCGCGAGGAGCCGTCCGCGTGGATCGCGAAGTCGGTGAACACGGCGCCCTGCCCGTCCGCGATGGTCGAACCGACCAGCGTCTCCTCGTGCAGCAGGTGGCGGGTCAGCGCCTGCGGCTGGATCTCACGCGTGGGCAGCACCCACACGTGCAGGGCGGCGAGGCATTGTCCCGGCAGGCCGGCGAGCCAGTCCTGCGGCACCGCCTGCACCGCAGTCAGGGGCTCGGCGTCGCCGAAGCCGGCGCTGTCGAACGGACGCGAGAAGGTCCACGTCACGAATTCGGTGTGCATTTCCCAGCGCAGGCGAAACCCGCCGAAGTCCATCCGCAGGTGGGTGCTCTGCGCATCGGGCTGGGGCAGGTGGTGGTCGCGCAGCAGCGCGCTCAGGTGCTCCCGGCTCGCCTCGCGCGCGGCGGCGTCCCCGAACATCACCACGTGCGACAGCGCGAGCGGCGCGGCCATCGCTTCGGGCGGGCGGGCGTGGATCTCGTTGTGCAGCAGCACCCGTTGCGGGTGCGCGGGAGGCTGGACCATGGGCTCGATTGTGCCGAAGAAAAAAWGGGCGCCCGACCGGGCGCCCTTCTCGATGCGCGAAGCGGGGCTTCGCGTCAGTCCTCGACGAAGGCTTCCTCGCGCTTGCTCTTCACCGCGGGCAGCGCCACGATGATGACCAGCAGCAGTGCGGCCGCCAGCAGGCCGGCCGACAGCGGGCGCGTGACCAGCACGCTCCAGTCGCCGCGGGACAGCAGCAAGGCCCGGCGCAGGTTTTCTTCCATCATCGGACCCAGGATGAAGCCGAGCAGCAGCGGCGCCGGTTCGCATCCGAGCTTGATGAACAGGTAGCCGATCACGCCGAAGATCGCGACCATCCAGATGTCGAACACGTTGTTGTTCGTCGAGTACACACCGATCGCGCAGAACAGCACGATCGACGGGAACAGCCAGCGGTAGGGCACCGTCAGCAGCTTGATCCACATGCCGATCAGAGGCAGGTTCAGGACGATCAGCATCGCATTGCCGATCCACATGGAAGCGATCAGGCCCCAGAACAGCTGTGGGTTGCTGGTCATCACCTGCGGGCCCGGCTGGATGTTGTGGATGGTCATGGCACCCACCATCAGCGCCATCACCGCGTTGGGCGGGATGCCCAGCGTCAGCAGCGGGATGAAGGAGGTCTGCGCGCCGGCGTTGTTGGCCGACTCGGGCGCCGCGACGCCGCGGATGTTGCCCTTGCCGAAGGGCACTTCGCCCGGATACAGCTTGGTCTTCTTTTCGACCGTGTACGCGGCGAAAGCGGCCAGCAGCGCGCCGCCGCCCGGCAGGATGCCCAGCGCCGAACCCAGCGCGGTGCCGCGCAGCACCGCGGGAATCATCCGCTTGAAGTCCTGCTTGGTCGGGAACAGCCCCGTCACCTTGGCCGTGAACACCTCGCGGTGCTCCTCGCTCTTGCCCAGGTTGGAAATGATCTCGCCGTAGCCGAACACGCCCATCGCGATCACGATGAAGCCGATGCCGTCCGTGAGTTCCGGGATGTCGAACGAGAAGCGCGCCACGCCGGAGTTCACGTCGGTGCCGACCAGGCCCAGCAGCAGGCCCAGCACGATCATGCCGATGGCCTTGACCAGGGAGCCCGAGGCCAGCACCACGGCGCCGATCAGGCCCAGGATCATCAGCGAGAAGTATTCGGCGGGGCCGAACTTGAACGCGACTTCGGTCAGCGGCGCGGCGAACGCGGCCAGGATCAGCGTGCCGACGCAGCCCGCGAAGAACGAGCCCAGGCCGGCAGCCGCCAGCGCGGGCCCCGCCCGGCCCTGCCGCGCCATCTGGTAGCCGTCGATCACCGTCACCACCGAGGACGATTCGCCCGGCAGGTTCACCAGGATGGCGGTGGTGGAGCCGCCGTACTGCGCACCGTAGTAGATGCCGGCCAGCATGATGAGCGCGGACACGGGCGGCAGCGCGTACGTGGCGGGCAGCAGCATGGCGATGGTCGCCACCGGGCCGATGCCGGGCAGCACGCCGATCAGCGTGCCCAGCAGGCAGCCGATGAAGGCGTACAGCAGGTTGATCGGCGTGAAGGCGACGCCGAAGCCGAGGGAGAGGTTGCTGATCAGGTCCATGAATCGTTTCCTCTCAACCGCTGATGAAGCTGGGCCACACCGGGAACTGGAGCTTCAGCAGGACGATGAACGCCAGGTAGCTGCCGACCGCCAGGACGGCCGACAGGATGGCGACCTCCTTCGTGTTGTGCTCGTCGCCCGCGAAGCTCGCGACGAAGGTCAAGGCGATGATGGCGATGATGAGGCCCATGGCGGGGATCCCGAACTTGGGCAGGCCGGCCAGCAGGATGCCGAAGATCAGGTTGGCGCCGATGATGAAGCCCAGGGGCTTCCAGGCCCAGCCGCCGATCGGCTCGCCGTCTTCCGTCTCGACGACCAGCGCCTCGAACGTGACGAACAGCCCGATCAGCGTCAGCAGGATGCCGAGCATCAAGGGGAAATAGCCGGGGCCCATGCGGGCGCCCTCGCCGACGGTGTAACTGGTGGCCCCCCACGCGAACGCGATGCCGGCCCCCATGAACATCAACCCCGACCAGAAGTCCTTCTGGCTCTTGATTTTCATGTTGTCTCCTAGCGGAATGGAACCGGCGGATTTTGGGGGATGGACCCGCCCCGGCGCATGTGGGTATCACCTACATCCGGTTACCCCACCGCAACCTGACTCCCCGGCAGCGCCAGGGGACTTTCCTATTCCAGGGGCGGCGTGGCGCTCAGCACTTCCTCGATGGTGGTGAGCCCCTCGGCCACGCGCAGGGCGCCCGCCAGCCGCAGCGGCCGCATGCCGTCCGTGATGGCCTGGCGGCGCAGCCCGGGCGGAGCGGGGTCGCGGACCAACTGTTCCTTGAAGGTCTCGCTGACGGCCAGCAGTTCGTACAGGCCCATCCGGCCCATGTAGCCGGTCATGCGGCAGTCCACGCAACCGACCGGTCGGTAGGGTTGCCAGGTGCCGGTGATCTTCCAGGGTTTCACCACCTCGTCCAGCGCATCGCGCGCCGTGGCCTGGTCCGGCTCCTTGCACTGCCGGCACAGCGTGCGGACGAGCCGCTGCGCCAGCACGCCGATGACGGTCGCATTGATCAGGTAGGGCGGAACGCCGAGTTCCATCAGGCGCGTGATCGCCGACGGCGCGTCGTTGGTGTGCAGGGTGGAAAAGACCAGGTGCCCGGTCAGCGCCGCCTGCACCGCCATCTCGGCGGTGGGCAGGTCGCGGATCTCGCCCACCATGATGATGTCCGGGTCCTGCCGCATCAGCGCGCGCAGCCCTTCGGCGAAGTCGAAGTCGAGCTGCGGCTGCACCTGCGTCTGGTTGAAGGCCGGCTCGATCATCTCGATCGGGTCCTCGACCGTGCTGACGTTCACCTCCTCGGTGGCCAGGCGCTTGAGCGTCGAATAGAGCGTCGTGGTCTTGCCCGAACCCGTGGGACCGGTGACCAGGACGATGCCGTACGGCCGCTTGACGAGCTGCTCCCAGCGCTGCGCGTCGTGCGGCGAAAACCCCAGCGCGTCGAGATCCTTCACCGCGGTGTCCGGATCGAAAATGCGCATCACCATCTTCTCGCCGAAGGCCGTGGGCAAGGTCGACAGCCGCATCTCCACCTCGTCGCCGCGCGGATTGCGCGTCTTGATGCGGCCGTCCTGCGGACGCCGCCGCTCGACCACGTCCATGCGCCCCAGCAGCTTGATGCGGGCCGTCATCGCATTGAGCACCGCCATCGGCATCTGGTAGACCGGATGCAGCATGCCGTCGATGCGGAAGCGGATCACGCCCTGTTCGCGCCGCGGCTCCAGGTGGATGTCGCTCGCGCGCTGGTCGAAGGCGTACTGCCACAGCCAGTCCACCACCTGCACCACGCCCTGGTCGTTGGCATCGAGCTGCTTGTTGCTCTTGCCCAGTTCCACCAGCTGCTCGAAGCTGGCGCCGACCGAATTGCCGCCGCTTTTCTGCGCGGCGCGCACCGACTTCGCCAGCGAGAAGAACTCCGCCGTGTAGCGCTGGATGTCCTGCGGATTGGCGACCACGCGGCGCACGGTGCGGCGCGACTGGCGCTCGACCTCGTCGATCCAGTCGGCGACGAAGGGCTCCGCGGTGGCGACCACCACCTCGCTAGCGGTCACCTGCACTGGCAGCACGCGGTGGCGTTCGGCATAGGCCGCGCTCATCACGTCGGCCACCTTGGCGACGTCCACCTTCAGCGGGTCGATGCGCAGGTACTCCATCTGCCCACGCCCCGCCAGGTATTGGGTGAGCATCTCGATGTCCAGCGGCTTGCCATCCGCGGCGCGCGTCATGGCCACGGAGGCAAGACGCACCAGCGGATGCTGCGCGCTCTCGGCCTGCGAGCAGCGCGCGATGGTGCGGCGCGCCTCCTCGTGCGAGATCACGGCGTCCTCGGACAGCCATTCCACCAGTTGCTGCCAGTGCAGCGGCCCGCGCGGCGGGGTACGGGCAGAGATCTTGGTCTTGGCCTGGACACTCATGCCCGCATGGTACTCAGGCCGCAGCGCGGAACACGCGCAACCACTTGCGCGCCGGCAGGCCCCAGCGGGCCTCGATCTCCTCGGCCCGCTGGGAAAACAGCGCGCGCGTGGGGTGCACGGGCTCGCGCAGTGCGAGCACCACGGTGTTGCCTTCGCGCGTCGGTCTGAACGCCCACACGGCATCGTCCCCAAAGGCGGCCTCGATCCGCTCTAGGCTGCGCTCGTAGCTCGATGAGCGCCCGAACAGGTTCACCGTCATGCAGCCGTCCTCGGTCAGCAGGCTGCGGCAGCCGCGGTAGAACGCCTCGCTGTCCAGGACCGGCGCCGCCGCCTCGTGGTCGTAGAGGTCGACCTGCAGCGCGTCGACCTGGCCGCGCCAGTGCTCGTGCGCCACCACCTGCTCCGCATCGCCCAGGATCACGGAAAGGCGGCTGTCGTCCCTGGGCAGCTTGAACCAGAGACGGCAGGCAGCCACCACCTGCGGATTGAGTTCGATCGCGGTCGTCTTCATCCGCAGCTTCTTGTGGCAGAACTTCGTGAGCGAAGCGGCGCCCAGTCCCAGCTGCATGGCATGGCGCTTCGCCACGGTCTGCGGCTCGACGAACAGGAGCCACGCCATCATGCGCTGCACGTACTCCAGGTCGATGTCGTACGGGTCGTCGATGCGCATCGAGCCCTGGATCCACTCGGTCCCCAGGTGCAGGTAGCGGACATCCCCCGCGTCGGAGAAGTTGACTTCGGGGAGCTGGGGGAGTGTGGCCTTCACGGGCGCGGATTATCCCGTGCCGCAACGACGCTCCGACCCGCCGTCTCATGTGTGTCCTGCCGCACGACTCGTTGGGGCCGCCCGTCGCCACCGGCCGGCACGCCAGCCATGCCCGCCCTTCTTTCGTGATGGACTGCACGAAGTGAGTACGGAGGAGTTAATGCCATGGTTACAGAATGTTGCGAATCCTCCGAAAAAGAACGCAAGCCGCATCGATGACCGACTTCCTCCCGGAATCCGCCTGGGCCGAGCCCGCGAGCACTTGTCCTCCCGACTTCTGGGAATCGACCCGCTCCTCGCCACTGGCGGAGCCCCCCTCCGCCCCGCCGCAACTCACAACACGCAACGCACCGGTCGTCCGTCCCGCCGCCGCCCTGGCGGCGGACGTGCACGAGCTGCTGCAGTCCATGGCGCGCAAGCGGGTACCCCGGCTGGATGCGGTGCGCCGCAAGCTGCGCGAGGCCCGCGCCAGCATGGACCTGGCGGCGATCGGCCCGTCCGCGCAGGCCCTCCAGGCGGCGACCACGGCCCTGGACTTCCTCGACGGCCGGACCGGGGGCGAGCGCGGCGCCGACTTCCTTCGGCAGGGGCAATCTCTCCAGCGCGCGGGCCGCGAGCTGTCTTCGTCTCTTGCCAGCTTCCTCGAGCGGCAGGGCATCGCCACTTCCGTCGCGCGGCTGGTCTGGATCGAGCTCGTGCTGGAGTCCGGCTCGCTGCACAAGCGGGTGCGCCAGGGCGCGCACTGGCTGCTGCAAATGGAAAAGGACTTGCAGCAGCAGCGCCGCCAGGCCAGTGCCGGCGTGGCCTCCCGTGCGCTCGATGAACTGTCCCGGCACGCGCAGGCGATGCACCAGCGATTGCAAACCGTGCACCGCCTTTGCGGCGATGCCCGTCGGGTGCACACGCTGTGCGAGCAGCTCGCCTCCGAGCATGGCGCGCTGTGCACCACGCTGCAGGCCCGCGTGCAGCCTGCGCTGGCCGCCCTGCAGCACACGCTGGAGCCGCTGCTGGAAGCTGCGGCCTACCGGGCGCTGGTTCCCACGGAACTGATCGCCGCCATCGATGCGCACCATGCGCTGCAGGTGGAGCTCACCGGGGCGCTGGCCCAGCTCGAACGGCTGCACGACGGCAACGAGGAGCTGGCCAGCCAGCTCGCCTCGATGGAAGTGCTGGCCGCGCGCGTGGCCTGAAGCGCGCTCAACCGCGCAGCAACGCCCCCAGACGTGGCAAGGCCTCGCAAGCATTGGTGAACGTCGCCGCGGCCAGTTCCTGCGCGGGCATTGCGCGCAGCTTGGCCAGCACTTCACCGATCCTCGGCAGCTCGCCCGGCTCGTTGCGCCCTTGCGGAGTGCCAGCACCGCGCTCGTCCGCCGTCCGGTAGAGCCAGTGGGGTGGAATGTCCGGGGCGTCCGTCTCGAGCACCAGGGCCGAGAGCGGCAATTCACCGGCCAGCTTGCGGATCTGCAGCGCGCGCTCGAAGGTGACGGTGCCGCCGAAGCCCAGCCGGAAGCCCAGCTTGACGAATTCGGCGGCCTGCTGGGCGCTGCCGTTGAAGGCATGGGCGATGCCGCCCACCTGCGCTCGGCGCAATTCCTTGAGCAGCTGGTCGGCCGAGCGCCGCACGTGCAGCAGCACGGGCAGGCCGTGGCGGCGTGCCAGCGCCAGCTGCTCGCGGTAGAAGTGTTCCTGGCGCGGGCCGTCCAGGCCGGGCACGAAGTAGTCCAGCCCGATCTCGCCGACCGCCACCAGGCGCGGATCGTGGCGGTGCTCCGCCAGCGCACGGTCCAGCAGCAGAAGGTCCTGCTCCGTCGCTGCGCCGGTGCACAGCGGATGGATGCCCAGCGCGTAGCTGTCGCCCCATTTCTGGGCGAGCGCCCGCACCGCCGCGAAGTTGCCGGGCGCGACCGCCGGCAGCACGCAATGCACCACGCCGGCCGCCGCCGCCCGGCTGCGGACAGCGGCAACATCGCCGGCGAATTCCGGTGCGTCCAGGTGGCAGTGCGTATCGATCCACATCGCCTGACCATGATGCCGCATCCCGTGCAGAGCGCTGCAAACCGTGATACCGTGTGCCATCGCCAGGGCTGCATCGGCGTGGCCCCAGGCACTCTCCCGGATCAGCCCAAGGAATACGGATGCGCAGGCCCGCCCTTTACAGCTCCAGCCGCCCAGGCCGCACCGCTGCGGCGCCCGGCGATCCACAGGCCTCGCTCCCGGCCGATTCCCAGCCGCCCGCCCAGGCCGAGGCGGCCCCCCGCCGGCGCCGCTACCTCCCTTCCCCTTCCAGTCCTGCCCTGCTGTGGGCCGCGATCCTCGTGCTGGGCATCGCGCTCGGCCTGAGCCTGGCGCTGCAGCCCCACCAGCGCCGCCTGACCCAGGAAGACATCAACGCCGCCGTGCTCAAGACGATGGAGACGCAGGTCATGCCGTCGGAATACGCGCGGGCCTACGAGAACATCCGTCCCTCGGTGGTGCGGGTGATCAGCTACATCAAGAAGAGCCGGCTGAAGGAAGAGGACCAGAAGCTGCTTGCGAAGAAGACGGCCAAGGGGGCCAAGCCCAAGCCGCTGGGTCCGGCCGAAACCGACCTGACCGGCGACGGCGACGAGATCGAGAACGGCGTGGGCACCGGCGTGGTCATCATCGACAAGGGCGTGATCCTGACCAACCTGCACGTGGTGCATGGCGCCGACCGCATCAAGGTGATCTTCCATGACGGGCTGGAGTCGCCCGCCACCATCACCGGCGTCCAGGCCGACAACGACCTGGCCGTGCTGCAGGCCGCCAAGATCCCTGACGACATGATCGCCGCCACCATGCGCTCCACCTCCGACCTGGCGCCGGGCGACAAGGTGCTGGCGGTGGGCTTCCCCTTCGGCATCGGCCCGTCCGCTTCCGGCGGCATCGTCTCTGGCCTGGGCCGCGTGTTCCGCTCGCCCGAGGGCAAGCAGGAGATGAAGAACCTGATCCAGTTCGACGCAGCGGCCAATCCCGGCAATTCGGGCGGCCCGCTGGTCACCATGGACGGCGAGGTGGTGGGCATCGTCACCGCCATCCTCAACCCGACCTCCGCGCGCACCTTCCTCGGCATCGGCTTCGCCGTGCCGATCGAGAATGCCGCGTCCGCCGCCGGGCTGCCGCCGTTCTGACGGCCGCCTTCCCTTCCTTCCCCAGCAGGACTACATGGACACCTTGAGCCGCACGGACAGCGCCACGGCGCAGTTGATGGAACAGATCCTCTACGAGGTCAAGCGCGTCGTGGTCGGGCAGGACCGCTTCCTCGAACGCGTGATGGTCGCGATGCTCGCGCAGGGCCACCTGCTGGTCGAGGGCGTTCCCGGCCTGGCCAAGACGCTCACTGTCAAGACCCTGGCCAGCACCATGCGCGGCCAGTTCAAGCGCATCCAGTTCACGCCCGACCTGGTGCCGGCCGACCTGGTGGGCACGCGGATCTACAACCAGAAGACCGGCGACTTCTCCACGTCGCTCGGGCCGGTATTCGCCAACCTGCTGCTGGCGGACGAGATCAACCGCGCGCCCGCCAAGGTGCAGAGCGCGCTGCTGGAAGTCATGCAGGAACGCCAGGTGACGATCGCCGGCGAAACGCACAAGGTGCCCAATCCATTCCTGGTGATGGCCACGCAGAACCCGATCGAGACCGAGGGCACCTATCCGCTGCCGGAGGCCCAGGTCGACCGCTTCATGATGAAGGTGTTGGTGGACTACCCCACCGACGAGGAAGAGTTCGTGATCGTGCAGCGCGTCACCGGCCCGAGCGTCGAGGTGAGCGCGGTGGCCACCACCGATCAGCTTGCCGAACTGCAGCGGGAGTGCCGGCAGATCTACGTCGATCCCTCGCTGGTGCAGTACGCAGTCAAGCTGGTGTCGGCCACCCGCACGCCGGAACGCCACGGACTGAAGGACCTGGGCCGCTTCATCACCTACGGCGCGAGTCCGCGGGCGACCATCAACCTGACCGAGGGCGCTCGGGCGCTGGCCATGCTGCGCGGCCGCGGCTATGCGCTGCCCGAGGACATGGTCGACCTGGTGCCGGACGTGCTGCGCCACCGCGTGGTGCTCTCGTACGAGGCGCTCTCCGAAGGCCTGACTTCCGACGCGGTGGTGCAGAAGGTCATGGCCAAGATCCCGCCACCGGCCAAGCCGCTGGAACATGAAAAGCTGGTGGCGTAAGCGCGGCACGGTCGCGGCAACCGATGCCGCCCCGTCCACGCGCGGGGCGACGCCCATGGTCGCCGCGGGCTCGGCTGCCCACCACGCCGAGCAGGTGATGCGCCGGCTGGAGTGGAAGGTGATCCGGCGGCTCGACGGCCTGCTGCAGGGCGACTACCGCACCCTGCTGCGCGGCGCCGGCCTGGACCTGGCCGACCTGCGCGAATACCAGCTGCACGACGACGTGCGCCACATCGACTGGAACGTCACCGCGCGCATGCAGTCGCCGCACGTGCGCGTGTTCACCGAAGACCGCGAGATGTCGGCGTGGTTCCTGGTCGACCTGAGCCCCTCCGTCGACTTCGGCTCGGGCGAGGTGCGCAAGCGCAACGTATCGGCCGAGTTCGTGGCGGTGCTGGCGCGCCTGCTCACGCGCCACGGCAACCGCGTGGGCGCGATGCTCTATGGCGCCGGCGTCGACACCATCATCCCGACGCGCAACGGCCGCCGCCATGTGCTGCACGTCCTGCACAGCATCCTCGACCGTGTGACCGCCGTCGAGAGCGGCCCGACCCGCCTGCACGAACTGCTGACGTCCGCGGCCGCGCTGATCAAGCGCCGCTCGACCATCTTCGTCATCTCGGACTTCATCAGCGAGCCAGGCTGGGAGCGCGCGCTGGCGCAACTTGCGCAGCGCCACGAGGTGGTCGCCGTGCGGGTGCTGGACCCGCTGGAACTGGACCTGCCCGACCTGGGACTTCTCACGCTGCGCGACGCCGAGACCGGCGAGCAGCTGGTCGTGGACACGCACGACGCGGGCTTTCGAAAGCGTTTCGCCCGCATCGCGGCGCAGCGCGAGTCCGAGCTGCGCGAGGCCCTCACCCGCAGCGGCGTGGATGCACTCGAACTGTCCACCGACGCCGAGCTGGTGGACGCGATCGTGCGCTTCGTCGACATGCGCAAGCGGCGCAGCCAACTGAGCGCCGGCGGTCTGCCCGCCCACTTGCGGCACGCTGCCTGACCCGGAGACCGCCATGCAATTCCTCTGGCCCCAATTCCTCTGGCTGCTGCTGGCCCTGCCGCTGCTGGTGGGGCTGTACGTGCTGCTGTTGCGCCGCAAGAAGAAGCTGGCGGTGCGCTACGCATCGCTGTCCATCGTGCGGGAAGCGATGGGTGCGCGGCAGCAGATGAAGCGGCACATCCCGCCCTTGCTGTTCCTGCTGTCGATGGCCACGCTGCTGCTGGCGGCGTCACGCCCGGTGGCAGTGGTCACCCTGCCCTCCAACCAGCAGACCATCATCCTGGCCATGGACGTCTCGGGCAGCATGCGTGCGACCGACGTCCAGCCCAACCGCCTGGTCGCGGCGCAAAACGCGGCCAAGTCCTTCATCGGCGAGCTGCCCCGGCACGTCAAGGTCGGCATCGTGGCCTTCGCCGGATCCGCGCAGGTTGCGCAGTTGCCCACGGTGAACCACGAGGACCTGATCACCGCCATCGACCGCTTCCAGCTGCAGCGTGCCACGGCCACCGGCAACGCGATCGTGATCTCGCTGGCGACGTTGTTCCCCGATGCCGGGATCGACCTCGAGTCCATGCAGAGCGGACGCGAGCGCCAACGCGGCTTTTCCATCGACAACGAAAAGAAGGCCAAGAAGGAATTCACGCCGGTCGCCCCGGGCTCGTATCCGTCGGCCGCGATCATCATGCTGACCGATGGCCAGCGCACCACCGGCGTGGATCCGCTGGACGCCGCCAAGCTGGCGGCGGACCGCGGCGTGCGCGTGTACACGGTGGGCATCGGCACCGTCGACGGCGAGACCATCGGCTTCGAAGGCTGGTCCATGCGCGTGCGGCTGGACGAGGAGACCCTCAAGGCGATTGCGCAGAAGACCTCGGCCGAATACTTCTACGCCGGAACGGCGCAGGACCTGAAGAAGGTCTACGAAACGCTCAGCTCCAAGCTGACGGTGGAGAAGAAGGAGACCGAAATCTCCGCGCTGTTCGCGCTGGCCGCCGCCGCGCTGGCATTGCTGTCCGCCGGCCTCTCACTGGTGTGGTTCAACCGGATCCTGTAGGTCCGCCGGCGCTGGGGTTCGGGCTGCGCCGCTCACCCCAGCCTACGGACATCCACAGGCATCGGGGCCTCGTAGGCTGGCGGTGAGCGGCGCAGCCCGAACCCCAGCACTCGGCCCTTACGAACCCAGCTTCCCCGAAGTCAGCCGCACCATGCGGCCGCAACGCGCCGCCAGCTGCTCGTCGTGCGTGACCATCACGAAGGCGGTGCCGCGCTCGCGGGCCAGGCGCAGCATCAGCGCGAACACGGTGTCGGCCGTGCCGCGGTCCAGGTTGCCGGTGGGTTCGTCGGCCAGCACGCAGGCGGGGTGGGCGACCAGTGCGCGGGCGATCGCCACGCGCTGGCGCTCGCCGCCCGAGAGTTCGGCCGGGCGGTGGCGCATGCGCTCCTTCAGCCCCACGGCCGTGAGCATGTCCGCGGCCTGCCGGTGCACCACCTCCATCGGCTCGCGCCGGATGCGCAGCGGCATGCCTACGTTGTCGAGCGCGCTGAACTCCGGCAGCAGGTGATGGAACTGGTACACGAACCCGAGGTGCCGGTTGCGCAGCCGGCCCTGGGTGGCGGCATCCAGCTGCGAAAGCTCCTGCCCCATCAGCTGCACGGCGCCCGAGGTCGGCGCGTCCAGCCCGCCCAGCACGTGCAGCAGCGTGCTCTTGCCGGAGCCCGAAGCGCCGACGATCGCCATCGTCTCCCCTGCGTGGATCTCGAGGTCGACGCCGCGGAGCACCTCGACGTCCAGTCCGCCTTCGGTGAAGCGCTTGGTGAGGCCCTGGCATGCGAGCACTACGCCGGTGTGCGGCTGGAATGCAGCGTCGCCCGGCAGTTCCGAGATCCGGCCCGACGCCGGGGACGCCTGCGCGGGATCCAGCGCATCGACCCGTTCATTCATAGCGCAGCGCCTCCGCGGGATTGACACGGCTGGCGCGCCAGCTCGGGTACAGCGTCGCCACGAAGGACAACAGCAGGGAGATCACCCCGATCGGAACGATGTCCGAGGACTGAGGATCGCTGGGCATGCGGCTGATCAGGTAGATGTCCTTAGGCAGGAAGCTGGCGTTGAGCGCGTGCTCCAGCGCCGGCACGATCACGTCGATGTTCAGCGCGATGCCCAGTCCGAACAGCAGTCCCGCCAGCGTCCCGATCACGCCCACCGCCGCGCCCTGCACCACGAAGATCCCCATGATGCTGCCCGGGCTCGCGCCCAGCGTGCGCAGGATGGCGATGTCGGCGCGCTTGTCGGTCACCGTCATCACCAGGGTGCTCACCAGGTTGAAGGCGGCCACCGCGACGATCAGCGTGAGGATGATGAACATCATTCGTTTTTCCAGCTGCACCGCGGCGAACCAGGTGCGGTTCTGCCGGGTCCAGTCGCGCACCAGGAATTCGCCGGTGATCTGGGTCGAGAGGTCGGCCGCGACGCGGCGCGCCTGATTCAGGTCGCGCAGCTTCAGCCGCAAGCCGGTAGGGCCTTCCAGCCGGAAGATGCGCTGGGCGTCCTCGATGTGCAGAAGCACCAGGCCGCTGTCGTACTCGAAGTGGCCGGAGTCGAAGGTGCCGACGACCGTCATCTGCTTCAGGCGCGGCACCACGCCCGCGGGCGTCACCTGGCCGCCCGGCGCGATCAGCGTGACCGCATCGCCGGCGCGCACGCCCAGGTTGCGCGCCAGCTCGGCGCCCAGCACGATGTTGAACTGCCCCGGCACCAGCTTCTCCAGCACGCCCGGCGCGGCCGCCGCGAGGTCGGTCACCTGCGGCTCCAGGCGCGGGTCGATGCCGCGCACGATGGTGCCGCGCATGTCCTCGCCGCGCGCCAGCAGCGACTGCGCGGCGACGAAGGGCGCGGCGCCGATCACGTCGGGATTGCGCCGGACCTCGGACAGCGTGCGCTCCACGTCGGGCAGCATGCCGCCGCCCGGGCCGTACACCTCGATGTGCGAGACGACGCCCAGCATCCGGTCGCGCACTTCCTTCTGGAAGCCGTTCATGACCGACAGCACGATGATCAGCGCGGCCACGCCCAGCGAGATCCCCAGCATCGACACGCCGGAAATGAAGGAGATGAAGCCGTTGCGCCGGGTGGCACGGCCGGCGCGGGTGTAGCGCCAACCCAGCACCAGCTCGTATGGAAGGGCCATCGTGCCGGCTTTAGTTTTCGTTTCGCATCGGCCGGCATTGTGGCATCCCCGACAATACGGATGTGTCAGACGGAGTCCACTTGCTCGTTCCCTTCGCCATGTGCTCGTCCGCAGCCTGCGCCGAGACCTTGCGCGGCCTGAAGCTCCCCTCCCTGCAGCGGCTGGTGCGCCGCCTCGGCGTCGAGTCGCAGGACCTGGGGCACCCGGACGACCTCTCGATGCCGCACGAGCGCGCGTTGGCGCGGGCCCACGGACTCGACGTGGCGGACGGCCTGGTCCCGCTGGCCGCCCTGCAGGTCGCGCAGGTGGGCGAAGGCGACCCCACCCAGGGCTGGGCGTGGATCAGTCCCAGCCACTGGCGCGTCGGCAGCGACCACATCGCCATGGCGCATCCGCCAGAATTGCAGCTCGATGGCGACGACTCGCAGGCCCTGCTGGCCGCCATGCGTCCCTACTTCGAGGAAGACGGCATCACCCTCCTTTACGATGCGCCGCTGCGCTGGCTGGCGCGCAGCGACATCTTCCGTGCGCTGCCGAGCGCGTCGCTCGACCGCGTGACCGGCCGCACGGTCGAGGCCTGGCTGCCGGGCGGCGAAGCCGGCAAGCCCCTGCGCCGCCTGCAGCAGGAAATGCAGATGCTGCTGTACACGCTGCCGCTGAACGAGGTGCGCCAGCGCCGCGGCCTGCTGCCGGTCAATTCGTTCTGGATCAGCGGCACCGGCGCCCTGCCCCCGGGCCACGCCGCGCGCACCCCGAACGGCCTGCAGGTGACGCCCTACCTGCGCGATGCGGCGCTGCAGGGCGACTGGAACGGCTGGGCAGCAGCTTGGCGCCAGCTCGACGATCGTGACTGCGCACGGCTGCTCGCCGACCTGGAAGCGGGCCGGCCGGTGCGCCTGACGCTGTGTGGCGAGACCGGTGCGCGCACCTGGTCCTCCACTGCCGGCAGCACCTGGCAGCGCTTGTTGAAATTCCTGGCGCCTGCCGCGCCGACTGCATTGCTGGAAGGCCTGTGAAGATCATCACCCGCGACGTCCCGCCGCGCGCCGCCTGGGCGCTGGAACAGGCCGGCATCCATCCCCTGCTCGCCCGCCTCTATGCCGCGCGTGGCGTGCTTGGCAAGGACGAACTCGACAACGGCCTGGGCCGCCTGCTGGCGCCCGCGTCGCTCAAGGGCGCCACCGAAGCGGCCCGCCTGCTCGCGGACGCGATCGCCGCCGACCGCAGGCTGTGCATCGTGGCCGACTACGACTGCGATGGCGCCACGGCCTGCACGGTCGCCCTGCGCGGCCTGCGCCTGCTGGGCGCCAAGCACGTGGACTACCTGGTGCCGGACCGCGTGGTCGACGGCTACGGCCTCACGCGCCCGATCGCGCAGCGCGTGAAAGCGCGCGGCGCCGACGTGCTGATCACGGTGGACAACGGCATCGCCAGCATCGACGGCGTGGCGGCCGCCCGCGAACTCGGGCTGCAGGTGCTGGTGACCGACCACCACCTGCCCGGCGCCATGCTGCCGTCGGATGCGCTGATCGTGAACCCCAACCAGCCGGGCTGCGGATTCGAAAGCAAGTCCATCGCCGGCGTCGGCGTGATGTTCTACGTGCTGCTCGCGCTGCGCGCGGAACTGCGCGCGCGCGGCGTGTTCGACGAGCGCACGCAGCCCAAGCTGGACGCGCTGCTGCCGCTGGTGGCCCTGGGCACGGTCGCCGACGTCGTGAAGCTGGACGCCAACAACCGGCGCCTCGTCGCGCAAGGGCTGCGACGCATCCGCGCCGGCGCGATGCCCTGCGGACTGGCGGCGCTGTTCAAGGTGGCGGGGCGCAAGACGGAAGCGGCGACCACCTTCGACTTCGGTTTCGCGCTGGGCCCGCGCATCAACGCCGCGGGCCGGCTGGCCGACATGACGCTGGGCATCGAATGCCTGCTCACGGAGGATGCGGTGCGCGCGGACGAACTGGCCGCGCAACTGGACGGCATCAACCGCGCCCGCCGCGAGATCGAAGGCGACATGCGCGAGCAGGCGCTGGCGATGGCCGAATCGCTGTTCGACGAAGGCGAGGAGCCGCCGCCCGCGATCTGCGTGTTCGACCCCGACTTCCACGAAGGCGTGGTGGGCATCGTCGCCTCGCGCATCAAGGACAAGCTGCACCGCCCGACCTTCGTGTTCGCGGCCAGCCAGGCGCCCGGCAAGGAGCACGAACTCAAGGGTTCGGGCCGCTCGATCCCCGGCTTCCACCTGCGCGATGCCCTGGACCTCGTGGCCAAGCGGCATCCCGGCGTGCTGCTGCGCTTTGGGGGCCACGCCATGGCCGCGGGCTGCACGGTGGCCGAGGACCACCTGGACGTGTTCGAGCAGGCCCTGGCGCAGGTTGCACAGGAATGGCTCGATGCGGCGACGCTGCTGCGCAGCCTGCACACCGACGGCCCGCTCGCGCCCGAGTACCGCCGCGCCGACCTGGTCGACACGCTGCATGGCGAGGTGTGGGGCCAGGGCTTCGCGCCGCCGGTGTTCAGCGAGGAAGTGGAGATCGTCTCGCAGCGGCTGGTGGGCGAGAAGCACCTGGCCATCAAGCTGCGCCACCAGGGGCAGGCGGTGGATGGCATCTGGTTCGGCCACACCGAACCGCTGCCCGCGAGAGTGAAGATCGCCTTTCGCCTCGATGCGGACGTATGGCAGGGCACGCGGCGCGTGCGCTTCCTGGTCGAAGGGGCGGAGTTCTAGGCGGGCCGGCTCAGGCCGTGCCCATCACCGCGATGCCGCTGTGCTGCGGGTCGTCGAAGTAGGCGAACAGGCGCGCCGCCACGGCGGCGAGTTCGGGGTCGTCGGTGGCGCGGGCGCAGGCCAGCTGCCACATCGCGTATTCGCGGTCCCCCAGCATCACGTCGGTGTGGACGCAGCGGCCGCGGCCGGCCATCAGCAGCGCGAAACGGGCCAGCAGCTCGATGGGGCAGTAGCGCGGCGAGCGGGACACGCCCTCGAAATCGTCGGAAGCCTCGATCGAATCGGCAGGCTGCACGCCGGTGGGCATCCGGGGCGCGCGTGCTTGGAGCGGGGCCATGGCGGCCTCTCAGCGGAAGCTGAAACCGACCGGCACCGTGCCGGCCACCGCGGGGTTCGCACCGGGCTGCGCCGCTGCCTGCGTGGGGCGGTCGCCGCGCACCGTGCAGCTCGCGATGGTGGAACCGGGGATGTACTGCAGGCAGTCCGACAGCGCCATCTGCTGCACCACCGCCTCGCTGTGTCGCGCTTCCGCCTTGCGCACCTGGTGGCTGCAAAGGAGCCAGAACGCGAACAGCTGCATCGCCGCCAGCGCACCGAAGATCACCCAGAACATCGGGGTGCGCGGTTGCTGCGTGCCCGGATCGATGACGTTGGCGAGGAGGGACATGGCGGACTTCCTTGAGTGCTTTGATGCTATGCCTGCAACCGAAGGTGCGCCAGCGGGAGCGGCTCAACTTGCTGTAGGACAAAATCCGGACTGAACAGTTTCCAACCTCCTCCCGATGGACGATCTGCCGAACGCCGCCGCCACGGCGGCCCGCCTGCCCTACCCCGCGTTGGTGCAGGAGCTGGTGCGCGTCCTGCGCGATCCTGTCGTGCAGGTGCCACCCCGCCTGGTGCAGGCCCTGCCCGGCGGTGGCAGCCTGTTCGTCATGCCGGCCTGCGACGCCGAGGTCGCCATCACCAAGCTGATCACCTTCACGCCCGCCAACGCGGGCACGGGAAGGGCGACGATCCAGGGCGATGTGGTGGTGTTCGACGTGCGCTCGGGCGCGCGGCGCCTGGTTCTGGATGGGCCAGCAGTCACGGCGCGGAGGACGGCTGCCGTCTCGCTGCTGGCCGCGCAGTGGCTGGCTCCCAACACCGCGGGCCCGCTCCTCATCGTCGGCGCCGGCGCCCAGGGCCGCGCCCACCTGGAGGCCTTTGCCCAGGGACTGGGCGTCCGCGAGGTAAGGGTCCATTCCCGCTCCGAAGCGAGCGCACACGTGCTGGCCGCGCACGCCCGCGAGATGGGGCTGCAAGCCCGGGTGGTTGCCGATGCCGATGCCGCGCTGGCCGAATGTCCGCTCGTCGTCACTTGCACCCCTGCCGCCGGCGTCGTGCTGCGCGCGCTGCCGCGGGACGATGCCTTCATCGCCGCCGTCGGCGCCTTCACGCCCGCGATGATCGAACTTGCGCCGGAATTCACGCGCCACTGCGCACGCCACGGCCGCATCGTCGTGGACACGCGCGACGCCGACCATGAAGCAGGCGACCTGCTGCAGGCCGGGCTCGACGTCGCGAGCCTTGCGAGCCTGCGGGACATCGATGCCGCCGCCGCGCCTGCGCGCGGCCCCGTGCTGTTCAAGAGTTGCGGCTGGGCGGGCTGGGACCTGGCCGCCGCCCGCTGCGCGTTGCAGACGCCGTCCGCTCAGGATTGACGAGGCCGCTGGAACGCGGCCCGGATCAGGCCTTGGGCAGCGTCACTCCCTGCTGACCCTGGTACTTGCCGCCGCGGTCCTTGTAGCTGACGTCGCACGCCTCGTCGCTCTCGAAGAAGAGCACCTGCGCGCACCCTTCGCCGGCGTAGATCTTCGCGGGCAGCGGCGTGGTGTTGGAGAACTCCAGCGTGACGTAGCCTTCCCACTCGGGCTCGAAGGGCGTGACGTTGACGATGATGCCGCAGCGCGCGTACGTGCTCTTGCCCAGGCAGATGGTCAGCACGTTGCGCGGGATGCGGAAGTACTCCAGCGTGCGCGCCAGCGCGAAGCTGTTCGGCGGGATGATGCAGACGTCGTCGTGGAAGTCGACAAAGCTCTTCTCGTCGAAGTTCTTCGGGTCCACCACCGTGCTGTGGATGTTGGTGAACACCTTGAACTCCGGCGCGCACCGGATGTCGTAGCCGTAGCTGGAGGTGCCGTAGCTGATGACGCGGCGCCCCTGCACCTCGCGCACCTGGTTGGGCTCGAAAGGCTCGATCAGGCCATGCTGTTCGGCCATGCGGCGGATCCACTTGTCGCTCTTGATGCTCATCTCGGGGGGCACTCCTGGTCGGCCATTTTAAGTGGCGCCCCCGCGGTCTCCTTTTGACCGGCGGCAGGAGCGCTTCAGTTCGCCTTGACGCCGGCCTTGACCAGCAGGCCGCCGAGCGTGTCGATCTCCTCCTTCAGGTGCGCCCGCAGCCAGGCCGGCGTCGCCTGTTCGGGGCTGACCGCGGAGATGCCCATGCCTTCCAGGCGCGCGCGCACCTCGGGGTCGGCCACCACCTTCTGCAGGGCGGCGGTCAGCTGCTCCAGCACCGGCCTGGGCGTCCCCTTCGGCGCGTAGAGGCCGAAGGAGATGTTGATGTCCAACCCCTGCACGCCCGCTTCCGCGATCGCCGGCACCGCCGACAGCGAAGGCAGCCGCGCCTTGCCGGCCGCCGCGAAGGCCTTGATGCGGCCGGCCTTCACCGTCGGCACCGTGCCGGACGTCTGGTCGCACAGGACATCCACCTGGCCGCCCATGAGGTCGTTCAGGGCCGGTCCCGTGCCCTTGTACGGGATCTCGTTGAGCTTCACGTTCAGCGCGCTCATCATCATCAGCCCGCACAGGTGCGAGGCCGAGCCCACGCCGGCATGGGCCAGGCTCACCCGGGGACCGTTGGCCCGCAGGTAGGCGATGAATTCCTCGAGGTCCTTTGCCGGGAAGTCGTTGCGCGCCACGATCACCATCGGCCCGTTGGTGGCCGAGCCGATCGGCTCGAAGTCGTCGACCGGGTGGTAGGGCAGTCCCTTGTACATCGCCAGGTTGGTGGCGTGGCTCACGTGGATCATCAGCAGCGTGTAGCCGTCGGGCGCGGCACGGGCGACCTTGGCGGTGCCGATGGTGCCGGAGGCGCCCGCGGGGTTGTCGACCACGACCTGCTGGCCCAGCGTCTTCTGCATCGCCGCCGCGAAGACCCGCGTGATGGTGTCCCCCGGGCCACCGGGCGCGTAGGGCATCACCAGGGTGATGGGCCGCGCCGGATAGGCCTGCGCGCCGGCGCTGGACGCGAGCACGGCCAGCAGCACGGCGGCGATCACTTTCGAAACAGGCAGGAGCATGGTCGTTCCTCGGGGTGCTGCGCAGTCTAGGGACGGTGCCGCCCGGCTTCGCTGGGGCTTACCCCATGCGAACCTTGCGACCCATCCGCCGTTCGCGTACAAGCCATGCCAACCCAGGAGATCGCCCCATGACGCAGGTCGTCCCGTTCCACAAGGAAGCCGGCAGCGGCCCGACCGTCTTGTGCCTGCACTCCAACGCCAGTCACTCCGGCCAGTGGCGCGGGCTCATGGACCAGCTGTCGGACCGGTTCCGCGTCGTCGCCGTGGACTCCTACGGATCCGGCCGCACGGCCGAGTGGCCGTCCGACCGCGTGATCCAGCTCGCCGACGAAGTGGCATTGCTGCAGCCGCTGGTGGACGGCGCCTCCCTTCCGACCTACCTGGTGGGGCATTCGTATGGCGCCGCCGTGGCCCTGAAGGCCGCGCTGCTGCACCCCGGCCGCTTCGCCGGACTGGCGCTCTACGAGCCGACCTTGTTCGCGCTGGTGGACCGCACCACGCCACGCGACGTGGACGGCATCCGCAACGCGGTGAGCGCCGGGGCCGAGCGGCTGGACGCGGGCGACGACGACGGCGCCGCGCGCAGCTTCATCGACTTCTGGATGGGCCAGGGCAGCTGGGACCGCACCCCGGCCGAGCGCAGGCCCGCGGTGGCCCGGTCGGGACGCAACCTGCGCCGGTGGGCGCACGCCCTGATGACCGAACCCGCCACGCAAGACGACCTGCGCGGCATCACCGTCCCGGTGCTGCTCATGACGGGGGAGCGTTCGCCGCGTTCCTCGCTCAGCGTGGCCGATCTGTTAAGCGCCACCTTGCCGCAGGTGCGACGGGTGCGTTTCGACCAGCTCGGGCACATGGCGCCCGTGACGCATCCCGACCCCGTGAACGCGGAGATCGCGCGCTTCCTGGACGAAATCGCCCCCTAGGCGGACGGGTGCTGAGGCACGCCGGCGACGACCACCTGCGCCACCGCACGGTCGTCGCCCAGCACGATCAGCGAGAACAGCAGCTCGTCGAGGTTGCGCGCGGCCGCCGCCTTGCGGGCGAGCAGCGGCGTCGCCTGGGGATCGAGCACCAGGAAGTCGGCCTCGCAGCCAGGCGCCAGGTTGCCCACCACGCCGTCGAGCCCGAGCGCCTGCGCCGCGCCCGCCGTGTGCTGCCACCACAGGTGCTGCGGACCGAGGCTGATGCCGGGCTTGGTCTGGCCCTCGCGGCCGACGTAGTAGGCGGCGAGCATCGTGTGGAAGGGGCAGAAGCTGGTGCCGCCGCCCACGTCGCTGGCCAGCCCGAAGCGGAAGCCCACGCGCATCGCGCCCGCGTAGTCGAAGAAGCCGCTGCCCAGGAACAGGTTGCTGGTCGGGCTGACCGCCGCGGCCGAGCCCGTGTCGCGCATCAGCGCGCGGTCGTCGTCGTCGAAGTGGATGCAATGCGCGTACACCGCACGCTCGCGCATCAGGCCGAAGTCGTCGTAGATCGACAGGTAGCTGCGCGCGGAGGGAAACAGCTCGCGGGCCCAGCGGATCTCTTCCTTGTTCTCCGCCACGTGCGACTGGATCCACACGTCGGGATGCGCGGCGGCCAGTTCACCGGCGCCGCGCAATTGGGCCTCGCTGCAGCTCGGGGCGAAGCGCGGCGTGATCGCATAGCCGAGGCGCGCGCGTCCGTGCCAGCGGCGGATCAGGGACTCGGTGTCGGCCAGCGACTGTGCCGTCTCGTCGCGCACGCCGTCGGGCGAATGCCGGTCCTGCAGCACCTTGCCCGCGATCATGCGCAGGCCGCGCCGCTCGCTGGCTTCCATCAGCGCGTCGACCGAGTGCGGATGCGAGGTGCAGAAGGTGAGCGCGGTGGTGACGCCGTTGCGCAGCAGTTCGTCGAGGAAGACCTCCGCGACGCCGACCGCATAGCCATGGTCGGCGAAGCGGGCCTCGTGCGGAAAGGTGTAGTTCTCCAGCCAGGGCAGCAGGCCTTCCGCCGGCGAGCCGATCACGTCGGTCTGCGGGAAGTGCACGTGCAGGTCGATGAAGCCCGGCGCCAGGATCCTCCCCGGCAGGTGCGTCACCGCCACGCCCGGGTAGTTGGGCGCGAGCGCCGCGTGCGCGCCGGCGGCGCGGATGACCGGGCGGCCCGATGCATCCGGGCCGACGACCAGCAGGCCGTCCTCCTCGTAGCGGGCCGAACCGTCGTCGGCGAAGGACAGGAGCGCGGCGCGGTAGGCGTGCATCCGCCTATTGTCCGGCCTTGCCCTGTACGCCCGATACGAGAAACTTCATACCGAGTATCTGTTCATCCGTCAGGGCCTGGCCCTTGCCGATCACGGGCTTGCCTTCGTTGTCGGCGATGGGGCCGGCGAAGGGCACCAGCTTGCCGGCCGCGATCTCCTTCTGCCGCGCCGCCACTTCGTCCTGCACCGCCTTGGGCACCTTGCTGCCGAAGTAGCCGACGCGGATCATCCCGTCCTTGACGCCGCCCCAGACGTTGCCGCTCTTCCACGTTCCGTCCAGCACGGCCTGCGTGCGCTTGCGGTAGTACTCGCCCCACTGGTGCGTGACGGCGACCACCTGCGCGTCCGGCGCGACCTTGCGCATGTCCGAGTGGTAGGCGACCGCCAGCTTGCCGCGCTCCTGCGCGGCGGCCATCACGGCGGTGGAGGCGGTGTGGAAGGAGAGCACGTCCGCGCCCTGGTCCATCAGCGCCATGGCGGCATCGCGTTCCTTGCCCGGGTCGAACCAGGTGTTGAGCCACACTACCTTGACCTGCGCCTGCGGATCCACCGAACGCATGCCCAGGGTGAATGCGTTGATGCCCTGCAGCACCTCGGGGATGGGAAAGCCCGCCACGTAGCCGGCCAGGTGGCTCTTGCTCATGCGCCCCGCCGCGATGCCGGCCAGGTAGCGCCCTTCGTAGTAGCGCGCGTTGGCCGCGGCGACGTTGGGCGCGGTCTTGTAGCCGGTGATGGATTCGAACTTCACGTCGGGGAAGTCCTTCGCCACCTTGAGGGTCGGCTCCATGTAGCCGAAGCTGGGCGTGAAGATCAGCTTGTGGCCGGTGGACGCGAGGTCGCGGATGACGCGCTCCGCGTCCGGGCCTTCGGCCACGTTCTCCACGAAGCTGGTCTTCACGCGCTCACCGAAGGCCGCCTGCACGGCCTGCCGGCCTTCCTCGTGCTGGCGGACCCAGCCGGCTTCGGTGAGGGGCGCGACGTAGACGAAGCCGACCTTGAGCGGCTCGGTCTTCTGTGCGTGCGAAGGAAAGGCGATGACGCTGGCCGCCATGGCGATGGCGGCGAGGTTTTTGTACATGGTGTTCCTCGACATGGCCCCGGAATCGACAAAGAAAAAGGCCGCCGGGGCGCGACCTGATGCGGGAATTGTAAGCGGCGGGGCTAAGCGACGGCGGCGACCGGCGAGGTCGCGACGGGGGTGGCGCGGGAGTGCCCGTAACGCCGCACCATGCGGGCACAGAAGGCGGCGAATTCCTCGGGCACCTGCGGCGCGCTGGTGGGATGCGGCTCGATGCCGCGCTGCTCGGGCGTGAAGCAGAAGGTGACGGTGAGGTCGAAGCCGTCGAGCGCCGCCATCTGCCGGTCGAACCACGCATCCGCCCCCGGACGCACGCTGTCCGCCCAGCTGAGGCCGGTGCGCAGCTTTGTCACGCCCAGCTTCTTCAGCCAGTGCACGGCGTGCTCCAGCCGGTGGTCGCCGAAGTGGAACCACTGGCAGATGCCCATGGCGGGTGCGTAGTCGGCAAAGCGCCGGCACGCGAGCTTGGGCGTGCCGTCCTCGCGCAGCAGGCCCATGTGGTGGTGGCGGTCCTGGCTGGAGCCCGCGGCCCCGCGCTGCCGGGGGGCCGCGGTCCAGGCCCGCGGCAGGTCGTACAGCGAATACCAGTGGATGCGCGGTACCCGGCCCAGCAGCAGCTCGGCGGTGCGCTTGAGGCCGAACTCCTGCACCTCCTCGGCTCCGAAGCTGGAGACCCCCACCTGCGTCACCCACACCGGCAGGTGCGTCACCGCCTGGATGTCGGCGATGCGATCGGGCCACTGGTCGATCTGCCAGGGGGTCCAGTCCAGGGGGAAGCCGTGCACGGCCACGGCATCCACCGTGTCCAGCACGCCCTGCGCGTTGAGGCTGCGGATGAAGGCAGGGTCGATCGGCGAGATCCCGCCGAGTACCTTGGTGAGCCCGGGCGATTCCGCCTGCACGGCGGCGCTGGCCAGTTTCACCATCTCCGCGTACTTCACCCAGCCGGGATCCACGTCGAGATCCCAGTGGGACTTGTTGTTCGGCTCATTCCAGAACTTGGCGGCTTCGATCATGGGTGGCGTCGGTGTCAGGTTCGGGCGGCGCAGCGATGGCGGCATCGCCGCGCTCGAATCGTTTCACCAACGGCCGCGCCTGGGGGCCGCGAACTGCAACGGCCGTGACTTCCTGTAAAGGCTGGACAGCCATTGATCGGATCGATGCCGCAGGTGACGCCGATCCCGGCGCAGCGGATGAGCAGGCCCGCCGTGGCGGCCTCAGCGGCGCTGCGGCTCCAGCGGTGCCGGCATCGTGCCCCGCTCCTCGTTGGGGCGTGCGGTGTAGGCGGAGAAGGGTTGCGAGTCCTCCTGCGGGAACATGGAGTGGCGCAGCTCGCTCGGGGACTCGGCCTCGCGCACGCGGCCCGTGGCGCCTTTCGCGGCGCGGGCTTCGTTGGTCGTGATGGCACCCGCGTAGTACAGGACCGCCAGCGCGTTGGCCAGGGTGGGTTCGGTGAGGCCGACGTTCTCCTGCAGCTGCGGGAAAGTCTGCGGCTCCGCACCCAGTTCCGACAGGATCGCGTAGTGCGATTCCCGCATCAGCCGCTGCGGCACCCGGGGCAGCGCGCGGAAGTACAGCATCGAGCGCCGGTAGCGGTCGGGCAGCAGGTCC
Organism: Ramlibacter sp. P4_H7; assembly: GCF_056400765.1. Classification (NCBI taxonomy): domain Bacteria; kingdom Pseudomonadati; phylum Pseudomonadota; class Betaproteobacteria; order Burkholderiales; family Comamonadaceae; genus Ramlibacter; species Ramlibacter sp. P4_H7. The sequence continues at coordinate 38,066 of NZ_JBFUKP010000005.1, forward strand.
GCCTCGACCCGGGTCACGTAGGTCCACAGCACCTCGGCGAAGCTGGTGCAGAAGAAGTGCGGCGGCATGGCTCCCGCGGCGCTGGGCAGCGGCCGCCAGTCCGCGTGTTCCAGGTGGGGCGGCAGCAGGTTCAGGTCGATGCCGATGGCGCCGCCCATGTTCACCACCGCCACCAGGCGGCCGCGCTGGGACACGTGGTAGGTGCTCGCCGTCAGCTGCGGCAAGTGCGCGGCGATCTCGTGCGCGATGGCCAGCTGCATGACGACCGGGTGCAGCACGGCCTCGGCGCGGCGCAGCGCGCGATCGACGCTGGGCGCCGAGTGCAGGTCCAGCACCTGCGGGGCCCGGATGCGTTCGTCGGCCAGGGGCAGCGTGAAGAAGGTGGGGCGCTCCAGCGCGTGCAGGTCCAGCGTCAGCGCGGGGGACCGGGCGCCTGCCGCGACCCGCACCACGCCTTCGTGCACCAGTTCGGCGGATTCGCCGTGGATCCACAGGGCGTCGGCATCGGCCGCGTCGGCGCGCTCCCAGAACAGCACCGCGCTGCGCGTGCGCAGCAGCGCCAGCAGGTAGTCCTCCTCCGCGAAGCCCACCAGTCCCATGCGGAGCCGGGGTTTGCTCATACCGTGTGCCTTCCCTCGTCGAATGCCGGCCCTGGCCGCCGCGACACCCGGATGGGATCCAAACGGGCTCGCAGTGCAGGTCCCCCAACCGGGCGACAGTCGACGCCGCCATTTTCCCACGTGAACCCATTGGCTGCCAGCGATGGCGGCGGTCCGGGCGGAGCGAGGCACGGCGTCGGCAGCGGCGGCCGAGGGCATGTCCGGACGTGGAATGGCGCCGCCGACCGGTTCGTATACTGGAACGCACGGACCGCGGACCGTCCGCGCGGAGACCCAATTGACCACGATGAACGGCGCCGACGCCCTGGTGCGCATGCTGCAGCTCAATGGCGTGAAGCACATCTTCGGCCTTTGCGGCGACACCAGCCTGCCCTTCTACGACGCGCTGGCGCGGCTGGACCACGGCATCGACCACGTGCTGACGCGGGACGAGCGCAGCGCCGCCTACATGGCCGACGGCTATGCGCGCGTCACCGGCAAGCCGGGCGTGTGCGAAGGCCCCAGCGGCGGTGGCGCGACCTACCTGCTGCCCGGCCTGGTGGAGGCGAACGAATCCGCCGTGCCGGTGCTGGGCATCACCTCGGACGTGTCGGTGGGCGCGCGCGGCAAGTTCCCGCTGACCGAGCTGGACCAGCAGGCGCTTTACAAGCCGCTGACCAAATGGAACACCACCATCGACCGGGTGGACCAGATCCCGCATGCGGTGCGCAGCGCGTTCCGCGCGATGACCGTGGGCCGGCCGGGCGCGACGCACATCTGCCTGCCCTACGACGTGCAGAAGCACTCCATCGCCGCGGCCGAGGTCTGGGCGCAGCCGGGCCACGACGTGGTCCCCGCCACGCGCTTCGCGCCGGACCCGCGCGATGTCGAACGGGCGGCGGACCGCCTGGTCGCGGCGCGCTCGCCCGTGTTCATCTGCGGCGGCGGCGTGGTGATTTCGCGCGCCATGGCGGAACTGGAAGCGCTGGCGACCCTGCTGAATGCGCCGGTGTGCACCAGCGTGAGCGGCCAGGGCAGCCTGGCCGGCCCGCACCCCCTGAACGCCGGCGTGGTCGGCACCAACGGCGGCGTGGCCGCCACGCGCGACGTGGTGGCGCAGGCGGACCTGGTGCTGTTCATCGGCGCACGGGCGGGCTCCACCACCACCGAGCACTGGCAGATGCCCGCCCGCGACGTCGCCATCCTGCACCTGGACCTGGACCCGATGACCATCGCGACCAACTACCGCACCGACGTGGCGCTGGTGGGCGATGCCAGGCTGGGTCTGGCGGCGCTTGCTGCCGCGGTGCGCGAACGCATCGCCCAACGCCCGGCGGACGCGGTCGACGGCCGCGCGATCGTCGCCCGCGCCCGTGCGGCCAAGCAGGCCTTCTTCTCCGCGCTGGCGGAGTCGCAGGACCGGCCGATCAAGCCCGAGCGCGTGGTGGACGCGCTCAACAAACTGCTGCCCCCCGGCGCGATCGTGGTCGCCGATCCCGGCACGCCCTGCCCCTACTTCTCCGCCTACTTCGATGCACCGCAGGCCGGCCGCCACTTCATCACCAACCGCGCGCACGGCGCGCTCGGCTTCTCCCTGTCCGCCGCGGTTGGTGCGTCCTTCGGCCGGCCCGATGCGATGGTCGTGTCGGTCATGGGCGACGGCAGCTTCGGATTCACCTGCGGCGAGCTGGAGACCGTGGTGCGCCGCAGCATCCCGTTGAAGATGGTCGTGTTCTCCAACGCCGTGTTCGGCTGGATCAAGGCCAGCCAGAAGACCGGCTACGGCGGGCGCTACTTCTCGGTGGACTTCGACCGCACCAACCATGCCCGCGTGGCCGAAGCCTTCGGCGTGAAGGCCTGGCGCGTGGAGGACCCCGCGGACGTGCACGGCGCGCTGAAGGCCGCGCTGGCCCACGACGGCCCGGCCCTGGTGGACATCGTGTCGCAGGAATTGCAGGACACTGCGGTCCCGGTCAGCCAGTGGATGGGCTGATGCATCGCCTCGCTTCCCAGCACTCCAGAAAGGTCCCGTTCATGAGCAGCAGTCCTCGGTTCACCCGGCGCCAGGCCCTCGCCGCCGCCGCGGCCCTGGGCCTCGGTCCCCGCGCCTTCGCGCAGACCGATGCGCCGGTGCGCCTGGTGGTGACCTTCCCCCCCGGCGGCAGCACCGACATCGCCGCCCGCATCATCCAGCCGGAACTGGCCAAGCGCATGGGTCGCACGGTCGTGGTGGACAACAAGCCCGGCGCCGCCAGCCAGATCGCCACCGACTTCGTCGCCAAGTCCGCACCCAACGGCAACACGCTGCTGGTGAGCTTCGACACGCACGCGATCAATCCGATCGCCAAGGCGAAGCTGCCCTACGACACCTTCAAGGACTTCGCGGGCGTCACGCTGGCGGTGCGCTTCCCGCTGGTGATCGGCGCATCCGCATCGGTCAAGGCCAAGGACCTGCGCGGCTTCCTCGACGAAGCGCGCAAGCAGCCCGCGAAGTTCAGCTATGCGTCGACCGGCGTCGGCTCGATGAACCACCTGGTGATGGAAGACATCAAGCGCAAGGCGGGCGTCTACGTGCTGCACGTTCCGTACGGCGGCGGCGGCCCCGCCGTGCAGGCGGTGCTGGGCGACGTGTCGCAGCTCACGCTTCTCAGCTACGCCGCGCTCAAGGGCCAGATCGCGGGCGGCAAGATCAAGCCGCTGGCGGTCACCGGAGCGAAGCGCCTGCCCGAACTGCCGGACGTGCCGACGGTGGCGGAGTCGGGCTTCCCCGGTTTCGAGGCGTACTCCTGGATCGGCATCTTCGCGCCCGCCGCCACCCCGCCCGACACGCTGCACAAGCTCACCGAGGATTTCCGCGCCACGCTCAACGCACCCGAGGTGCACGGCCGGCTGACGCAGGCCGGATTCGAGGTGATGGCCACCGACGGCCCGGGCGTCGAACGCCACGCGAAGCAGGAATACGAGCGCTGGGGCACCTTCGTCCGCAACAGCGGCCTGAAGCTGGAAGAATGAGTCCCGTCCTGCGCCTGGACCACGTCGTCATCGTCGTGCGCGACCTCGAGCAGGCGATCGAGGATGCACGCATCGCCGGCTTCACCGTCGTGCCCGGCGGCCGCCATCCCGGCCGCAACACCCGCAACGCGCTGGTGGTGTTCGAGGACGGCGCCTACCTGGAGCTGATCACCTACGACGCGCCCTCTCCCGACGAGCGCTGGTGGCGCGTGCTGGCGGCGCACGACGACGGCCTGGTGGACTTTGCCCTCCTCCCGCAGGACATCGAGGCGACCGTGGCCGCGGCACGTGCCCGCGGCCTGCAGGGCCTCACCGGCCCGCACCCCGGCGGTCGCGTGCGCCCCGACGGCGCGCAGCTGCAATGGCAGACCGCGCGCCAGGCGACGCATGACCTGCCCTTCCTGTGCGCCGACGTGACGCCGCGCGCGCTGCGGGTTCCCGAAGGCGAAGTGCGGCACCACCGCAATGGCGCGACCGGCATCGCCGGCGTGACGGTGAGTGTCGCCAGCCTGCAGGACACGCTCGCCCGCTACCGCGCCTTCCTGGGCAAGGAAGCCGTGGACGGCGACGAGGTCATCCTCGCCGGCGCGCGCATCCGCTTCGTCGAGCACCCGCGCCGCGCACGGGGCGAAGGCCCGGGCGGGATCGACCTGCGCTACGCGCGCTCAGGCGGCGGCGGCGAAGGCCGCATCGAGCCGCTCGATGTACCTTTTCTTGGCTGAGGCTTCCGCGAAGCTGCCTTCGAAGCTGTTGCGCGCCAGCCGGTAGGCGTGCTGCGCGTCCAGCCCCGTGGCAGCGAAGGTCTGCAGGAAGTTGGCATTCATGTAGCCACCGAAGTACGCCGGGTCGTCCGAGTTGACCGTCGCACACAGCCCGGCGTCCAGCAGTTCGCGCAGGTTGTGCTGCTCCAGCTTGGGGAACACGCACAGCTTCAGGTTGGACAGTGGACACACCGTCAGCGGGATGCGGTCCTGCGCCAGCCGCTTCATCAGCGCCGGATCCTTGGTCGACTGCACGCCATGGTCGATGCGCTCCACCTTCAGCACGTCCAGCGCGGACCACACGTAGGCAGGCGGGCCTTCCTCGCCGGCATGCGCCACCAGGTGCAGCCCCTGCGTCCGGCACTTGGCGAACACGCGTGCGAACTTTTCCGGCGGATGCCCCAGTTCACTGGAGTCGAGCCCCACGCCGATGAAGCGGTCGCGAAAAGGCAGCGCCGCCTCCAGCGTCTCGAACGCATCCTCTTCGCTCAGGTGGCGCAGGAAACACAGGATCAGTTCGGCATCGACACCGATCGTTTGCGCATCCCGGCATGCGCGCGACAGTCCGGCGATCACGGTCTGCATCGGCACGCCGCGCGCGGTGTGCGTCTGCGGGTCGAAGAAGATTTCCGCCCGCACCACATGGTCCGCCGCCGCCCGCTGCAGGTAGGCCCACGCCATGTCGTAGAAGTCCTGCTCCTGCAGCAGCACGCTGGCGCCGGCGTAGTAGATGTCCAGGAAGCTTTGCAGGTTGGTGAAAGCATAGGCGCGCCGCAGTGCCTCCACGCCCGCATACGGAAGCGCGACGCCATTGCGCTGCGCCAGCGCGAAGATCAGCTCGGGCTCCAGCGAGCCCTCGATATGGATGTGCAGTTCGGCCTTGGGCATGGCCGCAAGCAGTGCGGGCAGGCGCTCGGCCGGGATCGTCGCGGTGGTGTTCATGGGGAATGATAAAAACAAATCGCTGTCCGCCGACGGCTGCTCTCGTGGAACGTGCGCTTTCTACTTTTTGTGCGCTCAAGTCATCTGTGGCGCTCGGCGCGATGCGGACGCGTCGGTGGGTACGGCCCGGCGCGGGGCAGCCTCCCTGGGCGAATGTCCCCCGGCGCGGGCTGAAGCCCGCACCTCCTCCTTTATTTCGCCCAGGGAGGCTGCCCCACACCGAGCCTGAGCCGTGTCCGTGCGCCGAGAGGATCGACGGGATGCGAACTGGCCGAAGCAGCCGGCCCGTGGCTCGGGCATGCGCTTGCAATGCAGACTCTCGAGCGGTCCATCGTGGGCGTCCTCGCATTCAGCCGACTTGGGGCCACGTAATCCCCGCTCCAGGACGAGGATGGGGTGGTCCCTCTCGGCGAAATAAAGGAGGAGGCGCGGGCTTCAGCCCGCGCCGGGGGACATTCGCCGAGAGGGATCGCCCCGTCCTCGTCCGGCCCAGCGAGCGCAGCACCCAAATCAACAGCACCAAACCAGCAAGCACAAAACAAAAAGGGCCGCATCGAGCGGCCCCTTTGAGGAACGAAGCGAAGACTACTTCTTGTCCCCACCCGGCACCTTGCCTTCGACGCCCTTGACGAAGAAGTTGATGCCACCGAGGAACTTGTCGTCGGCCGCCGCGTCCTTGGCCAGGACTTCCTTGCCGGTGTTGTCGACCAGCGGGCCCTTCCAGATTTGCAGGCTGCCGTCCTTCAGGCCGGCCTTCACCTTCTCCAGGTTCTGCTTGGCGGCGTCGGGCACGTCGGCTGCGACGGACACGAAGTCGATCGCGCCCTCCTTCACGCCCCACCACGTCTGGCCGGTGGTCCACTTGTTCTCCAGGACGTCACGCACGGCCTTGATGTAGTACGGGCCCCAGTTGATGACCGCGGAGCCCAGGTGGGCCTTGGGGCCGTAGGAGCTCATGTCGCTGTCCCAGCCGAAGGCGCGCTTGCCCATCTTCTCGGCGGTCTGCAGCACGGCCGACGAATCGGTGTTCTGCATCAGCACGTCGGCGCCGCCGTTGATGAGGGCCGTGGCCGCTTCGGTTTCCTTTGGCGGATTGAACCAGTCACCGACCCACACGACCTTGGTCTTGACCTTGGGGTTCACCGACTGCGCGCCCAGCGTGAAGCTGTTGATGTTGCGCACGACCTCGGGAATCGGGATCGAGCCGACCACGCCCAGCGTGTTGGTCTTGGTCATGGCGCCGGCGATCACGCCGGCCATGTAGGCGCCTTCGTAGGTGCGGCTGTCGTAGGTGCGCAGGTTCTCGGCGGTCTTGTAGCCGGTCGCGTGCTCGAACTTCACTTCCTTGTTGTCGGCGGCGACCTTGAGCATCGGCTCCATGTAGCCGAAGGTGGTGCCGAAGATCAGCTTGTTGCCCTGCCCCACCATGTCGCGGATCACGCGTTCGGCGTCGGCCGACTCGGGCACCTTCTCGACGAAGCTGGTCTGCACCTTGCCGCCGAATTCCTTCTCCATCGCCTTGCGGCCGTTGTCGTGGGCGAAGGTCCAGCCGCCGTCGCCCACCGGGCCCACGTAGGCGAACGCGATCTTCAGCGGCGCGGCCGGCGCGGGGGCCGAAGCAGGCGCCGCCGCGGTCGGCGCGGGCGCCGGTGCCGGGGCGGGAGTCTCCTGCTTGCTGCAGGCGGCGAGGCCCGCAACGGCGGCAGCCAGGGCGGCCGCTTGCAGCAGGGTGCGTTTCTTCAGGTCGGTCATTGCCATTCCTTCTGGGGAGGACGGTTGTGTAAAACGGCGATTATGTGCCGGGATAAAACGGTTTTCCAAGCGAAGCCGGCATGTTGATGCGGATCCACGCCGGGTTGCGCGAGATCAGCGCCAGCACCACGATGGTCGCCACGTAGGGCAGCATGTTGAGGAATTCGCTGGGAACCTCGACCCCGCTGCCCTGCAGGTGGAACTGCAGCATGGTGACGCCGCCGAACAGGTAGGCACCCAGCAGCACGCGGGCCGGCCGCCAGGTGGCGAAGGTGGTCAGCGCCAGCGCGATCCAGCCCTTGCCGGCGACCATGCCCTCCACCCACAGCGGCGTGTAGACGATGGAGATGTAGGCTCCCGCGAGCCCGCACAACGCGCCACCGGCGACCACCGCCAGCAGCCGGATGCGCCGCACCGGGTAGCCCAGCGCATGCGCCGACTCGGGCGACTCGCCCACCGAGCGCAGCACGAGGCCGGAGCGCGACCGGTACAGGAACCACATGAGCCAGGCCACGATGCCGACGGCGAGGTAGACCATCGGGTGCTGGCGGAACAGGGCCGGGCCCAGCACGGGAATGTCCCCCAGCAGCGGCAGCGAGAAGTGCGGCCGCTCGGGCAATTTCTCCTGCACGTACTTGATGCCGGCAAAGGCCGAGAAGCCCGCGCCGAACAGGCTGAGGGCCAGCCCGGTCGCGTACTGGTTGGTGTTCATCCAGATCACCAGCAGGCCGAAGGCAGCCGCCAGCAGCGCGCCGGCGCCGATGCCCGCGGCAAAGCCGACCCAGTCGTTGCCCGTGTGCACCACCGCGGCGAAGCCCGCGATGGCGGAGCACAGCATCATGCCCTCGGCCCCGAGGTTGACGATGCCGGCTTTCTCGTTGATCAACAGCCCCAGTGCGGCGATCGCCAGCACGGTGCCGGCATTGAGCATGGAAGCAAAGAGGAGTGCGTACTGGTCCATCATGACTCCGACAGGCCGCCCTTAGGAGGCATGCGCCCCCTCTGGGGGCAGGGCAGCGGCGCAGCCGCAAACGTGGGGGTCGACATGTTTCAGGCGGCTTTGGCGTCGGGCAGGAAGCGGATGCGGTAGGCCATCAGCGTGTCGCAGGCGAGCAGCGTGAACAGCAGCAGCCCCTGGAACACGCCGGTGAGCGACTTGGGCAGGCCCAGGCGCGACTGCGCAAGTTCGCCGCCGATGTAGAACATGCTCATGAGCAGCGCGGAGAACACCATGCCCACCGGGTGCAGCCGCCCGACGAAGGCGACGATGATCGCGGCGAAGCCGTAGCCCGCGGGAATGTAGGGAGTGAGCTGGCCGATGGGGCCGGCCACTTCGAGGCCACCCGCCAGGCCGGCCGCGCCTCCGGAAATCAGCAGGGCCGTCCACAGCGCCTTGCGCGAGGAGAAGCCGGCATAGCGAGCCGCGGCGGGCGCCAGGCCGCCGACCTGCTGCGCGAAGCCGGCGCGGGTGCGGAACAGGAAGATCCACAGGCTGGCGACGCCCGCCAGCGCCAGCAGCACGCCGACATTGACGCGCGATCCGGCCATCAGGCGTGGCACCTGCGTCACCGCTTCGAAGGTCTTGGTCTGCGGGAAGTTGTAGCCCTGCGGATCCTTCCAGGGGCCGAACACGAGATAGTTGAGCGTGAGCGTGGCCACGTACACCAGCATCAGGCTCACCAGGATCTCGTTGGCGTTGAACCGGTCGCGCAGCAGGCCGGTGATGGCCGCCCAGGCCATGCCGCCCAGCACGCCCGCAAGCAGGATCGCGATCACGATCAGTCGGCTCGTGTCCTTGCCCGCCAGCAGCGCGACGCCGCCGGCGACCACGGCGCCGATCACGAACTGGCCTTCGGCGCCGATGTTCCACACGTTGGAGCGGAAGCACACGGCCAGGCCCAGCGCGATGATCAGCAGCGGCGTGGCCTTCACCAGCAGCTCGCCGACGCGGTAGCCCGAACTGATCGGCTCCCAGAAGAAGATGCGCAGCCCCTGCACCGGGTCCTTGCCGAGCGCGGCGAACAGCATGGAGCCCAGGATGACGGTGACCACGAGCGCCAGCAGCGGCGAGGCGATGCTCCAGAACTTCGAAGCTTCGGGACGGGGTTCGAGCTTAAACATGCTTGCCTTCCTCCCTCTCCCGCTGGGAGAGGGTTGGGGTGAGGGCCGGGGCCGCCGATTCGCGCAGCGGCTGCACCACCCACAACCCACTCATCCACTCGCCGATCTGCGTGACGGTGGCGCGCGCGCGGTCCACGCTGGGCGACAGGCGCCCCTTGGCGATCACGTGCAGCCGGTCGCTGATCTCGAACAGCTCCTCCAGCTCCTCGGACACCACCAGCACGGCGCAGCCCGCGTCGCGCAGCGCCAGGATCTCGGCGCGGATCTGCGCCGAAGCGCCGACGTCCACGCCCCAGGTCGGCTGCGACACGATCAGGAGTTTCGGGTTCGCGTCGATCTCGCGGCCGACGATGAATTTCTGCAGGTTGCCTCCCGACAGCGACTTGGCTGCCGCGTGCGGTCCGCCTGCCTTGACGTTGAAGCGGCGGATGATGTCCGCGGCCTGCGCCTGCAGCGCCTTGACGTCGATCCAGCCGCTGCGCCCCACGGTGTCGGTGCGCGTGAGCAGCAGGTTCTGCGCGAGGCCCAGCGTGGGCACCGCGCCGCGTCCCAGGCGCTCCTCCGGAACGAAGTGCAGTCCCAGGTGGCGGCGGTGCGCGGGACCGAAGCGGCCCACGGGCTTGCCGCCCACCTGCACCATGTCGGGCGCCGCCCGGGTGTCCTCGCCCGACAGCGCGAACAGCAGTTCGCGCTGGCCGTTGCCCGACACGCCGGCAATGCCGACCACCTCGCCGGCGCGGACGTCGAAGGAGATGGCGTCGAGGTCGTGGCCGAACTGGTCTTCGCGCGGCAGCGTCAGGCCCTGCACGCGCAGCACCACGTCGCCGGGCGCGTGCTCGTGGTGTTCCAGCTGCGGCGGCTCGGCGCCGATCATCAGGCGCGACAGCGACGCATTGGTCTCACGCCGCGGATCGGTCACGCCGGTGACCTTGCCGCCGCGCATCACGGTGCAGGCAGTGCACAGCTCGCGGATCTCGTGCAGCTTGTGGCTGATGTACAGGATGCTGCAGCCCTCGGAGGCCAGCTGCTTGAGCACCACGAACAGCTTTTCCACCGCCTGCGGCGTCAGCACCGAGGTCGGCTCGTCGAGGATCAGCAGCTTCGGGTTGGTGAGCAGCGCCCGGATGATCTCCACCCGCTGCATCTCGCCCACCGACAGCGTGTGCACGGGACGCGAGGGATCGAGGTCCAGCCCGTATTCGCGCGCCTTGGCGGTGATGCTGTGCGTCACCTGGTTGAGCGTGAGGCTCTTGTCCAGGCCCAGCCAGACGTTCTCCGCCACGGTCAGCGTGTCGAACAGGCTGAAATGCTGGAACACCATGCTGATGCCCAGCGCCCGCGCCTCCTGCGGGTTGCGGATGTGGACCGGCTGGCCGTTGAACATCACGCTGCCCTCATCCGGCTTGACGGAGCCGTAGATGATCTTCATCAGCGTGGATTTGCCGGCGCCGTTCTCGCCCAGCACCGCGTGCGTCTCGCCCGGCTGGACCGTCAGCGACACGTCGCTGTTGGCCACCACGGACGGATAGCGCTTGGTGATGTGCGCGAGCTGCAGTCGCGGAATGCTCACTCGGTGGTCTCCGGTTTATGTGGCTTGGCGCAGGCTGGCCGCCACGCTCTTGACGCGCTCGCGCAGCCAGCGGCCCGCGGCGGACTGGTGGGTCCGTTCGTGCCACAGCTGGTAGTAGACGAGCTCGGGGAAACGCACGGGGCACTCCAGGACCTGCACCGGCATCAGGCCCACGTAGCGTTCGCAGAACTGGCGGCCGGTGGTCAGGATGAGCAAGCTCGATGCCACCATGCGCGGCAGCAGGCCGAAGTGCGGGCAGCGGGCCGTGATGTTGCGCGCCAGCCCCAGGCCTTCCAGGTATTCGTCGATCACGCCGCGCGCTCCCGGGTGCGTGGGCGTGGGGGCGATGTGCTCGGCCTCCAGCCAGCTTTCCTGCGTCCAGCCCCGCTTGGTGGCAGGATGGTCGCGTGAGACCAGGCACACGATCTCGTCGGAAAACAGCTTGCCCAGGTGAAGTTCCTCGGGCGGCTTGAGCCAGTTGCCGACCACGACGTCCACCTCGCCCTGCGCCAGCTGCGCGTGGTAGTCCGAGGCGGCGGACAGCGGATGGATCTCGATCTGGCTGAGCGGCGCCTGCGCCTTCACCAGCCCCACCAGCTGCGGCAGGAACTGCGGATCGAGGTAATCGGCGGCGGCCACGCGGAAGGTGGTGGCGGACGTCTGCGGTTCGAAGCCGCGCGCATCGGAGAACAGCATCTCGGCGGCACGGAGGATGCTTCCACTGGGCTCGATCATGCGCAGTCCCGCATCCGTGGGCACCATTCCGGCGCCGGAGCGCACCAGAAGGGGATCGCCGGCCAGTTCACGCAAACGCTTGAGCGACGCCGACACCGCCGGCTGGTACATGCCCAGCTTCATGGCGGCTCGCGAAACGCTGCGTTCGGTCAACACGGTATGCAGGACCCGGATCAGATGGAGGTCTATCTTGTCGAACAGCGCCTGGTCTCTCATACCTTTGCCTGCATTTCGCCCATAACAGCACCCATATGCGAAGGACGAGGGTTCCCCCTAACCTCGCGGCATCCACTCCCGGAATTGACCCATACTGAAAGCATGGAAGCGAAGACGATCCGACTGGTCCGACGCGGCGAACTCGTCAGCTTGACCAATGTAGCACCCGACCGCACGCTGCTGGAAGTGCTGCGCGAGGACCTCGGCTGCACCGGCACCAAGGAGGGCTGCGGCGAAGGCGACTGCGGCGCCTGCACCGTGGTCATCGCCGAGCCGCACGAAGGCCGCCTGCGCTACCGCGCCATCAACAGCTGCATCCGCCTGGCCCACTCGGTGGACGGCATGGCCTTGTGGACGGTGGAAGACCTCGCCGCCGACGACGGCACGCTGCACCCCGCGCAGGAAGCGATGGTGCGGGCCCACGGTTCGCAATGCGGCTTCTGCACGCCGGGCTTCGTCATGAGCCTGTTCGGCATGTACCAGAACCACGTGGGCCGGGGCAAGCCGGTCACGCGCGAGCTGGCGCAGGAGGAACTGTCCGGAAACCTGTGCCGCTGCACCGGCTACCGGCCCATCCTCGATGCGGCCCAGCAGATGGGCGACCTGCCCCGCGTGGCCGTGGACGAGCAGGCGATCCTGAACCAGCTGGGCCGGCTCGCGCGCGAGCGCGAACCGGCTGCGTCGGGCGGCGGCTACCTCGACCCGCGCACCCTGCCCGAGCTGCTGCGGCTGCGCGCCGCCCACCCCCAGGCCCAGATCGTCGCGGGCTGCACGGACGTCGGCCTGTGGGTAACCAAGCTGCACAAGCAGTACCCGCAGGTGCTGGACGTGACGCGCGTGGAGGAACTGCAGCGCATCGAGGCGTACGACCACCACGTCGCCATCGGCGCCGCCGCGACCTTGACGGACGCCTTCGACGCGCTGGTGCGCGAGCGGCCGCAGCTCAAGACCTTCGCCAACCGCTTCGCCGGCCTGCCGGTGCGCAACTCCGGCACGCTGGGCGGCAACGTCGCCAACGGCTCGCCCATCGGCGACTCCATGCCGCTGCTGATCGCGCTGGGCGCGCACGTCGTGCTGCTGTCGGTGCGCGGGCATCGCGAGATGCCGCTGGAGGACTTCTACACCGGCTACCGGCAGACCGTGCTCGCGCCGGACGAGGTGGTGGGCTGGATCAAGGTGCCGCGTCCGGGCGGCCCTCACCCCGACCCTCTCCCGCCAGCGGGAGAGGGAGCGAATGGCCCTGCTCCCTCGCCCCGCTTGCGGGGAGAGGGCGGGGGTGAGGGGATGGAGCTGCTGCGCGCCTACAAGATTTCCAAGCGCTACGACGACGACATTTCGGCCGTGTGCCTGGTGATCGCGGCCCGGCTGCGCGACGGTATGGTGGATCACATCGGCATCGGCGCCGGCGGCGTGGCCGCCACGCCCGTGCGTGCGGTGCAGACCGAGGCCGTGCTGCGCGGGGCGCCCTGGACGCTGGAGACGGCGCAGCGGGCGACCGCCGCGTTGCGCGCCGAGTTCCAGCCGATCAGCGACATGCGTGCCTCGTCGGCGTACCGCTCCGAGGTGCTCGGCAACCTGATGCAGCGCTTCTGGCTGGAAAGCCAGGGCCACGAACAGATCAACCTGGAGAGCTTCCGCCTGGTGGAAGCCGCGAGCCCATGAACGCCCCCGAGAAGTTCCTGGCGGGCACGGTCGCCCAGCCGGCGACCGGTCGCCCCCATTTCCACGAAAGCGCCCGCGCCCAGGTGGCCGGCGGCGCCACCTACATCGACGACATCCCCGAGGTGCGGGGCACGCTGCATGCGGCGCCCATCCTGTCCACCGTCGCGCACGGCAAGCTGCTGGGCGTGGACAGCGGCGAAGCGCTGAAGATGCCGGGCGTCCAGGGCGTGGTGCTCGCGCAGGACATTCCCGGCGATCCGATCCTGGCCACCTTCGTGCACGACGAACCCGTCTTCGCGCGGGACACCGTCGAATTCGTCGGCCAGGTGGTGGGCATCGTGGTGGCGGACACGGTGATGCAGGCACGCCGCGCGGCGCGCAAGGTCAAGCTGAAGATCGAAGCGCTGCCCGCGATCGTCGACGTGCGCGAGGCAGTGAAGGCGCGCAGCTTCGTGCTGCCGCCGGTGACGGTGCGCCGCGGCGCCCCCGAACAAGGCATCGCAGGCGCGCCGCACCAGCTGCGCGGGTCGCTGGACGTCGGCGGCCAGGAGCACTTCTACCTGGAGGGCCAGGTCGGCTACGCGCTGCCGCTGGAGCAGGACAACTGGTGGATCTACTCCAGCACCCAGCATCCCGGTGAGGTGCAGCACTGGGTGGCCCACACCCTGGGTCTGGACAGCGGCGCCGTGACGGTGGAATGCCGGCGCATGGGCGGCGGCTTCGGCGGCAAGGAGACGCAGGCCGGGCACATCGCGGTCTGGGCCGCGCTCGCCGCGCGCAAGTTCAGGAAGCCGGTGAAGCTGCGCCTGGACCGCGACGACGACTTCATGGTCACCGGCAAGCGCCATCCGTTCGCGTACGACTACGAGGTCGGCTTCGACGGCGAGGGCCGCATCCTGGGCCTGAAGCTGATGCTGGCGGCCAACTGCGGCTGGAGCGCCGACCTGAGCGGCCCGGTGGCCGACCGCGCCGTCTTCCATGCCGACAACGCCTACTACCTGGGCGACGTGGAGATCGTCTCCTACCGCTGCAAGACCAACGTGCAGAGCCACACGGCCTTCCGCGGCTTCGGTGGCCCGCAGGGGATGATCGTCACCGAAGCCATCCTCGGCGACATCGCGCGGGCGCTGGGCAAGGATGCGCTGGACGTCCGCAAGGCGAACCTGTACGGCACCACCGAGCGCAACGTCACGCACTACGAGATGACGGTGGAGGACAACATCCTCGATCCGCTGATCACGCGGCTGGAGCAGACCTCGCGCTACCGTGCCCGTCGCGCCGAGATAGCCCGGTGGAACGCGCTGAGCCCCGTCATCAAGCGCGGGCTCGCGCTCACGCCAGTGAAGTTCGGCATCTCCTTCACCGCCACCTTCTTCAACCAGGCGGGCGCGCTGGTGCACGTGTACACCGACGGCAGCGTACAGGTGAACCACGGCGGCACCGAGATGGGCCAGGGCCTGCACACCAAGGTCTGCCAGATCGTGGCCGACGAACTGGGCATCCCGTTCGAGAAGGTGCGCATCAGCGCGACCGACACCAGCAAGGTTCCGAACGCGAGTGCGACCGCGGCGTCCAGCGGCACCGACCTGAATGGCCGCGCGGCGCAGTTCGCGGCGCGCCAGGTGCGCCAGCGCCTGGCCGAATACGTGGCCGACAAGCAGAAGTGCAAGCCCGAGCAGGTGATTTTCGCGCACGGCCAGGTGAGCGGCCCGGATGCCGTGATGACCTGGGAGCAACTGCTGGACGACGCCTACAAGTCGCGCGTGCAGCTGTGGAGCGACGGCTTCTACAAGACGCCCAAGATCCACTACGACAAGCACACGCTGACCGGCCGGCCGTTCTACTACTTCTCCTATGGCGCGGCCTGCACCGAGGTGGCGATCGACACATTGACCGGCGAGAACCGCGTGCTGAAGGTCGACATCCTGCACGACGTGGGCACCTCCATCAATCCGGCGATCGACCTCGGCCAGATCGAGGGCGGCTTCATCCAGGGCATGGGCTGGCTCACCACCGAGCAGCTGGTCTGGAGCGACAACGGCCACCTGGCGACGCACGCACCGAGCACCTACAAGATCCCCGCCACCGGCGACGTGCCGGAGCACTTCCGGGTCGAGCTCTGGCCGGAGCCGAACCGCGAGGACAACGTGGGCGGCAGCAAGGCGGTGGGCGAGCCTCCCTTCATGCTGGCGATCAGCGTGTGGGAGGCCCTGCGCGACGCCGCAGCGGCCGCGCGCGGCGGCCCGGTGCACATGGATGCGCCGGCGACGGCGGAGAACGTGCTGAAGTCGCTGCGGCGCTGACGCGCGGCCTCAGCCGAGCTGCGGCGGCGCGAAGCAAGTGCGCGTCGTCTCGCAGTCCGAATACTCGTAGACCAGCGTGGTGGGTGGGCCGAGCGGCATCTCGGCGGTGTCGACGCCGCTCAGCTTTTGGATCTGGGCGCGGAACCAGACGGGGAAGTCGCCCTGGTGCTGCGCGAAGCGCGGCGCCGATTCCTGCACGTCCTCCACCTGCGTGAGGCCGATCACCCACGGCCCATGCTCGGTCTGCTGCACGTACCAGGACTCGTGGGTGACCCCGTGCTCCTGGTAGAAGTCGTCCACGCCCGCCTTGCGGGGGCCCTGGAGCTCGGCGATGAATTTCTGCAGATCAGCTTCGGACGCCTTCAGGGGGAATGCACGGACGAGCAGGGACATGATCGACTCCTGGAAGTGAGGCCGGCACTGTCCTCCCGCGCCACGCCCGGGGCATCGCCCGAACGGAGGATTCCTCAGGCCGCGGCCCAGTGGCGGTTTTCCATGACCGCCAGGATCTCCCGCGCCGCACGCGCTGCGCCGTCCGTTTCCACTGGCTTGTATTCCACCGGTGCGTGCATCGCCTGCAGCGCCCGGTCGGCCAGCTGCTCCACCGTGAGCTCGCGAAAGCGCACCGCGCAGTCCGCGCAGTAGTTGTGCAGACGGTTGCGCACGTGGATGCACTGCTCGAAGTGCCGCTCCAGCGGGAAGCTGAGGAAGCGGCGCCGCGTTGCCACCAGTTCCATGCAGGTGGACAGGCCGCCCTGCACCAGCGCCAGGTCGGAGCAGGCCAGGTGTTCGAACAGGTTGTGCACGTAGGGCAGCACGTCCAGGCCCTGGTGCTGCGGGAAGGCCTCGCGCGGCACGCGCGGGCCGGCCACCAGCACCATGCGCAGCTCCGGCACCTGTTTCTTCATCAGCGGGAAGGTCTGCGCGATCCGGTGCAGCAGCGGTGCGCCCACCGCCGTGCCACCGACGGCGGCGATCACCAGCTTCTCGTGGGGACGGTAGCCGTGCCGGGCGCGCAGCGCGTCGGTGTCGGCCAGCGACTTCGGATCGAAGGGCAGCGCGTAGCCGGTGAAGGTGTAGTTGCGCCGCGTCCATGCGCGGATCTCCGGCAGGCCGGGACCGAAGGGGATTTCGGGCGTGTCCTCCAGGTTGCCGACGAAGATCGCGCGGTCGCGGATCCAGGGATAGCGCGCCACGTGCTCGATGTCGTCGGCATTGCGGTCGGCGCACAGGAAGGCCTCGCGCTCGTCGCCTTCCTCCATCGGCAGGCAGCCCACGAAGTCGGTGAGGAACACGAAGGGCTGGCGCTTCAGCTCCGGGTTCTCGTGGTAGTGGTAGTCCACGTCCCAGGCCTCGTCGCCGATCACGATGTCGTAGTGCTCCTGAGCCAGCAGGTCGGCGAACACCAGGAAGTTGCGCGCCATCACCTCGTCCATCGTGCGCAGCGCGAAGAAGGCCTGCAGGTCGTGCTCCCCGGCGAGGTTCTCGAAATGGCGGCTCTCGTTCGCCAGGCGCTGCGTGATGGGATGGACCCGCTCGCCTTCGCGTTCCAGATAGGTCGACGCCGGCGGCACCGTGAACCAGTCGACCTCCAGGTCCGGGTGCTGCGCGCGCATGGCCCGCGCGATCGCCAGGTCGCGCTGCACGTGACCCAGGCCGATGGCGCTCGACACGAACAGGGCCTTGCGCTTGCGCGCCATCGCCCGCACCCAGGTGGAGCGCGCCGGCTGCACGCCGGTGAATTCGCGCACCAGCCGGCAGAAAGCCACCGGGTCGCGCGCCGGCAGGAGGTGGCCGCCGTCGCCGATGGTGACCATCCGCGCGCCGGGGATCAGCCTGGCCGCGGTTGCGCCCTGGCCGTAGGGCACGCGCTGGTCGTTGTCGCCGTGGACCACCAGGGTGGGGCACGCCAGGGCCTGCGCCAGCGGCCGCACGTCGTTGCCCAGCCAGCCGGCCAGCCCCATCGCGACGTGCGCTCCTTCCGCCGCCCAGCCGTCTCGCACCCCGTCCTCGTAGGGCTTGGTCGAATGCGGCTCGGGGAAGCAGATGGAGAAGAACTCGTCGAGGTAGCCGGGCCAATCCGCGCGCATGCGGCCCAGCGTCTGCTGCACCCCCTCGACCACTTCAGGCCGATCCAGCCGGCGTTCGACCCAGCCGCCGAAGAGCATGAGGTGGGACACCCGCTGGGGCTGCGCATGCGCGAACCGGATGGCCGTCATGGCCGTCGCCGAGATGCCGACCACCGCGGCCCGGTCCACCTCCAGCCGGTCGAGGACCGCCACGAAATCGGCGTAGTAGTGGTCGAAGGAATACTGGTCCTGCGTGGCGGGCCGGTCGGAGCGGCCGTTGCCGCGCAGGTCCATCACCACCACGCGGTAGTGCTGCGACAGGTAAGGCAGCACGCCGCGCAGCAAGTGGCTGTTGGCGATCTGGAAGATCGGCGCGAAGGCGAGCCAGGGGCCGCTGTCGCCGTACTGCGCGTACCACGACTTCACCCCCTCGCGCTCCACGAAGCCCTCCCTGTGCGGCGTGACGGTTTCGAAGGGGTAGGGCTGCGGCAGCGCGCCCGGCGCGGGCAGGGGTCCGGCCGTGCGCAGCAGCCGGGCCGGGATCGCGGGGTGCGGGTCCATCACTTCCTCCTGCGGGGTGCTTCCTTGCGGGGGGCGGGCGCACGCTCCGCGCGCCGCAACAGGGTGGCGACCGCCTGCAGCGCCTCGCGCTGGTGGCCCTGTTCTTCCGGGATCTCGAGAGCCATGCTGGCTTCCATGCCCATCCAGAACCAGCCGATCCAGGCCGCGATGGCGCGCGGCGGCACCGGCAGCTTCAGGCCCGACTCCCGGACGAAATCGGCAACCGCCTCTTCCACCAGCGCGTGCCACGCCAGCATGCGCGGGGTGAATTCGCGGCGCAGTTCTTCGTCGTGGAAGCTCGCGCCCATCAGCTCCATCAGCAGCTTGACGAAGCCGGAACGCAGGTCGTCCTCGTAGAAGTCGCAGGCCTGCCGCCATTTCTGCGAGGGGCTCGCGGCCGCGTCGTACATCCGCGCCTGCCGCTCCAGCAGCCGGCTGTTGGCCTCGTCCAGCACCGCCAGCACGAGCTGCTGCTTGCCGCGGAAGTGGTAGCCGATCAAGGCGTGGTTGACGCCCGCGTCGGCGGCAATGTCGCGCACGTTCAGGTTGGCGTAGCCGCCCTCCACCAGCCGCCGGCGCGCCGCCTCGAGGATGAGCGCGCGCGTGCCGGCGCCATCGGCCCGCACCGCGCGCGGCGCTGCGCGCGCGGTGCGCGGACGTGCCGAGGGGCGACTGCGTCGAGTTTGAACGTCTGGTTTATCCATCTGTTCAATGTAAAAACGGGGCAGAACGATGTCAAGCCGGCGGGCCCGGCGGTAGCGATTTCCTATACTGCGCCGAAATGCCCGGGAACAAGGGCGTGGCCGCGCCACAGTCGCACGGCCAATCAGCGAGGGGGTTGCCATGGTTTTCTGGGGAATCGCGTGGGGTGCGGTGTTCGGGTACCTGTGGCCCGGACACTTCCTGAACGACGACGGGCGCGTCGCGCTCGGCGCCGTGTTCGGCGCACTGGCCGGATGGACGCTGCGCATGGCCGTGCGCGCGGAGCTCGCGCGCCAGCGGGCTCGCGCCGAGCCGACCGGCGCCACGCAACAGGCGCGCGCCCCGGCGCGACCAGAAGCGCGCATGGAGACGCCCCCTTCCACTGCGGCACCAGCCCCATTGGCGGCCGCGGCGATCGCCGCAGAGGTCCCGTCCTCCGCCGTGCCGCGCACGGAACCGTCCACGGCGTTCGCCGACACCACACCCGCGGCCCTTCCCCCCGCGAAACCAGCGGCTGCAGCATCCCCGCAGCCCGATGTCGTCACCGCCCTGCTGCTGCGCGCGCGCGACTGGCTGCTGGGCGGCAACACGGTGGTGCGCATCGGCGTCGTGCTGCTGTTCCTCGGGCTGGCCTTCCTCGCCAAGTACGCGGTGGAGAACGCATTGCTGCCGCCCGAACTGCGCCTGGCCGGAATCGCCATCGCCGGCATCGGGCTCTTCGTCACCGGCCTGCGCATGCGCGGTCAGGCGGAACGACGGGGCTACGCGCTCACGCTGCAGGGCGCGGGCATCGCGGTGCTGTACCTCACGGTGTTCGCGGCCTTCCGGCTGTACCAGTTCCTGCCCGCCGGTGCGGCCTTCGCGGCACTGGGCCTGGTGTGCCTGTTCTCCGCCGTCATCGCGCTTGCGCAGAATGCGCAGTCGCTGGCCTTCATCGGCTTTGCCGGCGGCTTCGCGGCGCCGGTGCTGGTGTCCACCGGCCAGGGCAACCACGTCGGCCTGTTCAGCTATTACCTGCTGCTGGGCGTCGCCATCGCGGCGATCGCCTGGCTGCGGGCCTGGCGCGCGCTCAACCTGCTGGGCTTCTTCGCCACCTTCGGCGTCGCGACACTGTGGGGCGTGCTGAAGTACCGGCCGGAGCAGTTCGCGACCACTGAGCCCTTCCTCGCCGCCTTCTTCGTGGTGTACCTGGCCGCCGGGCTGGCTTATGCGCTGCGCCATGGCCAGGCCGCGCGCAAGGCGGTCGACGCGACGCTCCTGTTCGGCACGCCGATCGCCGCGTTCAGCCTGCAGGCCGGGCTGGTCCACGACATGCCCTATGCGCTGGCGTTCTCCGCGCTGGCGATGGGCGCCGCGTACGTGGCGCTCGGCTGGGCGATGCTGCGCCGCCGGCGCGGCGACGCGCAGGTGAACCGCTGGCTGGCCGAGTGCTTCGTCGCGCTGGCGCTGGGCTTCATCACCCTCGCGGTACCGCTGGCGCTCGACGGCCGCTGGACCTCCGCCGTGTGGGCCGTGGAAGGAGCCGGCGTGTACTGGATGGGCCGCCGGCAGGGTCGCTGGCTCGCGCGCGGCTTCGGCCTCGCGCTCCAGGCCTTCGCCGCGCTGCTGTTCCTGGACTCGAGCCTGCGCTACGCGGAAGGCGATTGGCCGTTCGCCAATCCGGCGTTCCTGGGCGCCGCGATGCTCGCCGGCGCGGCCCTTGCCATCGCCTGGTGGTCGCGCACGCCGCTGGCGCCGGAGCACCGTGGCGCGGCCGCGCGGGTCTTCGGCGAAGTCGAGGACAAGCTGTCGCCGGTGCTGTTCTGGATCGGCTTCCTGTGGTGGATGGCCGCCCTGGGCATCGAGATCGATCGCGTGCGGCAGGACGCGCAAGGGCTGCTGCTGCCCGTGTTCAGCAGCGCGCAGCAGGACATGCTGCGCATGGCGGGCTGGGTGCTCAGCGCCTACGCGCTGCACCGGCTGGCCCTGCCCTGGCGCGCGGCTCCATGGTCCGTGGCCGCCACGCCGGCGTGGTTCGCGCTGCCGGTGATGCTGCTGACCGCGCTGTGGGGCATGGCGAACCGCGACCACGTGTTCCAGGGCGCGGGCTGGGTGGTGTGGCCGATCGCGATCGCGCTGCAGCTGCACATGCTGCGCCGCCTGGATGCCGGCGCGCCGCGACGCTGGTGGCCCTGGGTGCATGCCGGCGGTGTCTGGCTGCTGGTGCTGCTGGCGGCCAACCTGCTGGTGTTCGCGATCGGCCGCGCGCAACTGTGGCGCACCGCCTGGGCCACGGTGCTGCTGCTGGCGTCCGGCAGCGTCGTGCTGCTCGGGCTGGTCGCCTGGTGCCGGCGCGGGCTGCAGCAGGATGCGGCGGGGCGCTGGCCGCTGGACCGCTTCCTGCCGGCGTATGCCTGGCGCGCCGCAGCGCCGCTGGCCGCCGTGCTGGCGGCGGGCGCCCTGCTCGTGGCGGTGTACTCGTCCGGCGAGGCGCGACCGCTGCCCTACGTGCCGCTGCTCAATCCCACCGACCTCGCCGTGGCGCTGGCGCTGGCGGTGTGCGCGCTCTGGTTGCAGGCCGTGCGCGCGAGCCGGCTGGCGCTGCCCTCGTTCGCGCGCAGCATGGCGCCCGTCGCGCTGCTCGCCGGGATCGCCTTCATCGCGGTCAACACGGTCTGGCTGCGCGTGGCGCACCACTTCGCCGCGGTGCCCTGGGAGGCGCACAGCCTGTTCGCCTCCTTCACGGTGCAGGCGGGCTACTCGATCCTCTGGACGCTGATCGCGCTCGCGCTGATGGTGGCCTCGCACCGGCGCGCCCTGCGCGCGCCCTGGATGCTGGGCGCCGGCCTGCTGGCGCTCACGGTGCTGAAGCTGTTCGTGATCGACCTGTCGAACAGCGGCGGCTCGCAGCGCATCATCGTGTTCATCGCCGTGGGCCTGCTGATGCTGGTGGTGGGCTGGCTCGCGCCGCTGCCGCCCTCGCAACGCGCGCGCCCGCCCGCGTCCGACAGTGAACTGCAGGGAGCCGCTTCATGAGATCCCCCCGCTGGCTGGCCGCCGCCTGGATGCTGGCGGCATCGCTCACGCAGGCGCAGGACACCCTGGCTCCGGAGGCCTTCGGCTGGCGCGCCAGCCTCGACGCGGCCGGCCACATGGGGCTGCTGCGCGCCGCCGTTCCGGCCGATGCGCTGGCGCGCCTGCAGTCGCGCGATGCCGCCGACCTGCGCCTGTTCGACCGGAAGGGCCGGCTGGTGCCCTTCGCCCTCTCGCGGCCGCCCTTGCCGCCCGCGCCTTCGCGCCAGCAGACCTCTGCTTTCCCGGCGTTGCCGCTCTATGCCGCGCAGCCCGGGCAGCCCGGCCCCAAGGGCGCCGTGCAACTGCGGGTGGAGGAGAAAGGCGACAGCCGCACGATGTGGGTGCAGCTCGGCCAGGACGGCGCGCAGCCGGCACCCGCCGGCGCGCAGCCGCTGCAGGCCGCGCTGTTCGACACGCGCGCGCAGAAGGAACCCGTCACGGCCTTCATCGTGCGCGCCGGCATTCCAGCCAACGTGCCAGTGCGCTTCACGCTGGCGACCAGCCCGGACCTGGCGAACTGGACTCCCGTGCGGGTCCAGGGCCGCGTCTTCCGCTTCGAGGGAGAAGGCGCGCCGGCCAACGACCGGCTGGAACTGCAGGCGCCTCTCGCGCTGCAGGACCGCTATCTGCGGGTCGACTGGAGCGGCCAGGACGGCGTCAAGCTGGACGCGCTGGTGGGCCTGCTGGGCGCACCCCTGCCCGAGCCTGCGTACGTCGCCGTGGACCTGCCGGCGCCGGTCGCCGACGGGCCGTCGGCGCTGGAATGGCAGCTGGGCTTCGCCACGCCGATCGCCCGCCTGGACCTGGGAACGCCGAACGACAACACCATCGTTCCCCTGCGCGTGCTGGGGCGCAACCAGCCGTCGGAGCCCTGGCGCCTGCTTGCCTCGCCCCTGGTGTACCGGCTGGGCGCCGCCGGGCAGCCAGGAAGCAGCAACCTGCCCGTGGGCCTGGCGGATGCTTCGGTGCGCTGGCTGCGCGCGGAAGCCACCCACGGCGCCCGCCTCGACGGCGTGTCGCTCAAGGCACGCGTGCTGTTCGAGCCGCTGGAGGTGGTCTTCCCGGCCGGCGACGCCGGTCCCTACACGCTCGCGGCGGGACGCGCGTCCACCCCCGCGGCGGCCCTGCCGCTGGGCATGCTGGCTGCCACCACCAGCACACCGATCGCATCGCTGCCCCTGGCGACGATCTCCGCGGCGCAGGGCACGGCGCCGGCGACCGGCTGGTGGACGCCCTGGCTGCCGCGCGGCGTCGACACGAAGACGGCGACACTGTGGGCCGTGCTCGCCGTCGGCGTGCTGGTGCTCGGCGGGGTGGCCTGGGCGCTGCTGCGCCAGGTGAACGCCTCGCGCGACGCCGGCTGAGCCACGCACGACCATTGTCTTGCGCCATGCAACAGTGCATGCCGCCGGATCCCGTTTATCTTTGGCAGCGCGGCCTTTAGATTGAAGGCGTGGCCGCAAGTCGGCCTGGCAAGGAACCTCCATGACCCGCACCCCTGTCCTCTTCCTCTCGCACGGCGCTCCGACCTTCGCGCTGCAACCGGGCCGCCTGGGCCCGCAGCTCACGGCCGTGGGCGAGCAACTGGCGCGGCCCCGTGCCGTGCTGGTGGTGTCGCCGCACTGGATGACGCGCGGCGTGCGCGTCGCCACCACGGCGCAGCCGGACACGGTGCACGACTTCGGCGGCTTCGATCCCGCGCTGTACCGCATCCAGTACCCGGCCCCTGGCCACCCCGAGCTGGCCGCGCGCACGGTCGACGTGCTGCGCGCCGCCGGCTGGCCGGCGGAGGCCGATCCGGGCCAGGGCCTGGACCACGGCACCTGGGTGCCGGTGCGCTTCCTCTACCCCGATGCGGATGTGCCGGTGTTCCAGGTGTCGCTGCCGGCGTCGCTCAGCGCGCAACAGGCCTATGCCCTCGGCCAGGCGCTGCGCCCGCTGCGCGACGAGGGCGTGCTGATCGTCGGCTCCGGCTCGATGACCCACAACCTCTACGAGTTCCGCATGCACGACGACGGCCAGGAAGCCGAGTACGCGCGGGAGTTCGCCGCCTGGGTGCGCCAGTCCGTCGAAGCCCGCGACGACCAGCGCCTGCAGGAGACCTTGCGCATCGCGCCGCACGCGCAACGCGCCCACCCGACGCCGGAGCACTTCCTGCCGCTGCTGGTGGCCGCCGGCGCGGCCTCGGACGAACAGGAGGTGAAGACGCTGGAAGGCGGCATCACCTACGGCGTCCTCTCGATGGATTCCTACCTGTACGGTGCTTCCGCGCCGGCCGCCACGGAGGCACGATGAGCGAGGCCCTGGTCCTGCAGTCACCCGCCGCGCCGAAGGCGCTGTTCCTGCTGTTCCACGGGGTGGGCGCCTCGCAGCACGACCTCGCGCCGCTGGGCACGCGGCTGGCGCACGAGTTTCCGGAGGCCGCGGTGGTGAGCGTTCCCGGTCCCGACGACTCCGATCTCGGCCGCGGCCTGCAATGGTTTTCCGTGCTCGGCGTGACCGAAGTCAACCGGCCGCAGCGCGTCGCGGCCACGCTGCCGCGCTTCCTGGACACGGTGCGGCACTGGCAACAGCGCCTGGGCGTCGCGCCTGCCGACACCACGCTGGTTGGCTTCTCGCAAGGGGCGATCATGGCGCTGGAGGCCGCGCATGCACGACCGGCCGTGGCCGCGCGCGTGGTGGCGCTGTCCGGCCGCTATGCGGAACTGCCGCAGGAAGCGCCGGCCGCGCGCGTCCACTTCCTGCACGGAGCGGCCGATCCGGTGATCCCGGCGGCGCAGGCCGAAGCGGCGGCGCGTCGCCTGGAAGAACTGAAGGCGGGCGTCACGCTGGACGTGCTGCCCGGTCTCGGCCACGGCATCAACCGGCAGGCCGAAGACCTGCTGGTCGAGCGCTTGCGCCAGCCATGATCACGCTGGAACTCGGCGCGCGCACGTCCCGCTTCAGCCTGGACGGGCGAGCGCTCACCGACACACTGCCGCTGGGCGCCGCGCTGCTGCGCGAACAGTGGCTGCGCCACGATCCGCCTCAGCCGCAGGAGCTGGAAGCGGCGATCGAAGCGGTGGAAGACGTCGTGATGCCGCTGCACCGCGTGCTGCCGGCCGATGCCATGCTGTGCGTGGTGGCATCGGCGGCCGACAGCGCGGTGCTCGCCCCGCTGGCGGAGGCGCGCACGCGCGACCAACTGGAAGCGCTGTTCGACCGCGCCGCCGCCATTGCACAAGGACGTCCGGCCCGCAGCGACCCCGCGCTGGCGGGTGCGGAGGTGATGGCGGCCCTGGTGATCGTGCGGGAGGTGATGCACCACCTCGGCTTCACGCAGCTGCAGTTCGCGCCGCGCTGAGGCTCAGCCGATCGGGATCACCCGGGCGTTGGGAAACTGCGCGAACGGGTCGTAGCCGCGCAGGCCTTCGCGCACGGTGGGTTCGTGGTGCCGCGCGATGCGCAGCCGGTGCGCCGCATCGCAGCGCCACAGCGCATCGAGCAGCGACGGGTCGATGCGCAGCAGCACCGGCGTGGCGTAGGGATAGATGGCGCCGGGCTCGTCGTGCACCGACCAGGAGATCACCACGGCGCCCTGCGGCGTCTGCGCGGCCAGCGAATGCGCGGGGAACAGGTGGCGGTAGGCCTGCCAGAACGCCACGCGCACGCAGTCCAGCGCGGCGCCCGGATCGAGCTGGCCATGGGGGGCGCCGTCCGCCTCGGAGCTGTCCATCAACGCCACCTCGCCCGGCCCACAGTTTGGGTACAGGGCGCCGGGACCGCTCAGCGGTACATCCACTTCCATCAAGACCTCCGTTCAGCGGGGCGATGCTAGAAGGGCGTGCTGTCGAGCCATGTAGGACGAAGTCGACACGGCTGTAGTCAGTGTTGCAATGTCGCTAAAGCGCGAGGATCCAGTCAGCGATCACTTCGCTGGTTTCATCGACGAGTTGCGGCTGCCCGGCGAGATAGTGGTTGCCGCCGTGGATGTCGACGTTGCGCAGGCGTCCAGCCCCCGCCGCCATCCAGGCGGCCCGGGTGCTGGGGAAGGTGGATGGGTCGGCGGTGTAGGTGCACAGCAGCGCGGGCACTGAAGTGCGCGCCAGGTTCGCCGGTCCATCGGCACGGCTGCGCGGGGACCACTGGGAGAGCCAGGCCGTGAGCGACGTGATGCGTCCCATCTGGCTGGCCGCGTAGTTCACCGCGCGGGCGCCGGCTGCACCGGCACCCCACACGCTGCCCACGGCGCGGTCATTCGCATCGAGCGACAGGTCCAGGAAGCGCGGGTCGGCATGCGTGCGGTACACGACGAACACCTCGTCGCGCGGGTTGCCCGGTTCGCCGCGCAGGCGGTGCAGGCGTTCGCCCACCCACTGGTCGATGCGTTCGTAGCGCGCCTGCTGGGCATTGCGGAAGCGCTCGAGGAAGGCGTGGCCGTAGGGCGGGCCATTGCGCACGTCGTACATGTCGAGCGCCGGATCGACCGACAGGCCGTCGTGTTCGTCCGTGAGCGAGGGATCGATCCAGTTGCGCATCAGCGTGGAGCGGCCCTCGTGTGCCGCGCACAGGGCGAGGCCCTGCACCGGCGGCAGGTCCGCCGGCGACAGTCCCGCGGGGTCGCCATCCATCATGCGTTCGATGGTGAGCTGCTCCGCCTGCGCCTGGTAGAAGGCCGAGAGCGAGGCGCCGCCCGAGTTGCCGACCAGCACGATCTTCTCGTACCCCTGCGCCCGCAGGAACTGCACGCCGGCACCCAGGTCCTGCAGCACCCGCTCCATCAGCAGCAAGGTGTCGTTGCCGCTGTAGCGCGAGTTCAGGCCCATGCAGGCCACGCCGCGCGCGGCCAGCGGCGCGATCAGGTAGTGCCCCATGAAGTTGCTGGTGGGGTGCATCACGATCGCGGCCGCGCGCTTCGGACCGGCGGGCTGCATCCAGGCGCCGTAGATGCGAGGGCGCAGCAGCTGCAGGCCCGACTGGCTTTCCAGGGCGGCACCCGGCCGCACGTCGATCACCGCGAGCTCGAGTTGGGGCATGGTCGGATTGTGTCGCAGCCGGTTCCGTCCAGCCCGACTATGATGGCATCAGGGAGCCACGACCGGCGACGGCGACAGCCCAACGCCAGCAACCGGCCATCAAGAACCTGACATGCCGAACATCGCAGCCGTCCTCAAGGACGAGATCGCCCGCATCGCCCGCAAGGAAGTGCGCGTGCAGACGGAGGAGTTCAAGAAGGCTTCGGCCCACTACCGGACCCAGATCGCGGCCCTGAGGCGCAGGGTGGACGACCTCGAGCGCCAGCTCAAGCGCGTGGGCAAGACGACCGCGCGCAGCAGCCCGTCCGGCGAGGACGAGCAGGAAAACGGCACGCCGCGCCGCTTCAGCTCCACCCGCCTGGCCGCCCAGCGGCACAAGCTGGGCCTCTCGGCCGCCGAGTTCGCCGCCCTGCTCGGCGTCTCCGGCCAGTCGGTCTACAAGTGGGAGCATGGCGAATCCCGCCCGCGTGCCCGGCAGCTGGAAGCGATCGCCGCGCTGCGCGGCATCGGCAAGCGCGAAGCCGCTGCCCGCCTGGAAAAGCTGCAGCCGAAGTAGCACTCCCCGCAGGCGCTCGTCCTAGGCGACGAACCGCTGCGCGTCGACAGGTGGCCCTGGCCGGGCGCGCGAAGCTGCGGCCATGGACACATCCCGGGTGGAACTCGCCAGGACCGAGCTGGCCTTCCTGCAGCGCCTGCTGCTGGAAGCGCAGGGCCGCCTGCATGCCGAGGGCGAGGACGACCTCGTCTCCGCCATCGAACTCGCGCTCGCCCTGCTGCATTGGGACGGCGAAAGCCCGCCCGCCCTCGACGCGCAGGTGGGCCTGGGCGCCGCGGTGCAGCTGAAGCTCGGTCCGGATGCGATGTGCGCCTACCGCCAATGGCGCAGCGACCGCCGCCGGCGCGTCGCCCTCAGTTCCTGAACAGTTCCTCGATCACTCCGCGCAGCCAGCGGTTGCCCGCGTCGGCCTCGAAGCGCTTGCTCCAGTGCAGCGCGACCGCGAAGTCGCGCTGCGGGAACGCCGGCTCCACGATCGCATAGCCCCCTTCGAAGCCGCGCGCGATGTTGCGCGGCATGATCGCCGCCAGGTCGGTGGCCTTCACGATCGAGGGCAGCACCATGAAGTGCTCCGTGACGAGCCGCAGCCGGTCTTCCAGCCGCATCTGCTGGACGATGCGCAGCGTGTCGGCATGCGAGCGCACGGCGACGAACTCGAGCTCGCGCAAGGCCGCCAGCAGGGCCTTGCCGGTGCGACGCCTGCGCGTGAAGGGATGGCGCTCGCGCAGCAGCACGACGTAGCGGTCCTCCAGCAGCTTCATGCGCTGCGTGTCCTTGACCACCGGCAGGAAGCCGAAAGCGAAATCGATGCGGCCGGCGTCCAGCGCCTCGGTGATCTGCTCGCGCGGCACCGGCCGCGTCTCGATGCGCAGCCCCGGCGCCCGCTCGCGCAACGCCACCATCAGCTCGGGCAGGAAACGGCCCTCGCCGATGTCGCTCATGTGGATGTGGAAGGTGCGGGTGGACTGCGCCGGATCGAATCCCGCCATGTCGCCCAGCGCCTGCTCCACCGTGGCCAGGGCCTGCCTCACCGGCCCCGCCAGCCGCCGCGCCTTGGGCGTGGGCTGCATCCCGCCGGCGCTGCGCATGAACAGCGGGTCGTGGACCAGCGAGCGCAGCCGGCCCAGGCCCTGGCTGGCCGCGGGCTGCGTGAGGTCCAGCAGTTCGGCCGCGCGGCTGACGTTGCGCGTGCGGTAGACCGCGTCGAACAGGCGCAGCAGGTTGAGGTCGACGTCCTTGATATGCATGGTCTGAATGAAGGTCCAGCCGATTATTCAACGGCTGGGCTCCACCCCGGCAAGGGACGCGCGAAGCCGATCCGCTTACTTTCCGGCCGGCGCCCCGGACGCGACCGGGAACCGTGCCGCGTAGTACGCCAGCACGTCCAGGTCGGCCACCGGGATCTGGCTGACCGCCGACGTCATCGCCTGCGTGTACCCCGGGCGGGCACCGGACTGGAAGCCGCGCAGGGTTGTCCGAAGGTAGTCCTCATGCTGGCCGGCGATGCGTGGCACCTGCTGGCCGCCACCGAGATCGGCGCCGTGGCAGAACACGCACTTGTGCTGCTCCGCCAGCGCGCGCCCCTTGGCCATGCGGACCGGGTCGGGTGGCGTGGCGGGGGCTGGGGCAGGTACGGGCGGCAGCGTCGCGATGAAGTCGGAGAAGCCACGCAGGTCGTCGTCGGTCAGGGTCTTGCCGACGGCCGTCATGTCGGGGTTGCCGCGGCGGCCTTCGCGGAACAGGAACAGCTGCGTGATCACATAGAGCGAAGGCTGGCCGGCCAGCACCGGCGTGAGCGGCTGGTCATTGCGCCCATTGGCCCCATGGCAGGTCGCGCACAGCCCGGCGAAGCGCTGCGCGTAGGACGGCGCGGCCGGGGCCTTGGCGGCGGCCTTGGGGCCACTCGCCGCGCCCCGGGCGCCGGGGGCTTTCTGCTGGCCCTCGGCGCCCGGAGAAACCACCGCCAGCGCCAGCGCCGCAGCGCAAGACATCAGGCTTGCAGCGCCCCGCAACATCACTTCCCGTAGCTGATGCGGTAGATGGCCCCCGCGTGGTCGTCGCTCACCAGCATCGATCCGTCCTTGAGCACCAGGAAGTCCACCGGACGGCCCAGGTAGCCGTTGTTCTCGACGAAGCCGGTCATGAAGGGTTCGACCTTGGCACCGCCCTTGCCGTCCGGCCAGGCGACCGAGATGTCGGCGTACTTCTTGGTGCGGTTCCAGGGGCCGTGACGGGCGATGAACATCGCGCCCTGGTACTTCGCGGGGAACATCTTGCCGCGATAGAAAGTCAGGCCCAGCGAGCCCGCGTGCGGACCGAGCAGTGCGGCCGGCTTGACGTAGTCGTCGCAGGACTTGCCCCAGCCGAATTCCGGATCGGGCAGGTTGCCCTGGTGGCAGTACGGGTAGCCGAAGTGCTGCTGTCCCGGCTTGGTCACGTGATTGAGTTCATCGTTGGGCAGTTCCTCGCTCAGCCAGTCGCGCCCGTTGTCGGTGAACCAGATGTCGCCCGTCTTCGGGTCGAAGTCGAAGCCCACCGTGTTGCGCACGCCCGAGGCGATCGTCTCGATGTTGCTGCCATCCAGGTTCATTCGGTAGATCTTGGCGTACTGGCCCGGGTCGCAGATGTTGCAGGGCGCGCCGACCGCGTAATACAGCTTGTCGTCCCGGATGCGAAGGAACTTCCAGCTGTGGTCGCCGCCGCCGGGGAGCTTGTCGTAGATCACCTTGGGCTCGCCGAGCTTGTCGAGCCGGTTGTCGACGTTGTCCCAGCGGTAGATCTTTTCGTTCGTCGCGAGGAACAGGCTGCCCTTGTTGTATTCGATGCCGGTGGCGAACGGCATCTTGTCGATGATCACCTTGGCCTGGCGGTTGCCCTGCTCCGGGACCACGTAGACCTTGTTGGCGACGAACAGCGAGCTGACCAGCACGTTGCCATTCGGACCCTGGCGCAGGCCGCGCGCATCCAGGATGCCCGAGGCCCAGGTCTCCACCTTGAAGCCGGGGGGCAGCTTGAACTTGGCGGTGGGCAGCTTGTCAGCTGCCGTGGGGATGGGGAAGGCCGGCACCGGCGCCATCTTCATGGCGGAGTCGTTCGCCTTCGGTCGCCCCTTGGCCCAACCGGGCTCTTCCGCCGGAGGGGGCGTTTGCGCAAGGGCCGCAAGGCCGCTCCCGCAAAGCGTCGCAAGCACAATGAACGAGCGAAGATCCCTCATGACTTGTCTCCTTTGGATTGGGGAGCCAACGATTCTGAAGCAAGCACAAGGGGCGGGCAACAGCGCCCGACCGGCGAGCACCTGTCCAGCTGGACCATTCGAATGCGACGGGCACCGGGGAAATGCAACAAGTTGAGCGCCCGCGAATCGATTGATTCCACATGCAGCCATTGCATACCGCTTAGTCGCTTCATTGGATTGAGCGATGGCGGCGAATCCGGGACACTGCCGCGTTGCAGTTCGCCGGAGATGCGCCTTGGAAGTTTCGTTCAGCAGGGAAATCGAGTCGTTGCGCCTGGGCGCGGGCGAGACCTTCCACGGCGAGGGCATCATCGCGATCACCAAGGCGCTGCTGCAGTCCGGCGTGGCTTACGTCGGCGGCTACCAGGGCGCACCGGTGTCGCACCTGCTGGACGTGATGGTGCAGGCCAAGGGCTACATGGACGAGCTGGGCGTGCACGTCGAGGCCTGTTCCAACGAGGCGTCGGCCGCGGCGATGCTGGGCGCGTCCATCCACTACCCGCTGCGCGGCGCCGTCACGTGGAAGTCGATCGTCGGCACCAACGTCGCCGCCGATGCGCTGTCCAACCTCAGCTCGCCGGGCGTGACCGGCGGCGCGCTGATCGTGGTGGGCGAGGACTATGGCGAAGGCGCCTCGGTGATCCAGGAGCGCACGCATGCCTTCGCACTGAAGTCCAGCATGTGCCTGCTGGACCCGCGGCCCGACCTCGGCGTGATGACGCGGATGGTGGAGGAAGGGTTCCGCCTCTCCGAGGCGTCCAACATGCCAGCGATCCTGGAACTGCGCATCCGGGCCTGCCACGTGCGCGGCAGCTTCCAGGCCAAGGACAACGTCCGGCCGGCGGTGTCCACGCGCGACCTGATGGAGAACCCCGCCGCCTTCGACTACATGAAGCTGGCGCATCCGCCGGTGACTTTCCGCCAGGAAAAGCTCAAGGGCGAACAGCGCATCCCGGCCGCGCGCAAATACATCGTCGAGCAGAAACTCAATGAGCTGTTCGGCGGCACCCTCGGCGACCTGGGCCTCGTCGTGCAGGGCGGCCTCTACAACGCGCTGATCCGCAGCCTGCAGCAACTGGGGCTGGCCGATGCCTTCGGCGAGACCGCCCTCCCCATCCTGTGCCTGAACGTCACCTACCCGCTGGTGCCGGAGCAGGTGGCGGACTTCTGCATCGGCAAGCGCGCGGTACTGGTGGTGGAAGAAGGGCAGCCGGAATTCATCGAGCAGGAGATCGCCACGCTGCTGCGCCGCCGCGACATCCAGACGCGCCTGCACGGTAAGGACCTGCTCCCCTCGGGCGGCGAATACAGCGTGGAGACGCTCGCCACGGGCCTCACACAGTTCGCCGCCAGCTACCTGCCGGGGCCCGCGACGGAGGCGGCACGCCGCTGGCTCACCGGCAACACGGAGCGCCGCCAGGCCGCAGCCGCCGCGCTGGCCAAGCCCTTGCCCGTGCGCCCGCCGGGCTTCTGCATCGGCTGCCCGGAGCGTCCGGTGTTTTCCGCGCTCAAGCTCGCGCAGCAGGACATCGGCAACGTGCACATCGCTGCCGACATCGGCTGCCATGCCTTCGGCACCTTCGAGCCGTTTTCCATGGGCCACTCGATCCTGGGCTACGGCATGTCGCTCGCCTCGCGCGCCGGCGTCTCGCCCATGATGCAGCGGCGCACGCTGGCGATCATGGGCGACGGCGGCTTCTGGCACAACGGCCTGCTCACCGGCGTGCAGAGCGCGCTGTTCAACGGCGACGATGCCGTGCTGCTGATCTTCAAGAACGGCTACACCTCCGCCACCGGCACGCAGGAGATCCTGTCGACGCCGAGCGAGGCCGCGAAGGCCGCCGCGACCGACAAGGCGCGCAGCATCGTCGACAGCAACCAGACCATCGAGTCCGCGCTGAAGGGGCTGGGCGTGCAATGGATGCGCACCGTGCACACGTACGAGGTGGGGCAGGTGCGCAAGACGCTCACCGACGCCTTCACCAGCGACTTCGACGGCCTGAAGGTGATCATCGCCGAGGGCGAATGCCAGCTGGAGCGCCAGCGCCGCATCAAGCCCTGGATCGCCGGCCTGCTGCAGAAAGGCAAGCGCGTGGTGCGCGTGAAGTACGGCGTGGACGAGGACGTGTGCAACGGCGACCACGCCTGCATCCGGCTGTCCGGGTGTCCCACGCTCACGCTCAAGGACAATCCCGATCCGCTCAAGGTGGACCCGGTGGCCACGGTGATCGACGGCTGCGTGGGCTGCGGCCTGTGCGGCGCCAACGCGCATGCCGCGACGCTGTGTCCCAGCTTCTACCGCGCCGAGGTCGTGCAGAACCCGAAGTGGCACGAGCGCCTGCTCCACTCCCTGCGCGGCGCCCTCGTCCGCGCGCTGCAGCCCGCATGAACGCCGCTCCCATCTCCCTGCTGGTCTGCGCGCTCGGCGGCGAAGGCGGCGGCGTCCTGACCGAATGGCTGGTCGACATCGCACGGCAGGCCGGCTACGCCGCGCAGGCCACCTCCATCCCCGGTGTCGCGCAGCGCACCGGCGCCACGACCTACTACGTCGAAGTGTTTCCCGTCCCCATCAAGGACCTGGGCGGCAAGCGCCCGGTGTTCAGCCTCAACCCGGTGCCGGGCGCGCTGGACGCGATGGTCTCCTCGGAACTGCTGGAGACGGCGCGCCAGGTCGGCAACGGCATGAGCTCGCCCGAGCGCACGCTGGTCATCACGTCGTCCGCGCGCACGCTCACCACGCAGGAACGCATGCAGCTGGGCGACGGCCGCACGGATGCGGCCGAACTGTCGAAGCTGGTGCAGCGGTTCAGCCGCGCGCACCAGGTGTTCGACATGGCCGGCATCGCCAGGGAGGCCGGCACGGTGGTCAGCGCGGTGATGCTGGGCGCGATCGCAGGCAGCGGCCTGTTCCCGTTCCGGCGCGAGGACTACGAATCGGTCGTCAGGGCCGGCGGCAAGGGCGCGGAAGCGAGCCTGCGCGGCTTCGCGCAGGCCTTCGACATCGTGGCGCAGGGCAAGGCGAAGAGCGACTACGTGGCGCAGGTGCTGGAGCTGGCGCAGCCCGCGATGCCGGCGGGCACGCTGGCGCCCCAGGCATCGCCCGCGCAGCATCGCCATGCCGGCGCCTTTCCGCAGACGGTCGAAGAGATGTTCGGCCTGGGCTACGCCCGCCTGCTCGACTACCAGGGCCAGGACTACGCCGAGCTCTACGTGCAGCGCCTGCACTCCGTGCTGGCCGCCGAACGCGAGGCCGACCCGCAAGGGGTGCAAGGCTTCGCCATCACCCGGGAGATGGCGCGCTGGCTTGCCCTATGGATGGCGTTCGACGACATCGTGCGCGTGGCCGACTTGAAGAGCCGCGCCTCCCGCTGGACCCGCGTGCAGGGCGAGGTGAAGGCGGGCGAGGACGACCTGCTGAAGGTCTACGACCACTTCAAGCCCGGCGTGCCGGAACTCGCTTCCCTGCTGCCCGCGGGACTGGCGGGCCGGCTCGTCGCGTGGGACCGCAACCGGACGGTGCGCGGCCGCCCCCCCTGGGCCCTGCCGCTGAAGATCGGCACGCACAGCGTGTCGGGCATGCTGGCGCTGCGCACGCTTGCCTCGCTCAAGTGGCTGCGGCCCAAGGGAAGCCGCTTCGCGCTGGAGCAGAAGATGATCGGCCAGTGGCTGCAGGGAGTGATCGCCGGCACGCGTCTCGACTGGACGCTGGGCCACGAGATCGCGCTGTGCGGCCGGCTGGTCAAGGGCTACGGCTCCACCAACGAACGCGGCAAGGAAAACCTGCTGCACGTGCTGGAGCACCTGGCGCACGGTGGCGTGCCGGCGGAAGCGGCGGGCGCCGTCCGCGCCGCGCGCGAAGCCGCGCTCACCGACGAGGGCGGCAAGGCCCTGGACGCGGCCCTGGTGCAGCACGGGGCGCCGCCGCGGCCCCTGAAGGCGGTGCCGGTGCGCTGGGTGCGCAAGCCGCGCGGCCTGGCCGATGGGGAACCGCACGCGAAAGTCCATTGACCGACCGGTCGCGCGGCGCCGTCCTCAAGGTAAACCACGATGACGGCGTCGCGCAGTTCGTTATACAAAGTAATCGATCGTTGATCGCCACCGAGGAGACAGACCCCATGCGCAACCCCATCCCCGTGAAGGCCGCGGCCTTTGCCGCCGCCCTCGCGCTCGCCGCCGGCCTGGCGCAAGCCCAGGACAAGCCCGTCCTGCTGAAGCTCTCCAGCTGGGTTCCCGCCCAGCACCCGCTGAACCCCAGCCTGCAGGCGTGGGCCGACGACATCAAGAAGGCTTCCAACGGCACCATCACCGCCACCCTGTTCCCGAGCGAGCAGCTGGGCAAGGCCTTCGACCACTACGACATGGCGCGCGACGGCATCGCCGACTTCGCGTACGTGAACCCCGGCTACCAGCCGGGCCGCTTCCCGGTCATGGCCGGCGCCTCGCTGCCCTTCCTCTTCGCCAACGCGAAGGGCGGCACCGCCGCCATCGACGCCTGGTACAAGCAGTACGCGGCGCAGGAGATGAAGGACGTGAAGGTGTGCTTCGCCTTCGTGCACGACCCCGGCACCTTCCACGCCCGCAAGAAGATCACCGTGCCCGCCGACATCAAGGGCATGAAGATCCGGCCGGCCACCAGCACTATCGGCCAGATGGTCACCAGCCTCGGCGGCACCAACGTGCAGGCCTCGGCGCCCGAATCGCGCGACATGCTGGAGCGCGGCGTGGCCGATGCGATCACCTTCCCCTGGGGCTCGAT
This sequence comes from Ramlibacter sp. P4_H7, assembly GCF_056400765.1. Lineage (NCBI taxonomy): Bacteria > Pseudomonadati > Pseudomonadota > Betaproteobacteria > Burkholderiales > Comamonadaceae > Ramlibacter > Ramlibacter sp. P4_H7. Next base: position 73,687 of record NZ_JBFUKP010000005.1, read on the forward strand.
CCCTCTGTTCGGCATCGACAAGGTGGTCAAGTACCACATGGACGCGCCGCTGTACGTCACGCCCTTCGTCTGGGTCATGAACAAGGCGAAGTACGACGGCATGTCGGCCGGCCAGAAGAAGGTGATCGACGACCACTGCACCACCGAGTGGGCCGAGAAGGTCGCCACGCCCTGGGCCGACTTCGAATTCGCCGGCCGCGCCAAGATGGCCGCCGCCGGCCACGAGGTCTACAAACTCACGCCCGAGCAGCTGAAGGCCTGGCGCGATGCCACCGCCGGAGGTGAGGCGCAATGGGCGGACAGCGTCAAGAAGGTGGGGCAGGACCCGGCGAAGGTGATGGAGTCGCTCAAGGCGAACCTGGTGAAGTACAAGGCGGCGCTCTAAGCCGCAGCGCACGGGGCCGCGCCTGCCGCACTGGCAGGCCGGCCCTCGTTCCATCCGGGCCCCCATGAAAAAGAACTCCGCGGACCGCTTCATCAACGCGATCGAGTGGCTCGCCGCCATCTTCGTCGGCATCGTCGCGCTGAACATCTTCGTCAACGTGCTGCTGCGCAAGTTCTTCAGCACGTCGATCCCCGACTCCTACGACTTCGGCCGCATGCTGCTGGGCATCCTGATCTTCTGGGGCATCGCCGCCACCAGCTACCGCGGCGGGCACATCACGGTGGACCTGCTGTGGGGCGCCGTGAACCCGCGCAGGCAGCGCATCATCGACGTGTTCGCGACCGTGGTGCTGCTGTTCGTGGTCGCCGTGCAGACCGCGATGCTGTTCGACAAGGTGCGGCTGACCTACGCCGACCACGTGCTGACCTACGACCTGAACATCCCGACCTGGCCGTTCTACGCGGTCGCCTGGATCGGCGACGTCTGCGCCGTGATCCTCATTGCCATCCGCACCTGGCGTCTCGTGTTCAAGCCCGAGGCGCTGCACGACGAACACTTCGAACAGAAAGCGGTGGAATGAACACGGACCTGCTCGCCCTCGTCGGCTTCGTTGCCCTGTTCGCGCTGATGCTGCTGCGCGTCCCCGTCGGCATGGCCATGGGCCTGGTCGGCATCACCGGCTACAGCATGATCGCGGGCGTCGGCCCGGCCCTCAAGCTGGTGGGCCAGACCTCGATGCGCACGGTGACCGACTACACCTTCGGCGTCATTCCCATGTTCATGCTGATGGGCGCGCTGGTGTCGGTGTCGGGCGTCAGCCGCGAGCTGTTCAAGGCCGCCAACTCCATGATCGGCCACCTGCGCGGTGGCCTGGGCGTCGCCACCGTGCTGGCCTGCGGCGGCTTCGCGGCGATCTGCGGCTCCTCGGTCGCCACCGCCGCCACCTTCTCGGGCGTCGCCTATCCCGAGATGCGGCGCTTCGGCTATCCGCAATCCTTTTCCACCGGGGTGATCGCCGCCGGCGGCACGCTGGGCGCGATGCTGCCGCCCTCCACGGTGCTGGCGGTGTACGCCATCCTGACCCAGCAGGACATCGGCAAGCTGTTCATGGCGGGCGTCATCCCCGGCCTGTTCGCGATGCTGCTTTACGTGGTGACCATCATGATCATCGTGAAGGTCCGGCCCGACTGGCTGCCGCGCGGCGAGGCCAAGCCCTGGGGCGAGCGCATCGTCGACCTGAAGAACGTGTGGGCGCCCCTGGTGCTGTTCCTGTTCGTGATCGGCGGCCTCTACGGCGGCTTCTTCACGCCGACCGAGGCGGGCGGCGTGGGTGCCAGCGGCGCCTTCATCCTGGGGCTGGTGCGCGGCAAGCTCGACCGCGCCAAGATCAAGGAGGCGCTGCTGTCGGCGACGCGCACGGCCGCGGCCGTGTTCACCGTGCTGATCGGCGCGCTGATGTTCGGCTACTTCCTCACCATCACGCAGACGCCGCAGAAGCTCACCGCCTTCCTCACTGGCCTGGGCGTGGGCCCGTACGGCGTGCTGGCGCTGATCATGGTGATGTACCTGGTGCTGGGATGCCTGATGGATGCCATGGCCATGATCATCCTGACCGTGCCCATCATCTTCCCCGTGATCACCCAGCTAGGGTTCGACCCGATCTGGTTCGGCGTCATCATCGTGATGACCGTGGAGCTGGGCCTGATCCACCCGCCGGTGGGCATGAACGTGTTCGTGATCAAGAGCGTGGTGCCGGACGTGAGCTTCACCACCATCTTCCGCGGCGTGCTGCCCTTCGTGGCAACCGACATCTTCCGGCTGGTGATCCTGATCTCCTTCCCGATCATCGCGCTGTGGCTGCCTGGGAAAATGGGCTGACCATGAAGGAAATCGTCTACACCGTGCGCGTGGAATTCGGCGATTGCGACCCCGCGCGCATCGTCTGGTTTCCCAACTTCTTCCGCTGGATCGACGCGGCCTCGCGGCACTTCTTCGTCGCCTGCGGCGTGCCGCCCTGGCACGAGACGGAGCAGTCCATGGGCATCATCGGCACGCCCCTGGTCGACACCCACGCGACCTTCGTGCGGACCGCCAGCTACGGGGACACGCTGCAGATCCACACCAGCATCGCCGAATGGCGCGGCAAGAGCTTCGTGCAGCGCTACCGCGTGCTCCGCGGCGAAGAGCTGGTGATGGAGTGCGACGAGGTCCGCATCTTCGCCGCGCGTCGCGACGGCGATGCAACGGCCATCCGCGCGGTGCCCGTGCCGGAACAGGTCAAGGCGCTGTGTTCGTAGGCTGGCGGTGAGCTGTCTTCGTAGGCTGGCGGTGAGCTTTGCGAACCCCAGCGCTGCGCGCGACCGCTGGGGTTCGGCTTCGCGCTCACCACCAGCCTACGTCTTCCGCCCTCACCTCCAGACTACTTTCGGCGCGCGCGCGAAGAGCGCACGTCGCACTTGAGGATGTCGCGCATGTAGGCCAGCGCATTCGTCTTCGCCTTCGCCGTTTCCGCCGCCGTGCAGTCGGAGGGCACCCAGACCTTCTCGAATCCGCGCAGAAAGGCATCGGCGGCCGTCATCTGCACGCAGATGTCCGCGGCCAGCCCCGCGAGGATCAGCTCCTTCGCGCCCATGTCCTTGAGCAGCAGTTCCAGCGGCGAGCAGTAGAAGGCCGAGTGCCGCGGTTTCAGCAGCGTGAGGTCGGTGGCGCGGGGCGACAGCAGCCGCGCGATCTCGCCGCTGATGTCGTCGCGGGCCACGCATTGCGCGACCAGGCTGTGGAAGTCGGACTGCCACACGCCGTAGTTGTCGTTCGCATAGACCACCGCCACGTTGTCGGCGTCGAGCCTGCCGCGCAGCCGCAGCGTGGCCTTCGCGGCCTCCAGCGCGCCCGGGGCGAGCTTCTCCGCGCCGGGAAAGTCCAGCGGGTTGATGAAGTCGATGAGGACGAGCACGCGCGGTCTGCGCGGGACCTTGGCGGGATTCATGGGCAGCAACGAAAACGGCGCCCATGGTAGGGCGCCGTGCGGCTCGGCCGTTGTAGGAGGCAGTCGTTACTTCTTGCCCAGGCCCATGCGGGCCGCACCCTCGGTGTACAGCTTCGTCTTGCCGGCCATGAAGCCGTCCATTTCCTCGACGCCGACGTTCACCAGCTCGAAGCCGCTCTTGGCCGCGAGTTCCTTCATCTCGGGATCGTTGTTCAGCGCGCGCCAGAGGTCGGACATTCGCTTGCGCGCTTCCGGCGGGGTGGTCTTGGGAACGCCGATGCCGCGGTAGGCGCCGTCGACCCAGTCGACTCCCAGCTCCTTGAAGGTCGGGACGTCGGGCATCAGCGGGTGGCGCGTTTCCATCGCCACCGCCAGCGGCCGCACGCGGGTCTTGTTGCCGATGGCGAAGGGCGTGTAGGTCATCGCACCGTCGACCTGCATCCCGAGCACCGAGGTCGCCATGTCACCGGTGCCCTTGAAGGGAACGTACAGCGTCTTGATGCCGAAGGCGGCATCGAGGCGCTCGTGCGCCGCGTGGTTGGCGGAGAACTGCCCGGAGCCGCCCAGGCTCAGCTTGCCCGGATTGGCCTTGGCCGCCTTCACGAAGTCCTGGAAGTTCTTGATCGGGCTCTGCTCGGGCACGACGAGGATGTCGGGCGTGAAGTGGAACCAGAACACCGGCGTGACGTCGGCAGTCTTGTACTGCACGGTGCCCTCGATCGGCTGGAACACGATGTGCGGCAGGTTGACCCCGACGACGTTGACGCCGTCCGGGGGCAGCTGGTTCATCTGCGTCCACATCAGCGCGCCGCCGGCACCGGCCTTGTACTGGATGATGGTCTCGATGTTGGGGCACTTCTTCCGCAGCACCACCTGCTGGTGCCGCGCCGACAGGTCCGACTCGCCGCCGGGCGGGAAGGCCTGCCAGTACATCACGTTCTTGTCGGGGCAAGTCACGCCCTGGGCCAGGGCGACCGGCGCCAGCAGGACCAGCGCCACGGTCGAAAGAATGCGTTTCATCCGGATGTCTCCTTGTGTTCTGATGGACTGCAGGCCGTGCGTTGTGGCACGGATTCAGCGGTTCTTCAACCGGGAAATCACGGCCGCGGTGACGTCCTTCGTCTTCGCAGTCCCGCCGAGGTCGCCGGTGTGCAGCTTCGGGTCCGCGGTGATTTCCTCGATCGCGCGCATGAGGCGCGCGGCGGCTTCGTTCTCGCCCAGGTGCTCCAGCAGCATCACGCAGCTCCAGAAGGTGCCCACCGGGTTGGCGAGGCCCTTGCCCATGATGTCGAAGGCCGAGCCGTGGATGGGCTCGAACATGCTGGGATAGCGGCGCTCGGGATCGATGTTGCCGGTGGGCGCGATGCCCAGGCTGCCGGCCAGAGCCGCGGCCAGGTCGCTCAGCACGTCGGCGTGCAGGTTGGTCGCGACCAGCGTGTCGAGCGACGCCGGGCGGTTGACCATGCGCGCCGTGCAGGCGTCCACCAGTTCCTTGTCCCACTTGACGTCCGGGAACTCCTTGCTGACCTGCAGCGCGATCTCGTCCCACATCACCATGCCGTGACGCTGCGCGTTGGACTTGGTGACCACGGTGAGCAGCTTGCGCGGGCGCGACTGCGCGAGCTTGAACGCGAAGCGCATGATGCGCTCGACGCCCACACGCGTGAGGATGCTCATGTCGGTGGCCACCTCCATCGGGTGGCCCTGGTGGGCGCGGCCGCCCACGCCGGCGTATTCGCCCTCGGAGTTCTCGCGCACGATCACCCAGTCCAGGTCCTTGGGCGTGCAGCGCTTCAGCGGCGCGTCGATGCCCGGCAGGATGCGCGTCGGCCGCACGTTGGCGTACTGGTCGAAGCCCTGGCAGATCTTCAGGCGCAGGCCCCACAGCGTGATGTGGTCCGGGATGTGCGGGTCGCCGGCGGAACCGAACAGGATCGCGTCCTGGTCGCGCAGCGCGTCCAGGCCGTCGTCCGGCATCATCTTGCCGTGTGCGCGGTACCAGTCGCCGCCCCAGCCGAAGCTGGTGAATGCGAAGTCGAAACCGGCGCCGCCGGCGGCCAGCGCCTGCAGCACTTCCTGACCGGCCGGGATGACTTCCTTGCCGATGCCGTCACCCGGGATGCAGGCGATCTTGTAGGTCTTCATGGGAGGAATCCTTTCACCGGGCACTGTAGTCCCGTGGCGCCGGAAAGGACGCGCGCGAATTCACACCATTGTTAACCTGGGCGGCAGCAATGCCGCCGCCGGTTCACAGCGCCTTGTTGAGGTCGATGTCCAGGCCCGCCTGCTTCATCTCGCGGGCGAGCAGCAGGCGCCACACGCCGCCCGGATCGAGCGCGATGCGCGCGAGGCTGTCCAGGCCGGGTGCCGAGCCCGACGCGGGAAGCAGGAGGCAGACGCGCTGGGCCCGCAAGGCGCCGAGCAGGAAGCCGGTCTCCAGCGGGCGGTCCGAGCGCATCAGGATGGCGAACTCGACATTGCGCAACTTCTCCAGGGCGTCGGGCGTGGGTCCGGCCCCGGAACCTCCCATCGCCACCTCGATCCCCAGTTGCTTGAGGTAGGCCGCCAGCGCCTTGGCCGACTCGTCCCCGGCGCGGCAGATCACCGCGACCCGGCTGGTGCTGGTGGCGGACGATGTGGCGGGCGCGGGGGCCGGAGCGGGTGCTGGTGCCGGAGTGGGCGCCGGCGTCGGTGCAGGCGTCGGTGCAGGTGTGGGGGCCGGGGTTGGCGCAGGCGTCGGGGCTGGTGTCGGTGCTGGTGTCGGAGCCGGAGTCGGTGCAGGGGTCGGCGCCGGAGTCGGGGCTGGCGACGGCGCCGGAGTCGGGGCCGGAGTAGGTGCAGGCGTCGGCTCCGGCGTCGGCGCTGGAGTTGGTACTGGCGTCGGCGCTGGCGTCGGCGCTGGAGTCGGCGCTGGAGTCGGCGCTGGTGTGGGTGCCGGGGTGGGTGCAGGAGTCGGTGCTGGCGTCGGCTCCGGCGTCGGCGCCGGCGTCGGCGCCGGCGTGGGCTCCGGCTCCGATACAGGCGTTGGCGCTGGAGCAGGCTCCGCTGCCGGGGGCTTCGCCGGCTGCTTGAGGCGTTCGTCGAGGACCTTGCTGACCGCGGTCAGCCGCGCCATCGCGGCGGCGAGGGACTTTCTCACTTCCTCGTGGAACTCGTCTTCAGTGAAGCGATCGCCCAGCGCGGTGTCCAGCGCCGCGTCCAGCGGGCCGATGGCGTGCTGCTTGTACAGCGCCGAGCCCAGGCCGAAGGCCTCGGCGACCAGCTTGTTCACGTTCTTCTGCGCCACGTCCAGCCGCGTGTCCCAGCGATCCTTGATCGTGGACGCGTCGAAGCCCCGCAGCTCCTTGATGCGCTTGGCGATGCGGTCCTGGACCGCCTCGATCTCCGCCCGGTCCTGGGCCCCACCGGACTTCCCGTTCGACATGCCGCGCTCCTCTCAGCTGGAGTCACTTTACCAGCGCCCTCCCGCGCCGACCCCGATGCAGGCACGGCAGAATGCGTCGATTCATGACCGGTGTCTCACGAATGCCGCATTCGGCCGCTTCCCAGGAAATGCAGTTCTTCAGCGTCCTCATGCGCTGCGGCAGCCTCGCCGCCGCCGCCCGCGAGCTGCAGGTGAGCCCGCCCGCGGTGAGCAAGCGCCTCGCCGCGCTGGAGGCCCGTCTGGGCGTGACCCTGCTCAATCGCACCACGCGGCGGCTGGCACTGACGCACGAAGGCGAGACCTACCTGGCCAGCGCCCGGCGCATCCTCGGCGAGATCGAGACCCTGGAGCGCGAGCTGCAGGGCGCGCGTTCGGAACCGAGCGGGCTGCTGCGCGTGAATGCCACGCTCGGCTTCGGCCGCACGCACGTGGCGCCGGCGATCGCCAGCTTCGCGCGGGCGCATCCCAAGGTGGAGGTCCAGCTGCAGCTGTCCGTCAACCCGCCGCCGCTGACCGACGATGCCTTCGATGTCTGCGTGCGCTTCGGCGAGCCGCCCGACGCCCGCGTGGTGGCCCGCCTGCTGGCGCCCAACCGGCGGCTGCTGTGCGCCTCGCCCGCCTACCTGCAACGCATCGGCACGCCCCGCACCCCGCACGACCTGGCGGGACACAGCATCATCGCGATCCGCCAGGGCGACGAGGTCTACGGCCTGTGGCGCCTGCGTTCCGGCAAGCGGGTGGAAACCGTGCGCGTGCGCGGCCGCCTGAGCACCAACGACGGCGAGATCGCCGTCAACTGGGCGCTGGCCGGGCACGGCATCGTGCTGCGCGCGGAGTGGGACGTGGCCCGCTACCTGCGCAGCGGGCGCCTGCGGCAGGTGCTGGAGAACTGGCAGTCGCCCCCCGCGGACATCTATGCCGTGTACCCGCCCCGCCACCAGTCCACCCTGCGGGTGCGGGCGTTCGTCGACCACCTCGCGGACGAATTCGCCCGCCGTTTTGCCGGCTAGCCGCGACGGCACAATCCCGCCCATGGATCTCAACCCACTCGACACCGTGGAGGCCCGGGCCTCGCGCCTCAATGCCGCCGTGGCGCTCACCGTCGCCTTGCTCAGCACCGTGATGGGCGTGTGCAAGGTGAAGGATGACAACATCGTGCAGGCCATGCAGCAGGCCCAGGCCGACAAGGTGGACCACTGGGCCTTCTACCAGGCGCGCAACCTGCGCGAGGAGCTGGCCCGCGCCACCGCGGTGCAGTTGCGCCTGCAGGCCGGCGCGAAAGCCCCGGCGGAGCGGGCGGACTACGACGCCGCCGTCGCCCGCTACGAGTCGCTGGCCACCGAGCAGGCGCAGAAGAAGGCGGAACTGCTGCAGCAGGCACAGGAGGACCAGAAGACCTACGACCGCCTGAACGAGCGCGACGACCAGTTCGACCTGGCCGACGCCGGCATCGCGATCGCCATCGCCGCCCTGGCCGTCGCTTCGCTCACGCAGGCATGGTGGCTCTATGGCCTGGCGCTGGTTCCCGGCCTGTTCGGCAGCTTCATGGGAATCGCCGGGCTGGCGGGCTGGCCCGTGCACCCGCAGTTGCTCGCCGGGCTGCTGTCCTGAAGCTCAGAGCAGCAGGATCGCGCGGAAATCGTTGACGTTGGTGTGGGTGGGGCCGGTGACCACCAGGTCACCCAGCGCGTGGAAATAACCGTAGGCGTCGTTGCGCCCCAGGTAGCTGTCGATCTTCATGCCCAGCGCCTGCGCGCGCTGCAGGGTGTCGGGCGCCACGAAGGCTCCGGCGTTGTCTTCCACGCCGTCGATGCCGTCGGTGTCGGCGGCCAGCGCCCAGGCGCCGGACTGCCCCTGCAAGGCCTGTGCGAGTCCCAGGCAGAACTCGCCGGCGCGGCCGCCCCGCCCGCGGGGGGTGCCCGGTGCCTGCTTGCGCACGGTCACGGTGGTCTCGCCGCCGGACAGGATCACGCAGGGCCGGCGGAAGGGCTGGCCACGCTGCGCCACCGCGCGCGCCAGCGCCGCGTGCACCTTGCCGACCTCGCGCGATTCGCCTTCGATCTCGTCGCTGAGGATGTGGGCGGTCAGTCCCGCATCGCGCGCGGCCGCGGCGGCGGCTTCCAGCGACTGCTGCGGCGTGGCGATCATGTGCACCTGCTGTCCCTGGAACACGGCATCGGCGGGCTTGGGCGTTTCCAGCGCGCCCTGCTCCAGCAGGCTCATGATGGCGCCGGGCACTTCGATTCCGTAGCGCTGCAGGATCGCGACGGCGTCGGCGCAACTGGTGGCGTCGGGCACCGTCGGGCCGCTCGCAATGACCGACGGATCGTCGCCCGGCACGTCGCTGATGGTGAGCGTCACCACCTGCGCCGGGGCACAGGCGGCCGCCAGGCGCCCGCCCTTGATGCGCGACAGGTGCTTGCGCACGCAGTTCATCTCGGTGATGTTGGCGCCCGAGTCCAGCAGTTCGCGGTTGATCCGCTGCTTGTCTTCCAGCGACAGGCCCTCGGCCGGCAGCGTCAGCAGCGCCGAGCCGCCGCCCGAGATGAGGCAAAGCACCAGGTCGTCCGCCGTCAGTCCCTGCGCCAGCGCGAGGATCCGCCCGGCCGCCTCCAGCCCCGCGGCATCGGGCACCGGGTGCGCGGCTTCCACCACCTCGATGCGCTGCGGCAGTCCCGCCGGGCGCGGCGGCGTGTGGTGGTAACGCGTGACCACCAGGCCGGAGATCGGCGCATCGGCGGGCCACAGCGCTTCGACCGCCTGTGCCATCGCGCCGCCGGCCTTGCCTGCGCCCAACACCAGCGTGCGGCCCTTGGGCGGGCGCGGCAGGAATGGCGCGGTGTTGTGCAGCGGCAGCGCCCGGCGCACCGCCGCGCGGTAGAGGTGTTCGAGGAAGGCGCGGGGCTGTTGGCGGGGATCGGGCGCGGTCATGTCGTGTCTCCTGCGCCGATTGTGACGCGGTAACCGCGCCGTAACCCGCCGCTGTCCTTATTGCACCTTGCCGATCGCCATGAAGCCGGGCGCCTGGCTGCTGTTGCGGCCGGCCACGACCACGCCCAGCTCGGAGGTGCGAGTGGCGAAGAAGTTGCCGGCGGCGGTGGTGGTGACGACCGTCACGTTGCCCATGCCGCTGACGGCGAGCGGCGCTGCCGTTCCGGTCTGGGTCGTGGTCACGCCCGAGGGCGAGGTGCCCGTGCTGGTGAAGCTCCCGGCCGTCAGGCTGACCGTGCCCCAGGCCGGCTCGGTCGTCCCGCCCGTGAAGCTGCCGGTGGCAATGGAAGAGCCGGCCGGGACGCCGACGATGAACCGCCGCGTGGTTCCGGTGGAGGCGCTGGCGCGCAGGAACACCTTGTCCGCGCCCACCTGCGCGATTCGGAAGGGGATGTTGCCGCCGCTGGTGGCCGCGGTGAACTGGTCACCGGACACCGTGACCGTGCCCGTCGTCACGGAACTCACCGGGCAACTGCCGATGGAGAAGATCGTGCTGTCGTCGCAGGTGCGCAGGTGGCCGTCCGCGGTGATTTCGGCCTGCTGGATGGTCGTGTTGGGCGCGCCGCCCGCGGTGTCGACCGTGCGGCCCAGGAAGCTGTAGGTGCCGACGGCGCCGGCCAGCGTGTTGACGAAGCTGCGCGGCGCCACGAAGGGCACGGCGCCCCCGGGCAGCGCGAACTCCCCGATCACCGTGTGGGTCGCCAGGCTGAAGCGCGTGGTGCTGGCGCCGGTCGCGCCGACGGCATTGCCGGGCAGGAAGGAGAACACGCCGCCCTGGGCCGCGATGCTGCCGGCCTGGTCCACGCCGTTGCCGGTGACCCGGTAGGTGTTGGCATCGAAGTCCAGGGCCAGCGCGTACTCGCGGGCGTCCGCCGCCATCAGCGTGTAGCTGCCGTTGCGCGCATCCGGCGTGGGCCCCGGCAGCGGTGCAGCGCCACCCCCTGCGCCGGCATCGCCTCCGCCACCACCGCAAGCAGCCACCATCGCGGCGACCGTCGCGCCAACCATCCAGCGGAACGTCCGCCCTGTTGTCTCTCGCATCATTCCTCCTGGTGTCGTCACCTACTGCGTCTTCGCGCCCTCCTGGAACCATTGCCCGATCAAGGCGCGCTCACCGTCGGTGATCTGCGTGGCGTTGTTCAGCGGCATGGTCCTGGCCACCACGGCTTGCTGGTAGACAGCCTGCGCGTGCAGCTTCAGGCCGTCGGCGGAATCGAGTCGCACGTTCTTCATCTGCAGCTGCGCCCCGTGGCACTGGTAGCAGCGCTGCTCCAGCACCTTCTGCACCGCGGCGTAGCTGGCGGCAGCGGTCGGCGCCTTCGCCACCTCGCTGGGCTGCGGGGCGAGCCACACCAGCGTGGCGGCGATCGCCGCCACGCCCACCAGCGCATAGCCGGCAGGGTTGCGGTTGCGTCCGAGCTTCCAGCCGTGGCGCATCACGAAGAACTGGCGGATCGCGGCGCCCGCGAACATCATCAGGATCAGCACCAGCCAGTTGAGCCGGTGCGTGTACAGGAAGCCGTAGTGATTGGAGAGCATCGCAAACAGCACCGGCAGCGTGAAGTAGGTGTTGTGCACGCTGCGCTGCTTGCCGCGGAACCCGTGGATCGGGTCCACCGGTTCGCCGGCCTCGATCGCCTTCACCACCTTCTTCTGGCCGGGGATGATCCAGAAGAACACGTTGGCGCTCATGGACGTGGCGATCATCGCGCCCACCAGCAGGAAGGCCGCGCGTCCGGCGAACCAGTGGCAGGCCAGCCAGGACGCCGCGCACACCAGCAGCAGCACGAGCGCGCCGACGATGGCGTCGCCCTTGTCGCGCTGGCCGAAGATCCGGCAGATCGCGTCGTACAGCAGCCAGAACACCACCAGGAAGGACAAGGCGACCGCGACGGCCGCAGGCGGTGACCAGTTCATCAGGGACTTGTCGACCAGGTAGGTCCCGGCGTTCCACAAGTAGGAGACCGTGAACAGCGCGAAGCCCGACATCCAGGTCGAATAGCTTTCCCAGAAGAACCAGTGCAGGTGCGGTGGCAGCGAGGGCGGTTGCACCGCGTACTTCACGGGGTGGTAGAAGCCGCCGCCGTGCACGGCCCACAGCTCGCCGGTGGCGCCCTCGGCGCGCAGCTTGGCGTCCTGGGGCGCGACGAGGCTGCTGTCCAGGAACACGAAGTAGAAGGAAGAGCCCACCCACGCAATGGCGGTGATCACGTGCAGCCAGCGCAGCAGCAGGTTGGCCCAGTCGAGCAGATAGCTTTCCATGGCATCTCGGCGAAGGGACCTGCTCACCACCGCGGGCGCTCTGAGCAGAGGAAGGTCGCGCCTGTCGTGCGCCGCTGCGACCTGTGGACCAAAGTGTATACAGTTTGTCCGCTTCAAGAAAGTGGCGCCTGCAGCAGCTGGGCCGCCACCGCGACCGCGATCACGGCCGGCTCCTTGCCCGTGATGCCGGGCACGCCGATCGGGCAGGTGACCTGCGCCAGTTCCTGCTTGCGAAAGCCCCGCTCTTCCAGCCGGTGGCGGAAGGTGGCCCACTTGGTCTTGCTGCCGATCAGGCCGACATAGGGCAGGTCGCCGCGTTCGCGCAGGCGTCGCAGGCAGGCGGCCACGATGTCCAGGTCTTCGGCGTGGCTGAAGCTCATGACCAGCACGCGCGAGCGCGGCGCCAGCTGCGCGACGGCCGCGTGCACGGGATCGGAGTGCTCGCACTGCACGTTGTCGGGCACCTCCGCCGGGAAGATCTCGTCGCGGCTGTCGATCCAGGTCACGGCAAACGGCAGCGTCCCCAGCACCTGCACCAGCGCCTTGCCGACGTGGCCGCCGCCGAACAACGCAACCGGTGGCGCGTTGTCCGAAAACCGCTTAACAAGGGACCGCGCGTCGGCGGCGCCGAGCCGCTCGTAGCGCAGGTGCACCACGCCTCCGCAGCACTGTCCCAATGAGGGTCCGAGGGCGTAGCGCAGCACCGGATCGCCGGTGCCGCCCTCCAGGCGCCGGCGCGCCTCCTCGATCGCCTGCAACTCGAGGTGGCCGCCGCCGATGGTGCCGATGAGGGTGTTGGCAAAAACCGCCATCCATGCGCCGCGTTCGCGCGGCACGGACCCGGCAGTTTCGTGGACGGAGACCAACACCGCGTCGGCCTCGGCGAGCCGGTTTGTGACTTCTTGCAGGGGCAGCATCTTTACTCTGCAGCGAAAGGCAAGGACACGAAGCTTTTGGTAACCAAGGTCATCATTGCGGCGTGCGCCGCCGTTGTAGATTCGCGCCGGCAGACAGCCTGCGTTCCACCTCGCCAGGACCCATGATGAAGTATCACCGCACCCTGCGTCCCCTGACCCCCGCGTTGCTCGGCGCTGCCCTGCTCGCGGCCTGCTCGACCTCCGCCCCGCCGGAGGCTCCGCGCGCCTCGGCACCGCCGGCCACCGTCGCCACGGCACCGCGCGTGGCCCCGGCCGCACCGGCCAACGCCCGGACCTCGCAGGCGACCAATCCGCGCGCCTATCGCGCCGACGCCGCCCACCACATCTATGCGCTCAACCAGGACAAGATCTGGAAGGGCCGCCTGCCTCCCCTGCTCTACGCCGTGGGCGTGCTGCAGGTGGAGGTCGACAGCCAGGGCTACGTGCGCACCATGAACTGGATGCGCGCGCCCAAGCACGCGCCCGAAGTGATGGCGCAGATCGAAAAGACGGTGCGCGACGCGGCGCCCTTCCCGGCACCGGCTCGCATGGGCAAGGTGGTCTACACCGACACCTGGCTGTGGCACAAGAGCGGCCGCTTCCAGCTGGACACCCTGACCGAAGGCCAGGACTGAGCTTCGCGTCCCCGAACAAAGGCCGGCACCCGCCGGCCTTTTTCGTTTCAGGAGCCGCGGTAGGTGGAATAGCTCCACGGGCTCACCAGCAAGGGCACGTGGTAATGCTGGCTGGCGTGCGCGATGCCGAAGTCCAGCGTGACGCGGTCCAGGAAGGGCGGGTCCGGCAGGGCGACGCCGCGTGAGCGGAAGTACGCCGCAACGTCGAACACCAGCCGGTACGTGCCCCGCTGCAGGTTGTCGTTGTCGAACAGCGGTCCGTCCGGGTTGCGCCCATCCTTGTCCAGCACGAAGCGCTTGACCAGAGCCGGAGCCGCACCGCCCATGGCGTAGAGCTCCACCCCCATCCCGGCCGCCGGCGTGCCGTTCATGGTGTCGAGGACGTGGGTGCTGAGGCCCATGGCGATCTCCAGAGATTGTCCACCGCAGTGTATACACTTTTCAGCTTTGGGGCTATCATGCCCGCCATGCAGGCGCCCTCCCCCACCCGCACCATCGTCGAGGCGCTGACGCGCGCCATCGTCGAGCACCGGCTGCAGCCGGGCACCAAGCTGGCGGAACAGAAGCTGGCCGACCACTTCGGGGTCTCGCGCACGCTCGTGCGGCAGGCGTTGTTCCAGCTCGCGCAGAAACACCTGGTGAGGATGGAGCCCGCGCGCGGCGCCTTCGTCGCGGCGCCCAATGCGGTGGAGGCGCGGCAGGTGTTCCAGGTGCGCCGGCTGCTGGAAGCCGAGATGGTGCGCGAGTTCATCCGCAACGTCACGCCGGCCAAGATCAAGGCGTTGCGCGAGCACATGGCGCAGGAGAAGGCGGCAATGGGCCACGACGACACCAGCGAACGACAGCAGCTGCTGGGCGACTTCCACGTGCGCATCGCCGAGCTGGCCGGCAACGGCGTGCTGGCGCAGATCCTGCGGGACCTGGTTTCGCGCAGCTCGCTGATCACGCTGATGTACCAGCGGGACAGTTTCGCCGCCCATTCGCAGGAAGAACACGTGGAACTGGTGAAGGCCCTGGCCGCGAAGGACGAGAAACGCGCGGTGAAGCTGATGGACGAGCACCTGCAGCACGTGGAGCAAAGCCTCGCCTTCGACCGCACCATTCCCTCCCACGACATCGCCCTCGCCCTCGCATGAACTCCGAACGCCGCGCCGAGCCGCCTCAAGCCAATTCGCACCCCCTCGCGGGGCAGCCCGGCGCCGCCGGGCCCGTCGACTCCAGGATCTACGACAGCACCGCTGCCTATCCGCGCGACCTCGCCGGCTACGGCCGCAACCCACCGCATGCGCAGTGGCCCGGCCAGGCGCGGGTGGCGGTGCAATTCGTGCTGAACTACGAGGAAGGCGGCGAGAACAGCGTGTTGCACGGGGACGCGGGGTCCGAGCAGTTCCTCTCCGAGATGTTCAATCCGGCCTCGTACCCCGAGCGCCATATGAGCATGGAGGGCATCTACGAATACGGTTCGCGCGCGGGCGTGTGGCGCATCCTGCGCGAGTTCGAGCGGCGCGGCCTGCCGCTGACGGTGTTCGGCGTGAGCATGGCGCTGGAGCGCTGCCCCGAGGTGACGCAGGCCTTCGTGGAACTCGGCCACGAGATCGCCTGCCATGGCTGGAAGTGGATCCATTACCAGAACGTGCTGGAAGCCGTGGAGCGCGAACACATGCGCACGGCGATGGACATCCTCACCCGGCTCACCGGCGAGCGCGCGCTCGGCTGGTACACCGGCCGCGACAGCCCGAACACGCGGCGCCTGGTCGTGGACCACGGCGGCTTCGCATACGACAGCGACTACTACGGCGACGACCTGCCCTTCTGGATGAAGGTGCGCAAGACCGACGGCAGCACCGCACCGCACCTGGTCGTGCCCTACACGCTGGACTGCAACGACATGCGCTTCGCCCTGCCGCAGGGCTATTCGCATGCCGATCCCTTCTTCCAGTACCTGCGCGACAGCTTCGATGCGCTCTACGCCGAGGGCGACGAGGCTCCGAAGATGATGAGCATCGGCATGCATTGCCGCCTGCTCGGCCGCCCCGGCCGCATCACGGCGCTGCAGCGCTTCCTGGACCACATCGCCAGGCACGATCGCGTGTGGGTCTGCCGCCGCATCGACATCGCCCGCCACTGGAAACAGGTCCACCCCTACCCGGAGGGCTGACATGCCCCTCACCATCGACCAAGTGAACGCCGCTTCCGCGGACGAAGCCTCCCGCCTGCTGGACGGCCTGTACGAGCACTCGCCCTGGATCGCGCAGGAGGCGCTCGCGCAGCGGCCGTTCCGCTCTCTCAGCCACCTGAAGCAGGCGATGGCGGACATCGTGCGCAACGCCGGACCCGACCGGCAGCTCGCGCTGATCCGGGCCCACCCGGAACTCGCCGGCAAGGCCATGGTAAGCAAGACGCTCACCAGCGAATCGACGAACGAGCAAAGCAAGGCCGGCCTCACCGACTGCACGCCCGCGGAGTTCGCGCGCATCCAGCAGCTCAACGCGGACTACAACGCGAAGTTTGGCCTTCCCTTCATCCTCGCGGTGCGCGGACCGCGCGGCACCGGCCTGTCCCGCCAGGAGATCATCGACACGTTCGCGCGGCGGCTGGAGAACCACCCCGATTTCGAGCGGGCCGAGGCGCTGCGCAACATCCACCGGATCGTGGAGCTGCGCCTGAACGACAAGTTCGGCGTCGAGCCGACCCTGGGCAATCTCGTGTGGGACTGGCAGGAACAACTCGCGCGGCACAGCGACCCGGGCTACGCGGAACAGGGCCAGCTGACCGTCACCTACCTCACCGACGCGCACCGGGCCGCGGCGAAACAGTTGGCCGACGAGCTGCGCGCCTGCGGCTTCGACGAGGTCGAGGTCGATGCGGTGGGCAACGTGGTCGGGCGGTATCGCGCTGAAGAACGCCCCCACCCCAGCCCTCCCCCAGCGGGGGAGGGAGCGAAAGTCCTGCTCACCGGCTCGCACTACGACACCGTGCGCAACGGCGGCAAGTACGACGGCCGCCTCGGCATCTTCACGCCGATGGCCTGCGTGCGCGAGCTCGCGCAGGCGAAGCGCCGCCTGCCCTTCGGCATCGAGGTGGTGGGCTTCGCCGAGGAGGAAGGGCAGCGCTACAAGGCCACCTTCCTGGGATCGGGCGCATTGACCGGCCACTTCAACCCGGCCTGGCTGGACCAGAAGGACGCGGACGGCATCCCGATGCGCGACGCCATGCGCAACGCCGGCCTGCCCGCGACGCTGGCAGCGATCTCCGCGCTCCAGCGCGATCCCGCGCGCTACCTCGGCTTCGTGGAAGTGCACATCGAGCAGGGACCGGTGCTCAACGAACTGGACATCCCGCTGGGCATCGTCACCTCCATCAACGGCGGCGTGCGCTACCAGTGCGAGGTCATGGGCATGGCCAGCCACGCCGGCACCACGCCCATGGACCGCCGGCGCGACGCCGCGGTGGCGGTCGCGGAACTCGCGCTCTACGTCGAGCAACGCGCGGCGCGCGACGGCGATTCCGTGGGCACGATCGGCATGCTGCAGGTCCCCAACGGCTCCATCAACGTCGTGCCGGGACGGTGTCTGTTCTCGCTCGACCTGCGGGCGCCCAACGACCCGCAGCGGGACGCCCTGGCGCAGGACGTGCTCGCCAGGCTGGGGGAGATCTGCGAGCGCCGCGGGCTGCGTCACAGCGTGGAGGAAACGATGCGCGCCGCCGCCGCGCCCAGCGCGCCCGAATGGCAGCAGCGCTGGGAAGGCGCGGTGCAATCGCTGGGCGTGCCGCTGTACCGCATGCCCAGCGGCGCCGGCCACGACGCGATGAAGCTGCACGAAGTGATGCCGCAGGCGATGCTGTTCGTGCGCGGACAGAACGCCGGCATCAGCCACAACCCGCTGGAATCGACCACCAGCGACGACATCCACCTGGGAGTGCTCGCCTTCCAGCACCTGCTGGAACAGCTGGCCAAGGACACGCAATGAACGACTACGAACGACTCGACGCCTGGATCGACGCGCACTTCGACGAGGAAGTCCGTTTCCTGCAGGAGCTGGTCCGCGTCCCCACCGACACGCCCCCCGGCAACAACGCACCGCACGCGGAGCGCACCGCCGAATTGCTGAAGGGCTTCGGCATGGAGGCCGAGAAGCACCCGGTGCCGGAGGCCGAAGTGAAGGCGCACGGCCTGCAGTCGATCACCAACCTGATCGTGCGGCGCCGCTACGGCGAGGGCCGCACGATCGCGCTCAACGCCCACGGCGACGTCGTCGCGCCCGGCGAAGGCTGGACGCACGATCCCTACGGCGGCGAGATCGCCGACGGCAAGCTCTACGGCCGCGCCGCCGCGGTGAGCAAGAGCGACTTCGCGAACTTCACCTTCGCGGTGCGCGCGCTGGAGTCACTGAAGGCGCCGCTCAAGGGCGGCATCGAGCTGCACTTCACCTACGACGAGGAAGTCGGCGGAGAACTCGGCCCGGGCTGGCTGCTGAAGAACAGGCTGACCCGGCCCGACCTGCTGATCGCCGCCGGCTTCAGCTACGAAGTGGTCACCGCGCACAACGGCTGCCTGCAGCTGGAGGTGACGGTGCACGGCAAGATGGCGCACGCGGCCGTCCCCCAAACCGGCGTCGATGCGCTGCAGGGCGCGGTGAAGATCCTGAACGCGCTGTACGCGCGGAACACGCTGTACCAGCAGGTGAGCTCCAAGGTCGCCGGGATCCGGCATCCCTACCTCAACGTGGGCCTCATCGAGGGCGGCACCAACACCAACGTGGTCCCCGGCAAGGTCGTGTTCAAGCTGGACCGCCGCATGATCCCCGAAGAGAACCCGCAGGAAGTGGAAGCGTCCGTCCGCAGGGTCATCGCCGATGCGGCGGCCACTGTCCCTGGCATCACGGTGGACATCCGGCGCATGCTGCTGGCCAAGCCGCTTCAGCCGCTGGCTGGCAACCAGCCGCTGGTGGACGCGATCCAGCGGCACGGCAAGACGCTGTTCGGCCAGGACATTCCCGCGATGGGCACGCCGCTCTACACCGACGTGCGCCTGTACGGCGAGGCGGGCGTCCCCGGCGTCATCTACGGCGCGGGGCCGCGCACCGTCCTCGAGTCGAACGCCAAGCGCTCCGACGAGCACCTGGAACTGGAAGACCTGCGCCGCGCGACCAAGGTGATCGCGCGCACGCTGTTCGACCTGCTCTCATGAGCGTGGTGCATCCCCGCATCGCGACGCACAGCGGCTCGTTCCATGCCGACGACGTCTTCGGCGTCGCCGTGCTCGCTGCGCTCCATCCGCAGCACGAGATCGTCCGCACGCGCGAGCCGCGCGAAGTGGCCGCGGCGGATTTCGCCGTCGATGTCGGCGGCGAGTGGGATCCCGGGCGCGGTCGCTTCGACCACCACCAGCGCGGCTTCGATGGCGCTCGGGTGCGGGTGGACGCATCGGGCGCCACGGTGCGCGCCGAGGGCTACGCCAGCGCCGGACTGGTCTGGCGCGAATTCGGCGCGTCTTACGTGCGGCAGGCGGCGCAGCGCATGGGACACACGCTGGCCGAGGAGAAGATCGCGCAGGTGGTGCAGGACGCCGATGCCTCGCTCGTGCGCTACCTGGACCTGGTGGACACCGGGGCGCAGGTGGTGTCGCCCGGTGTCGCCGGCCTGTCCAGCCAGCTGGCCCTGCTGAACAGCACGTGGCTGGAGGAACAGGGGCTGGATGGCGCCGGCAAGGCGAACCTGCAGATGGAGCGCTTTGGCGAAGCCATGGCCATGATGCAGCGCTTGCTGGAGCGCCTGGTGCTGCGCCGGATCGGCCAGGAGCTCGCCGCGGACAAGGTGCGCGCCAGCGAGCGGCTGCTGGAAGGCAGGGTGCTGTACCTGGCCGAAGGCGGCATGCCCTGGACCTCGGTCGTGGTCGACGAGATGCCGGACGTGCTGCTGGTGCTCTACCCGGAATCGGACGAGAGCGGCCAGCGCTTCGTGCTGCGCACGGCGCCCGCCGGCAAGGACACCTTCGCGTCGCGCATGGACCTGCCCAAGGCGTGGGGCGGCCTGCGGGAAGCGCAACTCGCCGCCGCCTGCGGCGTCCCCGACGCCCTGTTCTGCCACACCAACCTGTTCATCGCGGTGGCGCGCAGCTTCTCCGGCGCGCTGCGCATGGCCGGACTCGCGCTCCAGGACGCCGGTTAGCAGGCGGGTGCCAAGTCAGGCCGCGCGCAGCGGCTCGGCGCCCGCAGTTTCGCTGCCACCGGACAGGTAGGCCTTCGCAAGCAGGTCGTCGGCCGCGATCTCCGCCGCGCTGCCCTGCGCGACGATGCGCCCGCCTTCGATCACGTAGGCCCGGTCCGCCAGGGCCAGCGCCAGCGCCGCCATCTGGTCCACCAGCACGATGGTCAAGCCCTCCTGCCGCAGCGCGTCGAGCGCATGGAACAGCTCCACGATCACCTTGGGCGCGAGGCCCAGCGAGGGTTCGTCGAGCAGCAGGACGCGCGGGCACGCCATCAGGCCGCGCGCGATCGCCAGCATCTGCTGCTCGCCGCCGGACAGCAGGCCGGCGCGCTGCTGCAGCCGCTCGCGCAGCCTCGGGAAGCGCCGCAGCATGTCCTCCAGCCGCTGCTCGCGTCCGCGCGGATGCAGGAAGCCGCCCAGGCGCAGGTTGTCGGCGACGCTGAGTTCGGGAAACACCTGGCGGCCCTCGGGCACCAGCACCACGCCCAGCGCGGCAATCTTCTCGGCGGGGAGCCCGGCCAGTTCTCGGCCTTCCAGGTGGATGCCGCCCAACACCGGCCGATGCAATCCGGCCAGCGCGCGCATCAGCGTGGACTTGCCGGCGCCATTGGCACCCAGCAGCGCGATCAGCTCGCCCGCGCGCACCTGGACGTCGACCCCGTGCAGCACCGGTCCCGCGCCATAACCCGCAGCGAGCTTGCCGGCTGCGAGCAGTTCCGGCAGGCCGACGTCCCGCACTTTGCGCGCGGAGGGCCGCAAGGCCATCGCCTCGCCCAGGTAGGCCTGGCGCACGGCGGGATCCGCCTGCACCGTCGCCGGGTCGCCCACCGCCAGGCGCTGCCCGGCGTCGAGCACCACCACCTGGTCGGAGATCGCCATCACCAGCGCCATGTCGTGTTCCACCAGCAGCACGCCGATGCCCTGGCGCGCGATGCGGCGCAGCAGGCGGCCCAGGCGCTCCTTGTCCTCGGAAGACAGGCCCGCCGCCGGCTCGTCCAGCAGCAGCATGCGCGGCTGCGTCGCCAGCGCCCGCGCGATCTCGACCAGGCGCCGGTCGACGTGAGCGAGCCCCGCCGCGGGGCAGTCCAGGTCGCCTGTGTAGCCGCAGAAGGCGAGCAAGCGGCGCGCGCGTTCGCGCACCGCGGCCGAACGGAAGCGCGTCGCGCCCAGCAGCGGGCCCAGCGTGCCATGGCTGATGGCCAGCGCCACGTTGTCCTCCACGCTGAGCGTGCCGAACAGCTGCGAGGTCTGGTAGGTGCGGGCGAGCCCGGCGCGCGCGATGCGAAAGGCCGGCAGGCCCACCAGCGGGTGCGCGCCCAGCGCGAAGTGGCCCGCCGTCGGACGGTAGAAGCCGCTCAGCACGTTGAGCGCCGTGGTCTTGCCGGCGCCGTTCGGACCGATCAGGCTGGCCACGCGGCCGGGCTCGAGCGTGCAATGCAGGTCCTGCACCGCGTGCACGCCGCCGAAGCGCATGCCCAGCCCGTGGACGTGCAGCGGCGCCGGCGCGTCGCGCGAGGTCAGCAGCAGCTCGGTGCCGTCCGCGAGCGGAGCGCGCGGCGCCGGGCGCGGGCCACCCCAGCGCAGCCACATGCGGCGCGCCACGCCGACTGCACCGTCGGGCGCCACCCAGAGCACGACCAGCAGCAGGGCCCCGAAGAACAGCAGGCGGTATTCCTCCAGGCTAGCCAGCGCCTCTGGCAGCAGGCCGACCACGATCGCGCCCACCACCGGCCCCGCCACCGTTCCGGCCCCGCCGACGATCACCACCAGCACGAACAGGATGGACTGGATGAAGCCGAAGGCCTGCGGCGTTACCATGCCTTGCAGCGGCGCGAACAGCGCACCGGCCGCGCCCGCGCACACGGCGGAGACGGCGAACGCGACGGTCTTCACCACCAGCGGGTTGATGCCCAGCGATTGCGCGGCGGTCTCGCTGTCGCGCACCGCGCGCAGCGCAGCGCCCCAGGTGCCGCGCGCCAGCAGCGCATAGCCGGCCAGCAGCACGCCCGCCAGCAGCACGGCCAGCAGAGCCGCCGCGCGCTCGCCGCCGGCGAACCCGGCCAGCGAGGGGCCGACGATGCCCATGATCCCGTTCTGCCCGCCGGTGAGGGTGCGCAGTTCGACGATGCCGTGCTCGACGATCAGGCCGAAGGCGATGGTGACCATCGCGAGGTACGGGCCGCGCACGCGCAGGGCCGGCAGCGCGAGCAGCGCACCGACCGCGCCGCAGGCCAGCGCCGCCACCGGCCAGGCTGCCCAGAAGCTCCAGCCCGCCTTGGTGGTGAGCACCGCCACCCCGTACGCACCCAGCGCATAGAAGCCGACGTGGCCGAAGGACATCTGGCCGCCGAGTCCCAGCAGCACGTTCAGGCCGATGCCGACCGCGGCCAGCAGCGCGACCTGCCCGATCACCACCACGTAGTAGCCGTTGGCAGTGGCGGCCAGCAGCAGGCCCAGCGCGACCAGCACCGCCCCCGCCGACCAGCCCAGCGTCGACGCGCGCCTCATACCTTGTGCACCGCGGCGCGTCCGAACAGGCCGTTCGGCCGCAGCGCCAGCACCACGATCACCAGCGCGAAGCTGAGGATCTGCGTGTAGCTGGAACCCAGCGTCGCGGTGATCAGCGCCTCGCAGATGCCGAATAGCATGCCGGCGAGCATCACGCCCCAGGCGCTGGTGATGCCGCCGAGGATCGCCACCGCGAAGGCCTTCAGCCCGAACAGCGTGCCCATGTCGGCATGCACGTTGAACAGCGGCGCGATCAGCACGCCGGCCACGCCCGCCAGCAGCGCCGACAGCGCAAAGGCGACCGCCACCACGCGGCGGATCGGGATGCCCATCAGCCGCGCCGCGTCGCGGTTCTGCACCACCGCCAGCATCGCCGTGCCCCAGCGCGTGCGCCGCGACAGCGCATGCAGCAGCGCGGCCAGGGCCAGTCCCACCAGCGGGATCAGCAGCTGCAGGGGATAGATGCCCAGACCCTCGCCGGCGAACCGCAGTGGCGTTCCCACCAGCGGCGAAGGCAGCGCGCGCGGCTCCTTGCCGAAGGTGAACATCACCAGGTTGTCGGCGACGATGCCCAGCGCCACCGTCGCCATCAGCCAGGCGTCCGAACCGCGGCTGGCGAACGGCCTGACGGCGGCCACTTCCACCAGCAGGCCGTACAGCCCGCACAGGACCAGCGCCGCCACGATCGCCAGCGGCATGGGCCAGCCCAGCGTCTGCGCGAAGGCGTAGGTGAACACGGCCCCCAGCATCATGGCGCTGCCCTGGGCGAAGTTGACCGTGCCGGAGACGGCGAAGGTCAGGTAGAAGCCCAGGGCCATCAGCCCGTACATGCTGCCGAGGCCGAGTCCGCTGATCCAGGCGGAAAGCAGCATCGTCTACTTGGCCAGGCCCACCGGCAGGATGCGGTTGTCGATGAACTGCGCCCAGACGTAGTCGGTGGACGCCACGGCGTCGTGCACCTCCGGCGTGAACGGCTTGTTGTAGGTCTTGATCAGGCCTTGGTAGCTGCCGATCTTGTAGAAGCCCTGCCGCACCGCGTCCCCTTCGGTGGAGCCCGCCGCGGCGATCGCCTGGGCGGCGAGCATCATGCCGTCGTAGGCGTTGGCGACGCCCACGGCCGGCGTGATGTCGTCGGGGCCCTTGATGCTGGGGTATTTCGCCTTCAGCGCGGCGATCACCTTCTCGCCCACCGGCGACTGCTTGCCGAAGAAGCTGTAGGTCTGCACGAAGTGCACGTTCTTGCCGTTGGGGCCGGCCAGCTCGGTGAAGCGGCCGCCCGCGGGACCCCAGTGCGAGACGATGGGCACCTGCCAGCCCATGCGGTCGAGCGACTTCACCACCTGCGCGGACGGGCCCACGTTGCCCACCATGAACAGCGTGTCGGCGCCGGCGGCCTTCAGCCGCGTGAGCTGCGGCACCACGTCGACATCGTTGCCCTCGAATTTCTCGATCGCCACGGCCTTCATCCCTTTGGCGGCCAGCGCGGCGTTCAGGCCCTTCTCGTTCGATTCGCCCCAGGCGTTGTTCACCAGGATCATGCCGAACTTGCTGGTCTTGAAGGTCTTCTGCGCATAGTCGACCATGCCGATGTCCACGATCTCGTCGACCGCCGACACGCGGAAGGCGTAGTTGGGATTGGCGCCGTTGCGGGTGATCGCCGTGCCCGCCGCCCAGGGACCGACGAAGGGCACCTTCTCCTGGTTGGCCACCGGCACGATCGCCATTGACACCGGCGTGTCGAGCCCGCCGAACAGCACCGCCACCTTCTCCTTGAAGATCAGTTCGCGCGCGGCCACCACGCCCTTGGCCGGGTTGGCCTCGTCGTCGCGGCGCACCAGTTCCAGCTTGCGGCCGCCCAACAGGCCACCCTTGGCGTTGATCTCGTCGATCGCGACCGAGAGGCCGCGCGTGATCGCCTCGCCGGCCAGGGCCGATTGGCCCGACAGCGCGGTAACCAGGCCGATCTTGATCGGGTCGGCCGCGTGGCCGGCGATGGGCAGGAGGCCGGCACACAGAGCGGCGGCCAGGACGGTGCGGCGGGATGGGAAGGACATGGCGGTTCTCCGTTGAACAGGCGGCACCGAAACGGGGCGAGGCGCCGCGACGAAGCACGCGAACGCAAAGGCCATGCCAGACGGTCACAATGTCCGCGCCACCTTGTGGACAAGGTGCATCCGTCTTTGTGCACGATCCGGCACAGCTCTTGCACCCGCTGTCGTGCCAAGCCCGGCGCGCACTGAAGGAGTGCAGACCATGTCCAGCCCCGCACCAACCACCGCCACGCCCGCCCAGATCGTCGGCGAGTACCTGCGCCTGTTGATGATCCCGGACCCGGCGGCCGCCAGCGCCTTCATCGCGCCGGACCTGCGCATCCGCTTCACCGGCAACCGCGCGATGGGCCATCCCTCGGAGTGCAGCGCCTTCAATGCGAAGCGCTATGCGTGGGTGAAGAAACGCATCGAACGCACCGAGGTGGTCGGCGGCGGCAGCGACGAGGAGACCGTGGTGTACAGCCTGGGCACGCTGCACGGCGCGTGGCCGGACGGCACGCCTTTCGAAGGCAACCGCTATGTCGACCGCTACGTGGTGCGTCACGGCAGGATCACGCACATGGACGTCTGGAACGACAGCGCCGAATGGCTGCTGGTGCGCGCCGGCCTCGCCACCCTGGAGACGGCATGAGCACCCCGGGCGCCGATGCGCCGCAATGGACCGGCGCGCTGCCGGACCACGGCCGCTTCGACTACCGGCCGATCACGCGCCGGCCGCACTGGCGCTGGCCGGAGGGAGCCGGGCTGGCCGTGTACCTGGGCTTCAACCTGGAGCACTTCAGCTTCGGCGACGGGCTCGGCGCCTGCCTCGGTCCGGCCTCGCCGCACCCCGACGTGCTCAACCACAGCTGGCGCGAGTACGGCAACCGCGTGGGCGCCTGGCGCTGCCTGGAGCTCTTCGACCAGCTGCACTTGCCGGCGGCAGCGATCGTCAACACGGCGCTGTACGACCACTGCCCCGAGCTGGTCGCGGCCTGCGTCGCGCGCGGCGACGAACTGGTGGGGCACGGGCACACCAACGCGGAGCGGCAGGGCGGCTGGACCGAGGATGCCGAGGCCTCGCTGCTCGCCGCCTGCCGCGCACGCATCCACGCCGAAAGCGGCCAGCATCCCGCGGGCTGGCTGTCTCCCTGGATCTCGGAGAGCCGCGCCACGCCCGACCTGCTGGCCGAGGCCGGCTACCGCTACACGCTGAACTGGTGCCACGACGACCAGCCGGTGGCGATGCGCACCCGCAGCGGCGCTCGCCTGTGGTCCATCCCCTATCCGCAGGAACTGAACGACATCCCGATGGTCATGGGACGCCAGATGGACGCCCGCGACTTCTGTGACCTGGTCATCGACAACTTCGAGGAGATGCTGGAGCAGGCCGCGCGGACGCCGCTGGTGATGGGCCTGGCCCTGCATCCCTACATCGTGGGCCAGCCCTACCGGCTGCGCCACCTGCGCCGCGCGCTCGCGCGCATCGCGGCCGCGCGCGACGCCGGCCAGGTGTGGTGCACCACGCCCGGCGCGATCGCTCGGCACATGGACACGCTGGTCGCCGCGCGGCCGCAGGAGTTCGCATGCATACCGCAGGCCATCGTGGCGGAGGTGATCCGGTGAGCGCCGCACGGGGAGGTGATCCCGTACGTGCTTCGTTCACGGTCGACGACCGCGTCGGCGCCTGGGTGCCGCACGGCCGCTTCGTCGTGCAAGGCTCTCCCGACGGGCCGCTTGCCGGTCTCGCCTTCGCAGCCAAGGACGTGTACGACGTGGCCGGCCATCCCACCGGGGCCGGCAATCCACGCTGGCTCGCCACCCACCCCGTGCCGCAGGCGAGCAGTCCGCTGGTGGAGCGCCTGCTGGCCGCCGGCGCGACACTGCAAGGCAAGGTGGTCACCGACGAACTCGCCTACAGCATCCACGGCGACAACGCGCACTACGGCACGCCGCTCAATACGCGCGCGCCGGGGCGCGTGCCGGGCGGTTCGTCCAGCGGGTCGGCCGCGGCGGTGGCGGCAGGCCTGGTGGACTTCGCGCTGGGCACCGACACCGGCGGCTCCACGCGGGTGCCGGCCAGCTATTGCGGCCTGTGGGGCCTGCGCACGACCCATGGCCTGCTCTCCCGCGACGGCCTGGTACCGCTGCATCCCAGCTTCGACACGGCCACCTGGCTGGCGCGCGACCCCGCCGTCTTCGAGCGCGTGGGGCGCGTGCTGCTGCCGGCGCCGCCGGCGCCTGCATGGCGCAGCGCCTTGCGCTGGTCGGCGGCGTGGAGCGAGGCCGATGCGGCCTTCCGGCCGGCGCTGGAGGCGGCCTGGACCGCGGTCACGGACCCGCTCGGCCTGGCGCCGAACGCACTCGCTTTCGATGCGCGCGCACCGTTGGACGCCTGGCGCCAGCACTACCTGATGGCCTCCGCCCACGAAGGCTGGCAGGTGCATGGCGGCTGGATCGGCAACAACGACCCGGGCTTCGCGGCGCCGGTGGCCGCGCGCTGGC
Source organism: Ramlibacter sp. P4_H7 (assembly GCF_056400765.1). Classification (NCBI taxonomy): domain Bacteria; kingdom Pseudomonadati; phylum Pseudomonadota; class Betaproteobacteria; order Burkholderiales; family Comamonadaceae; genus Ramlibacter; species Ramlibacter sp. P4_H7. The sequence goes on from NZ_JBFUKP010000005.1 coordinate 100,540, forward strand.
GCTTCGCCAGCGGCGTCAGCCCGGAGGCCGCGCAGCAGGCCTGGACCGCGATCGACCAGGTGCGTTCCTTCGTGCGCGGCGTGATCGGCGAGGACGGCGTGGCGCTGGTCCCGTCCGCGGCCAGCGTGGCGCCGCTGCGCGATGCGGCCGCGGAGAGCGTCGATGCCGTGCGCCTTCGCACCCTGCGCATCACCTGCATCGCGGGCCTCGCCGGCCTGCCGCAGGTGAGCCTGCCGTGCCGCGATGCGGAGGGCCTGCCGATCGGCGTTTCACTGATCGGGCCCGCCGGCAGCGACCTGCACCTGATCGCTCTGGCGCGCCGGCTGCATGCGGTGCTGCCCGGCTCCATCGCCTTGCAGCCATGAAGGCCGTCCCGCCCCTCGCCGCCCCGCTGCGCGAAGCCGGCGCCGCGCGCGCGCGGTTGCAGGCGGTCCCCGCCGGTGTCGAGCAGCACATCTACGACGCCGTGTTCGACAGCGTCATGGGCCAGCGGCTCCCACCGGGCACCAAGCTGCCCGAGGCCGCGCTGTGCGATCTTTTCGGCGTCACGCGCTCCGTGGTGCGCAAGGTGCTGCAGCGGCTGGCGCACGACCACATCGTCGAGCTGCGCCTCAACAAGGGCGCGGTGGTGGCGACACCCACGCCCGAGGAGACGCGGCAGATTTTCGAGGCGCGGCGCGGGTTGGAAGCCGCGATCGTGCGGCTGGCGGCGCAGAACGTGAAGCCGGCGGACTTGCGCGACCTGCGCGAGCGCATGCGTCGCGAGCACGAGGCGATGCACGGATTCGACCAGCCCGCCTGGTCGCGCCTGGCGAGCTCCTTCCACCTGCGCCTGGCGCAGCTGGCGGGCAACCCGATCCTGGAGCGCTACCTGGGCGAACTGCTGTCGCGCTGCTCGCTGATCGTCGCGCTGTACGAAGCCCCCGGCAACGCCAGTTGCGAGCACGAGGAGCACGAGGCGCTGGTCGAGTGCATCGCCCGCGGCGACGGCGACGGCGCCGCGCACCTGATGGAGCAGCACCTGCGGGCCCTGGAGCGCAACATCGAGCTGCGCCAGCATGGCGCCGAGCCCAGCCTGGGGCGGATGCTGGGATTGCGCTAGGACGCAGGTCGGCAGGCGGTTCCAGCTGAATTCGTCCTGCCGCGCAGGACCTTCCCCTTGGCCGAACCGCCCTCACCACGTCCTGGCATACGACACCCACGGCCCGCCACCGCGCCACGACACTCCGACCACGCCGCCGTCCGGCAGCGGGTTCGTGAACAGGAACGCCGAACCCAGGCCGACCACCGCGCCGCCCACCACCTGTGCGGTGGTGTGGTGGTCGTGGTGCACGCGCTCGTAGGCGGTCACCGTGGCGAGCGCGTAGAAAGGCCAGGCCTCGCCGAGGCCGTAGCGCCGATGCACGAAACCCGCGGCGGAAAACACCGCCGACGTGTGGCCTGAGGGAAAGCCGTAGCCCGTTCCGTCGGGCCTCGGGCTGTCGATCGTGTGCTTCAGGATCTCGGTCGTGCCCTGCGCCACCAGAAAGGACGTGCCCAGCTGCAATGCGCCCTCCCCGTCGCGGTGGTAGAGCGACAGGGCCGCGGCGGCCAGCGGCAGCCCGTATCGCAGTGCGTCGCCCACCGGGTCCGGGCTCGCCTGGACCTGTGCGGCGGCCGGCGCCACGCCGCAGGCGACAGCGCCGGCCAGCACGGCCGCAATGACATGGGGCTTCTGCATGGTGCGGCCCTCCCACGGACGACCGCGCCAGTTTTTGCATCGCGTCTTAACCGGCGCTTAAGCCCGGTCGCCGCCCGTCACTCAGTCCGCGCCCTGCGTGTTCACGTACAGCGCGTAGAGCGAGTGGCTGGCCGCCATGAACAGGCGGTTGCGGTGCCGGCCGCCGAAGCAGACGTTGGCGCAGCGTTCCGGCAGATGGATGTGGCCGATGGCCGTGCCGTCGGGCGCGAACACGCGCACGCCGTCCAGGCCTTCGGAGTCGACGCCGGGCGCGCCGTTGCCGCCGAAGCCGCACCACAGGTTGCCCGCGACGTCGACGCGGAACCCGTCGAACGCGCCCGGGCCCTTGGCATCCAGCGCAAGCCGCTTGTTGGACAGCCCACCGTCCGCCGCGTGGTCGTAGGCCCAGATCCGGCGATGCGGCGTGGCGCGGCTTTCCACCACGTACAGCACGGACTCGTCCGGCGAAAAAGCGAGCCCGTTGGGCGCCGCGAGATCGGTGAGCACCTGGCGCAGCGTGCCATCCGGTGCGAGCCGGTAGACAGCGTGCGGCAGCTCCTGCTCGGCCGGCTCGCCTTCCCAGTGGCCCGCGATGCCGAAGCTGGGATCGGTGAACCAGATGCTGCCGTCCCGCGCGCAGACGATGTCGTTGGGCGAATTCAAGCGCTTGCCCTCGTGGCGGTCGGCCAGCACCGTGATGCGGCCGTCGTATTCGGTGCGCGTGACGCGGCGCGTGAGGTGCTCGCAGGTGAGCAGCCGGCCCTGGCGGTCGCGGAAGTTGCCGTTGGCGTTGTTCGACGGCGCGCGGAACTCGCTCACCGAGCCGGAGGCTTCGTCCCAGCGCAGGATGCGGTTGTTGGGGATGTCCGAGACCAGCAGGTAGCGGCCGTCGCCGAACCAGACCGGCCCCTCGGCCCAGCGCAGGCCGGTGGCGAGCTGCTCCACGCTGGCGCTGAACAGGCGCAGCTTCAGGAAGCGTTCGTCCAGCACCTCGATGCGGGGGTCGGGGCAGCGGACGCTGGGAGCGAAGTTCGGGGTCGCGGTGGACTGCATGCGGGGGACCTCAGTGGGCCTGGAGGAGGTGCAGGCGGGTGGCCTGCGCCGCGTTGAGCGCGCCGAGCGGCATGCGGCCCGCCAGCGGCAGGTCGCCGGTATGCAGGCGCACCTCGGCCAGCGCACGCAGCGCCGCGAGCGCTGACTCGCCGTAGTCATTGCGGCGTGCAGTGTCGCCGAAGGTCAGGAGGACTTGCGGCTTGGACATCCGCCTATTGGAACACCACGGGCGGCGACCACTGCGGGGCCTGGGGATGCAGGTCCTCGTCGCACGGGCCGCACGCGAAGCCCTCGCTCATTTCAGCACCAGGTTGGGCAGCGCCATGGAGAACGCGGGCACATAAGTGACCAGCATCAGCGCGACGATGAGGCCGCCGTAGAAGGGCCAGATGGTCTTCATCACGGTGCCCACCGAGACCTCGCCGATGGTGCAGCCGACGAACTGCGTCGTGCCCACCGGCGGGGTGTTCAGCCCCAGCGCGCAGTTGATCAGCATGACGATGCCGAACTGCTCGGTGCTCATGCCGAACTGCTGGCAGATCGGCAGGAAGATCGGCGTGCAGATCAGGATGGTCGCCGCCATGTCCAGGAAGGTGCCCAGCACGAACAGGATGATGTTGACCCACAGGAAGATCACCCAGGGCTGCGAGCTCACGCCGGACAACATCTTGCCCGTGAGTTCGGCCACGCCGTACAGGCCGATCAGGTAGCCGAACATGGAGCTGATGCCGATCAGCAGCAGCACCGTGCCCGTGCTCTTGACCGCCTTGGCCGCGGCCTTCAGGAACTGTTCGCGCGTCAGCTTGCGATAGACCAGCGCGGCCAGGAACAGCGCCCACAGCACCGCGACCGAAGCCGACTCGGTGGCGGTGAAGGCGCCCGACAGGATGCCGGCGATGATGATCGCCACCACCGCCAGCCCCGGCAGCGCTGCCGCGAAGGAATAGGCGACGATGTTCCAGCCCGGGAAAGTGCCCTTCGGGTAGCCGCGCTTCACCGCGACGAAGTAGGCGGCGCCCAGGTTGCAGAGGGTGAGGATGACGGCGGGCACGATGCCCGCGAGGATCAGCGCGGCGATGCTCACCTTGCCGCTGGCGGCCAGCGCGAAGATGATCAGGTTGTGCGAGGTGGGCATCAGCGCGCCGACCAGCGACGCGTGGGTGGTCACGTTCACCGCGTAGTCGGCGTCGTAGCCCTCCTTCTTCATCTGCGGGATGAGCACTGCGCCCATCGCCGACACGTCGGCCACCGGCGAGCCGGAAACGCCGCCGAACAAGGTGCAGGCCAGTACGTTGCTCATGCCCAGGCCGCCGCGCACATGCCCCGCCATCGACTTGGCCAGCGCGATGATCTTGTCCGCGATGCCGCCGTACATCATGATTTCGCCGGCGAAAATGAAGAACGGGATCGCCAGGAACGAGAACGGGTTCATGCCGGAAATCATCTGCTGGAAGCCCACCGCCAGCGGCAGTCCTTCGTACAGCAAGGTCGCCAGCGACGACAGGCCGATGGAGAAAGCCACCGGCACGCCGAGCAGCAGCAGCAGCGTGAAGCTCACGCACAGGATGGTTAGTGCCACGAGGGCTCCACTTCTTCTCCGCGCGCCAGCGCGATCAGGTGTTCCAGCGAAAACAGCGCCACCAGCACGCCCGCCATGGCCGGCGGGATGTACTTGAAGGCTTCGGAGATGCCCAGCGTCGGGATCTTGTAGCTCCACACGCTCTGGGCCAGCACGCCGCAATTCCAGGCCATGACGACGCCGAAGACCAGCACCAGCACGTGGATCAGCCGCTCCATCGCGAGCCGCACCTTCTCCGGCGCCAGCACGAGCATCGATTCCAGGCCGATGTGGCCGGCATCGCGCACGCCCACGGCCATGCCCAGCATGGTCACGTACAGCACCAGCAGCACGGCGCCGCTCTCGGCCCAGGTGGGCGTGTCGTTGAAGATGTAGCGGCCGACCACCTGGTACAGCACGGCCACGATCAGCAGGCACATGCCGGCCACGCCGATGCGCAGGCAGATCCGCGCCAGCTTGGCGCAGAAACGGGTGTACAGGTGGGCCGGCCCCTCCAGGGGGACGGCCGCCACGGCTTGGGTATGCATGGAGCCGCCGCGCTTACTTGACGTCGCCGACGCGCTTGACCATGTCCTGCAGCTTCGGGTCCTTCAGGTACTTGTCGTACACCGGCTTCATCGCCGCCCGGAAACTGGCCGTGTCGACGTCGACGATCTGCGCGCCGCCGGCCTTGACGATGGCGAGCGACTTGGCCTCGCGCTCGTCCCACAGCGTGCGCATGTAGCCCACCGATTCCTTGGCCGCGGCGCGGATGGCCTGCTGGTCTGCCGGCGTCAGCGTGTCCCAGGTCTTCTTGGAGAACAGCAGGATCTCGGGTGCCATCGAGTGTTCGGTCTTGTTGTAGTACTTGGCCACTTCGAAGTGGCGGGTGCTCTCGTAGCTGGGGTAGTTGTTCTCGGCGGCGTCGACCAGGCCAGTCTTGAGCGCGGTGTAGACCTCGCCGAAGGGCATCGGCGTCGCGTTGGCGCCCATGGCTTCCATCAGCGACACCCACAGGTCGGACTGCTGCACGCGGATCTTCATGCCCTTGGTGTCGGCCAGGGTGTGGATCGGCTTCTTCACCGAGTAGATCGAGCGCGCGCCCGAGTCGTAGAAGGCCAGGCCGACGAAGCCCTGCTCCTCGCAGCTCTTGAGGATCTCGTCGCCGATCGCGCCGTCCAGCACCTTGCGCATGTGCGCCGTGTTGCGGAACAGGAAGGGCATGGTCGGCACCATGGTGGCGGGGCAGATGTTGTTCATCGGCGCCACGTTCACGCGGGTCATGGCGAGCGCGCCCAGCTTGGTCTGCTCGATCGTGTCCTTCTCGGAGCCCAGCGCCGACTTGGCGAACACCTTGATGGTGTGCCTGCCGTTGGTGGCCTTGGAAAGCGTCTCGCCCATGTGGCGGACCGCCAGCACGGTGGGATAGTCATCCGGATGGATGTCCGAGGACCGGAACTCGGTGGCCTGGGCCGCGGCCGCGGCAGCCAGGGCCAGCAGGACAGCGGTTCGCTTGAGTACGCGCATGGAAGTCTCCTCTTGATGGCGGGAACAGGGTTTCATTCGAACGGGCCCATGCGCACGAAGGCGCCGCCCTGGTAGATCACGGCCGGGTCCTGGTGGTCCGGCGCCGGCTGCGCCGCTTCGCGCGCGGCGCGGAACGGCTCGGAACTGTCCTGCGGCCGGAAGCCGATGTGGCGCGCCTGCGTGTTGTCCCACCAGGTCGTGGCGTTGTCGGACATGCCGAAGACGACGCTGTGGCCGACCACGGGCGCGGTGAGGCTCGCGACCACCAGCCGCTCGAGGTCGTCGTAGCTCAGCCAGGTGGCCAGCATGCGGCGGTCCTTGGGCTCGGGGAAGGAGGAGCCGATGCGCAGGCAGACTGTCTCGATGCCGTAGCGGTCGAAGTAGAAGCGCGAGAGGTTCTCGCCGAAGGCCTTGGACAGGCCGTAGTAGCCGTCGGGGCGCACCGGCATGGTCGCGTCGATCACCTCGTCCTGCCGGTAGAAGCCCGTGACGTGGTTGGAACTGGCGAACACGATGCGCTTGACCCCGTGCCGGCGCGCCGCCTCGTACAGGTTGTATGCGCCGACGATGTTGGCCTGCAGGATGGCGTCGAAGGGCTGCTCGGTGGAGATGCCGCCCAGGTGCACCACGGCGTCCATGCCCTGCAGCAGCGCGTCCACGGCGGCGCGGTCTTCCAGCCTGGCTGGCACCACCTCCTCGCCGGCGGCAGCGGGATCCATGGCGGCGACGTCGCTCACCCGCAGCAGGTTGCAGCGGGCCTGCAGCCGGGGGCGCAGCACCCGGCCGAGGCCGCCGGCGGCGCCGGTGAGCAGGACACGGCCGAGCGAAAGGGGGGTGGCGGGGGCGGTCATGGTGGTTTTTTTGGGGGGTCGCCTGCTACATTCGGGTTCAGGCGCTTGTCATCTGTTATCAGTCGTCGTACAAGTATGGCCAGACAGCTCCTGATGCGAAGAGAGGGTTTTCCCGATGAATGAAGTGGTGCGCCGCCGCCCCCGCAGCCTGGCCCACGACGTGGTCGATGCGCTGACCGGGCGCATCCGTGACGGCTCGCTGGCCACCGGCGAGAAGCTGCCGACGGAGGCGGCGATCATGGAGGAGTTCGGCGTCAGCCGCACCGTGGTGCGCGAGGCGATCTCCCGCCTGCAGGCCGCCGGCCTGGTCGAGACCCGCCATGGCGTCGGCACCTTCGTGGTCGGCCTGGGCGATGCCGCATCGTTCCGGATCGCGCCGGAGCAGCTGGAGACGCTGCAGGACGTGATCGCCGTGCTGGAACTGCGCATCGGCGTGGAGACCGAGAGCGCGGCCCTCGCCGCCATGCGCCGCACCCCGGAGAACCTGCAAACGCTGCGCAACGCCTTGAAGGCCTTCATGAGCGCGGTGGAGGAAGGCCGCGACGCGGTCGGGCCGGACTTCCAGTTCCACCTGGAGATCGCCCGCGCCACCCAGAACCACCACTTCGTCGACCTGATGGCCACCCTGGGCGGGATGATGATTCCGCGCGCCCGGCTGGAGCCGCCCGGCCCGCTCACCCCGGACCGCCAGGCCTACCTGCGCCGGGTCAACGCGGAGCACGAAAGCATCGTCGACGCCATCGCGCACCAGGACCCGGAGGCCGCTCGGGCGGCCATGCGGACCCACCTGGCGAACAGCAGGGAGCGCCGGCGCCGGCTGGCCGAGGCGCGCTGAAAGACCCAGGAATGGGTCGGAAATTGGATGGCGGAGCCCCCAGTCAGTTGTATGATGTCCTACCTCTTGACCGGAAGCACCATGTCCCCGAATGAACTGAAGAAGGCCCTGTCGTCGGGCCTGCTGTCCTTCCCCCTGACCGATTTCGACAGCCAGCTGCGCTTCGAACCCAAGGGCTACGCGAACCGCCTGGAATGGCTGATGCCCTATGGCGCGACCGTGCTGTTCGCCGCCGGCGGCACCGGCGAGTTCTTCTCCCTCGAGCCGACCGAATACGCCGCCGTCATCAAGACCGCGGCCGAGACCTGCAAGGGCCGCGTGCCCATCGTCGGCGGCGCCGGCGGCGGCACCACCCTGGCCATCAGGTACGCGCAGGAAGCCGAGCGCAACGGCGCCCAGGGCGTGCTGCTGCTGCCGCATTACCTGACCGAAGCCACGCAGGACGGCCTGGTCGCGCACGTCGAAGCCGTGTGCAAGAGCGTGAAGATCGGCGTGATCGTCTACAACCGCGGCGCGACCAAGCTCACGGCGCAGAGCCTGCTGAAGCTGGCCGAACGCTGTCCCAACCTGATCGGCTTCAAGGACGGCCTGGGCGACATCGAGCGCATCGTCTCCATCCGCCAGCAGCTGGGCGACCGCTTCGTCTACATCGGCGGCATGCCCACGCACGAGGTCTACGCCAACGCCTACAAGGCCCTGGGCGTGCCCACCTATTCGTCCGCCGTCTTCAACTTCATCCCGCGCACCGCGGTGCAGTTCTACGACGCGTACGCCAGCGGCGACCAGGTCACGGTCAGCCGCATCATCGACGAGTTCTTCCTGCCCTACCTGTCGATCCGCAACAAGGGCGAAGGCTATGCCGTGTCCATCGTGAAGGCCGGCGCCACCGTCGTCGGCAGGAGCGCCGGCCCGGTGCGCCCGCCCCTGTCCGACCTGAAGCCGCAGGAAGTGGAAGAACTGGCCGCGCTGATCCGCAAGCTCGGCCCGCAGTAGATCCCCAGAGAGACCCAGGAGACAACCATGCTGAAGAAAACCCTGATGGGCCTGGCGCTCGCCGTGGCCGCCGCCACCAGCGCCTTCGCCGCCTACCCCGAAAAGACCGTCACCCTGGTCGTGCCCTTCCCGCCGGGCGGCTCGACCGACGCGATCGCCCGCGTGCTCTCGCAGAAGCTGCAGGAGAAGCTGGGCGGCACCTTCATCATCGACAACAAGCCGGGCGCCACCGGCACCATCGGCGCCGCGTTCGTCAAGCGCGCGCCGGCCGACGGCTACACATTGTTCGTGTCCTCGCTCGGCCCGTTCGTGATCGCGCCGCACCTGATCAAGGGCGTGCAGTACGACGCGCTGAAGGACTTCGACCCGATCACGATCGCGGTGCAGGCGCCCAACGTGCTGGTCGTGCCGGTGAACTCGGCCGACAAGTCGGTGGCCGACCTGCTGGCGCACCTGAAGAAGACCCCGGGCAAGGTGAGCTTCGCCTCGTCGGGCAACGGCTCGTCCGATCACCTGTCGGCCGAACTGTTCTGGCAGCAGACCGGCACCGAAGGCCTGCACATCCCGTACAAGGGCGGCGGCCCCGCCATCAACGACCTGCTGGGCGGCCAGGTCGACGCGGCCTTCGTCAACATCAACAGCATCCTCCAGCACATCAAGGCGGGCAAGGTGCGCGCGCTGGCGATCTCCTCGGAGAAGCGCTCGCCGCTGCTGCCGGACGTCGCCACGCTGCAGGAGCAAGGCGTCAAGGGCGCCGAGGTGCAGTCCTGGCAGGCGATCGCCGCGCCCAAGGGCTTGCCCGCGGACGTCAAGTCCAAGCTGCACGCCGCCATCGTCGCCTCGCTGAACGATCCCGCCGTCAAGGAGAAGCTGCTGGCCCAGGGCTTCGAGATCGTGGCCGACACGCCGGAGCACTTCGCGAAGTTCCAGGCCCTCGAATACGCGCGCTGGAAGGCGCTGATCGAGGCCCGCAAGATCACCGCCGATTAAGTGGGCCCACCCCCGAAGCGGCCTGCGGCCGCCTCCCCCTCGAGGGGGCGCCACCAGCGGCCCGGCGAAGCCGGTTCCGCGGTGGCACCGGAATGGAAACCTTCAGGACTTCAAATGAGTTCTCCCATCGTCAAGAGCATGCGCGTGGTCCCGGTCGCCGGCCGCGACGGCATGCTGCTGAACCTCTCGGGCGCGCATGCGCCCTTCTTCACCCGCAACATCGTCCTCGTCACCGACAACGCGGGCCACACCGGCCTGGGCGAAGTGCCGGGCGGCGAGAAGATCCGGCAGACGCTGGAGGATGCGCGTGCCCTGGTGGAAGGCCAGACCGTCGGCAACCTGCAGGCGATCCTCAACGCGATGCGCACGAAATTCGCGGACCGCGATGCCGGCGGCCGCGGCAACCAGACCTTCGACCTGCGCACGACCATCCACGCGGTCACCGCGGTGGAATCGGCGCTGCTCGACCTGCAGGGCCAGCACCTGGGCATGCCGGTCGCCGCCCTGCTCGGCGAAGGCCAGCAGCGCGACGCGGTGCAGATGCTCGGCTACCTGTTCTACGTGGGCGATCGCAAGAAGACCGACCTGCCCTACGCGAGCGAGCCAGATGCCAAGGACGACTGGTCGCGCCTGCGCCACGAGGAGGCCATGACGCCCGAGGCGATCGTGCGGCTGGCGGAGGCGGCGCAGAAGCGCTACGGCTTCCAGGACTTCAAGCTCAAGGGCGGCGTGCTGCGCGGCGACGAGGAAGTCGAAGCCGTGACAGCGCTGCACGAGCGCTTTCCCGAGGCCCGCGTCACGTTGGACCCCAACGGCGGCTGGCTGCTGAAGGATGCGATCCGCCTGGGCCAGAAGATGCGCGGCGTCGTCGCCTATGCCGAAGACCCGTGCGGCGCCGAGGACGGCTTCTCCGGCCGCGAGGTGATGGCGGAATTCCGCCGCGCCACGGGACTGCCGACCGCGACCAACATGGTCGCCACCGACTGGCGGCAGCTGGCGCATTCGCTGGCCCTGCAGTCCGTGGACATCCCGCTGGCCGATCCGCACTTCTGGACGATGGCGGGCTCGGTGCGCGTGGCCCAGACCTGCCGCGACTGGGGCCTCACCTGGGGCTCGCACTCCAACAACCACTTCGACATTTCGCTGGCGATGTTCACGCACGTCGGCGCGGCCGCGCCCGGCAAGGTGACGGCGATCGACACGCACTGGATCTGGCAGGACGGCCAGCGCCTGACGAAGGACCCGCTGCAGATCCGCGAGGGTTACGTGCAGGTGCCGAAGAAGCCGGGGCTGGGGATAGCGATCGACGAAGCGGAGCTGGAAAAAGCCAACGCGCTCTACAAGCAGCACGGCCTGGGCGCGCGTGACGATGCGATCGGCATGCAATTCCTGGTGCCGGGGTGGAAGTTCGATCCGAAGAGGCCGTGTTTGGTGCGGTGACGTGATTTCTCTCCCTCCCCCCGTGGGGGAGGGTTGGGGTGGGGGCGCTCGCGAGTAGCGCCCAGCTCGCGCCGAGCGCCCCCATCCCAGCCTTCCCCCAATGGGGGAAGGAGAAAGACCGAAAGGCAAACATGTTCAAGAACCTCATCGCCGGCGAGTGGGTCGACGGACCCCGCGCCAGCCGCAACATCAATCCCTCCGACACGCGCGACGTGGTCGGCGAGTACGCGCAGGCGGATGCCGAACAGGCGCGCGCTGCCATCGGCGCCGCCGCGAAGGCGCAGCACGCGTGGGGCGTGTCGACGCCGCAGCAGCGCTTCGACATCCTCGACGCGGCCGGCGCCGAGATCCTGGCGCGCCGCAACGAGCTGGGCGACCTGCTCGCGCGCGAGGAAGGCAAGACCCTTCCGGAAGCGATCGGCGAGGTCGCGCGCGCCGGCAACATCTTCAAGTTCTTTGCCGGCGAGGCGCTGCGCGTCGGCGGCGAGGTGGTGCCCTCGGTGCGTCCCGGTGTCGGCGTCGAAGTCACGCGCGAGCCGATCGGCGTGGTGGGCCTGATCACGCCCTGGAACTTCCCGATCGCGATTCCCGCGTGGAAGATCGCGCCCGCGCTGGCCTTCGGCAACACGGTGGTGCTCAAGCCCGCGGACCTGGTGCCGGGCAGCGCCTGGGCCATCGCAGACATCCTGCACCGCGCGGGCCTGCCGGCCGGCGTGTTCAACCTGGTGATGGGCCGAGGCTCCGAAGTGGGCCAGGTGCTGCTCGACGACAAGCGCGTCAACGCCATCAGCTTCACCGGCTCCGTGGCCACCGGCCAGCGCATCGCCGCCGCCTGCGTCGCGCGCATGGCCAAGTTCCAGCTCGAGATGGGCGGCAAGAACCCGATGGTGGTGCTGGACGACGCCGACCTCGACGTGGCCGTCACTGCCGCCATCAACAGCGGCTTCTTCTCCACCGGCCAGCGCTGCACCGCGTCCTCGCGCCTGATCGTCACCGAAGGCATCCACGACCGCTTCGTCGACACGATGGCGAAGCGCATCGCCACGCTCAAGGTCGACGACGCACGCAAGGCCGGCACCGAAGTCGGCCCCGTGGTGGACGAAAAGCAGCTGGCGCAGGATCTGGAGTACATCGCCATCGGCAAGCAGGAAGGCGCCAGGCTGGTGGCCGGCGGCGAAGCCATCGCGAAGAACGGCGACGGCGCCCCCGGCCACTACCTGCGCCCGGCCCTGTTCACCGAGACGACCAAGGACATGCGCATCAACCGCGAGGAGATCTTCGGCCCGGTGGTGAGCGTGCTCCGCGCGAAGAACTACGACGAAGCGCTGGCCCTGGCCAACGACACCGAATTTGGCCTGGCCGCCGGCATCGCCACCACGTCGCTCAAGCACGCCACGCACTTCAAGCGCCATGCGCAGGCCGGCATGGTGATGGTCAACCTGCCGACGGCGGGCGTGGACTACCACGTGCCCTTCGGCGGCCGCAAGGGTTCCAGCTACGGGCCGCGCGAGCAGGGACGCTACGCCGCGGAGTTCTACACCACCGTGAAGACGGCCTATACCCAAGCATGAACCCGGCCGCGAGGCCCCCGTGCGGCCGGCTGCCGTTCGCTCTATGCTTTCCACGTCGCGAGCCACGGGGCCGTCCGAGCCCCATCCCCATCCAGGAGACCCCATGCGCATGAACCGTCGCCAAGTCCTGCTGTCCACCGCTGCCACGCTCGCCGCCCCCGGCGTGCTGGCGCAGGCCGACAAGTGGCCATCCAAGCCGATCCGCCTGGTCGTTCCCTACCCGCCCGGCGGCTCCTCGGACATCATCGCCCGCTCCATCGGCAACCTGCTGGCGGACTCGCTCAAGCAGTCGGTGCTGGTGGACAACAAGCCCGGCGCCAACGGCAACCTCGGCGCCGACCTGGTCGCCAAGTCCGCGCCCGACGGCTACACGCTGCTGCTGTGCGACGTCGGCGCACTGGCGATCTCGCCCTCGGTGTACGCGAAGCTGCCCCTCGATCCGTCGAAGGAATTGCGCGGCGTCACCATGCTGGCCTATTCGCCGCACCTGCTGGTGGTGCACCCCTCGGTGCCCGCCAACAACATGAAGGAGCTGATCGCGCTGTCCAAGCAGAAGGACCTGAACTTCGCCGTCAGCGGCACCGGCGGCGCGCCGCACCTCGCGGGCGTGGCGCTGGCGCAGGCCGTGGGCGCGCGCTGGCAGTACGTTCCCTACAAGGGTGGCAGCCAGGCCATCACGGACACCGTGGGCGGTCAGACGCAGGTGATGATGAACGGCATGCTCGCCACCTACCCGCACGTGCAGAGCGGCAAGCTCAAGCTGCTGGCCGTGTCCAAGCGCACGCGCATGCCCCTGATCGCCGACGTGCCCACCATCGCCGAGCAGGGCGTGCCCGGCTTCGAGTCGGGCAGCTGGCAGGGCGTGCTGGCGCCCAAGGGCACGCCGGAAGCCATCGTGCAGCGGCTCAATGCGGAACTGGTCCGCGCCATCCGCAGCCCCGACGTGCGCGCGCGCCTGGCCGGCCAGGGCGCGGAAGTGGTGACCATGACGCCGCAGGAGCAGGACCAGTTCTTCGCGTCCGAACGCAAGCGCTGGGCGCAGGTCGTCACCAGCGCCAACATCAAGGCGGAGTGAAATGACGTCGGCGCCCCTCCTGATCCGCATGCACGAGGCCGACAACGTGGCCATCGTGGCGAACGACGGCGGCCTGCCGGAAGGGACGCTGCTGCCTTCCGGCCTGCGGCTGCGCGAGAAGGTGCCGCAGGGACACAAGGTGGCGACCGCCGACATCCCGGCGCAGGGCGTGGTGCGGCGCTACGACGTGCCGATCGGCTATGCGCTCAAGGACATCCCGGCCGGCAGCTGGGTGCACGAGCGGCTGCTGAAGATGCCCGACGCGCGCGGCCTCGACGACCTGCCGATCGCCACGGTCCAACGAGAGCCGCAGCCGCCGCTGGAGGGCTACACGTTCGAGGGCTACCGCAACCCGGACGGCTCGGTCGGCACGCGCAACATCCTGGCCATCACGCAGACCGTGCAGTGCGTGGCCGGCGTCACCGACTTCGCGGTGCAGCGCATCAAGTCCGAGCTGCTGCCCAGGTTCCCCCACGTCGACGACGTGGTGGCGCTGGAGCACGGCTACGGCTGCGGCGTGGCGATCGACGCGCCCGATGCGGTGATCCCGATCCGAACGCTGCGCAACATCAGCCTGAACCCCAACTTCGGCGGCGAGGTGATGGTGGTCAGCCTGGGCTGCGAGAAGCTGCAGCCCGAGCGCCTGCTGCCGCCCGGCAGCATCCCGCTGGTGGACGAGCGCAACGTGGCCGACGTCGGCACCACCGCCGAGACCAGACTGGACGTGGTCTGCCTGCAAGACGAGGCCCACGTGGGCTTCATGTCGATGGTCGACTCGATCATGCGGCAGGCCGAGGAGCACCTGGAGCGCCTGGACGCGCGCCGGCGCGAGACCGTGCCGGCCAGCGAGCTGGTGGTCGGCGTGCAGTGCGGCGGCAGCGATGCCTTCTCCGGCGTCACGGCGAACCCGGCGGTGGGCTTCTGCACCGACCTGCTGGTGCGCGCCGGCGCCAGCGTGATGTTCTCCGAGACCACCGAGGTGCGCGACGGCATCGCCCAGCTCACCGCGCGCGCGACCACGCCGGAGGTGGCGCAGGCCATGATCCGCGAGATGGCCTGGTACGACGACTACCTGCAGCGCGGCAGCGTCGACCGCAGCGCCAACACGACGCCCGGCAACAAGAAGGGCGGCCTGTCCAACATCGTCGAGAAGGCGATGGGCTCCATCGTCAAGTCCGGCTCGGCGCCGATCTCGGGCGTGCTCGCGCCCGGCGAGAAGCTCAGGCAGAAAGGCCTGACCTACGCCGCGACGCCGGCCAGCGACTTCATCTGCGGCACGCTGCAGCTGGCCGCCGGCATGAACCTGCACGTGTTCACCACCGGCCGCGGCACGCCCTACGGCCTGGCGCAGGTGCCGGTGATCAAGGTGGCGACGCGCAGCGACCTCGCGCGGCGCTGGCACGACCTGATGGACGTCAACGCCGGCACCATCGCCGAGGGCAAGGCCAGCATCGAGGACGTGGGCTGGGAGCTGTTCCGCCTGATGCTGGACGTCGCGAGCGGGCGCAAGAAGACCTGGGCCGAGCAGTGGAAGCTGCACAACCAGCTGGTGCTGTTCAATCCGGCGCCGGTGACCTGAGGCTCATTCCTCCGGGGTGAATCCCAGGAAGGCATCGAGCAGGTGGAAGTGGTCGTCGTGGAACTGGTCCTCCAGCGAGGGCAGTTCAGCGATGTCCACCCAGCGCGCCTCGGCGGCATCGTCGCCGCCCGCGACCTCCGGCACCATGCGGTCGCCCAGGTCGAAGTAGAAGGCATGCGTGATCACGCGGCCGCGCTGGCTGCGGTCGGGGTGGTCGAAGACGCGCATGCCCCGGCACGCGTGCTCCATCTCCGAAGGCAGCAAATGCAAGCCGGTCTCCTCGCGCAATTCGCGCACCGCCGACTGGTAGGCGGTCTCACGCGGCTCGATGAAACCGCCGGGCACCGCCAGCAGCCCCTTGCCCGGTGCATGGCCGCGCCGGATCAGCAGCACCTGGTCGGCGATGCGCACCACGGCATCGACCGTCACCAGCACCGGGGGGTACGGCGCCGTCGCCCATTTCGCTTGTTCTTCCGCGAGCTGCGCCCACTCCTCGCGCAAGTGCGCCAGGAAGGGCAACTGCGCCCAGGCGCGCAGGAAGGCGATGGTGCTGGCCGGCACCTGGCTGGCGATGGCCGCCAGCGCGGCGTCCAGCGGTTCGGTGCCGAAGAGCGCGGCCCGCAGCGCCTTGCCGTGCACCTCGCCCAGCCGGCCGACGTCGTGCAGCGTCCAGTCGGGGAAGTCGTCGAGGTAATGGGTCGTGGGGTCCTTGCGGTGGCCCACCAGCACGATGCGCGTGCGCTCGGAGCCCGTGAGCCGCGCCAGCGCGGATCGCACCTGCCGCACCCAGCGCTTCTCGTCGTACACGTCGCGCACGGCGAGGAAGTCCACCCGCTCGCGCTCCTCCTCGGTGAGGGCGAGCTGGATCACCGCCACCCGCTCCTCGAACGTGAAGGGATTGCGCGGCGAGCGCGCCTGGTGCGCGGACCCGACCAGCACCGCGCAGCGCGGCGCCAGCCGCAATGCCTCGCGCAGCTGCGTCAGCTGCGCGTTGTGGAACAGCTGGAAGCGGCCGATGCACACGGCCCAGTCAAACTTCTGCGCCGTCGTCATGCGGGGCCGGGTGACGCTTGCGCGACCGTCAAGGGCGCGGGGCGGGCGTGCGCACCCCGACGCCCGGGGGCTGGATGATCAAGGTCGGCGGCGGCCCGACGGCTGCAGGCGCCGGCACCACCGCGGCGCCAGGCGGCTGCGCACCTGCGGCAGGGGCCGACATGGCGGCGGCAGGCGGTCGCACCGCGGCCGCGGAGGCCTGCATCAGCTCTACCGCCGTGCGCTGCCCGACGCGCCGGCCCGGCGGCATGCCGCGCAGCGCACGCTCCTTCTCGATCGCGTCGCGCGTGCGGCGGCCCATCACGCCGTCGGCCGTCACCTCCGAGTGGCCGCGCTCTACCAGCCACTGCTGCACGGCGCGCACCTGCGCGCGCGTGAGCCCCGGGTCGTCGGTCGGCCAGGGCGTCGCAAAATCACTGCCGCCCGCCAGCTTGTGCGCCAGCAGCGCCACCTCCATCACGTAGCGCACCGACCGGTTGTAGCGCAGCACCGTGTCGAAGTTGCGCGTGACCAGGAAGGCCGGGCCGGGCAGGCCCACGGGGAAGAAGGGAACCAGCTCCGGGTCACCGGCCAGATGCAGCGGCCCGAGTTGCCCGGCGGGTCCCACGGCACGCCAGCCCTGCGCGTTCCACTGCGACTGGCGCTGCGCCCGGTCGGCCAGGCGCCTGGATTCGCCGCCGGTGTTGAACTCCGCCTGCTGCGCCGGCGGCACCGCCACCTCGACGTACACCGGGACGCTCAGATCCCAGCCGCCGCGCGACTTCAGGTGGTTCGCGGTCGTGGCCCAGGCGTCGGCCTCGGAGCCGATGATGTCCGCGAAGCCGTCGCCGTCGAAATCCACCGCGAGCTGCTCGAAGCTGTCCGGCACGAACTGCGTGCGCCCGAAGGCCGCGGCCCAGGAGCCTTGCCAGTTCTCGGCGCGAACCCGGCGATCGCGCAGCACGCGCACGGCCGCGAAGGCGCGCTCGCGCGACGTGCAGCTGGCTGCGCCGGCCGCGCTCTCGGCGCAGGGACGCAGGCAGGCGAGGCTCAGCGCCGCATCGAGCACGGGGATCTTGCCCTGCGACGGTCCGTAGTTGGTCTCGATGCCGTAGATAGCCACCACGATCTCCCGCGGCACGCCGAACTGCGCTTCGATCCGCTGCAGCAGCGGCGCGTTGGCGGCGAGGATCGCCTGCCCGGCCCGCACGCGGTCCGCGTCCGTGGTGGCGGCCAGCTCGTCCCACCAGAAGGTCGGCTCGCCGGCCGTCACCAGCATGGACTGGCGCACGCGGTCGTCGTATTGCGCCGTGGCCGTGATGCGCTCGAAATCCGCACGGTTGAGCGGCCGGCCGGCGAGGCCGGTCTGCCCGGCGAGGGCCTGCACGCAGGACTGGAACTGCTGCGAGCTCAGCGGTTGCGCGAGCAGTTGCTGCGCCGGTGTCGGCGCGGGAAGCAGCAGCGGTTGCGGCTGGGACGACGGCGGCTGCGGCGCCACGGGCGCAGGCGCGACCGGCTGCTGCGCGATCGACAGCACGGGCAGCAGCGCCGCCACGACGGTGGCGAGCAACAGGCGGGTGCGGACGGGAGTGAACTGGACCATGGCAGCGCGGGAAAGCTGCGGGCCAGTATAGGGAGCGCCCTCGTGCGGTGGGGTCCACTGCAACCGTGTGGCACACGGTCGCGCTGTCGACCTACAAGCGGCCGTGCTCAGCCGGCGCCGTCTTCGGCCGGCGCCACGGATGCACCCTCGATGCCATGACGGGCCAGCGCCTGCGCGACGAAGCCCGAGGCCTTCATCTCTTCCACGAAGCCGGCCAGCGCGGCCGCGGCTTCCTCGCCCCGGCTCTTGGGGCATCCCATCGCCTGGCGGATCACCATGAAGCGGCCGGGCAGCAGCCGCATGCCGCCCAGGCGCGCGGCATCCTGTTCCAGCTGCTGCTTGACGCCGGCCGCCACTTCGGCGCCGCTGTCCACGAAGTGCCGCACCACCGCCGGCGAGGACGGCGCATGCACGATCTCCGCCTGCCGGATCTCGCGCGACAGGAACAGGTCGTAGGCGCTGCCGCGGCCCACCACCACGCGCGTGCCCGCGCGATCGACTTCCTCGTTGGACTGCAGCGGCGAATCGGCGCGCACCAGGTAGCAGCCCTCGATCAGCACGTAGGGCGCCGTGAAGCGGATGTGCTCGCCGCGCTTCGGATCGATGGCGAAGAAGCCGATGTCGGCCTGTTCCGCCGCCACGGCGTCCACCGACTTGCCGGCGGTGTCGAACACCACCAGCTCCAGCTCCACGCCCAGCCGCTGCGCGAACGTGCGCGCCAGGTCGATGGAGACGCCCTGGGGCGCGCCGCTCGCCGGGTCCTTGCCCGCGAGGATGGGATTGCCGAGGTTGATGGATGCGCGCAGCCGCCCGGTGGGCGTGAAGGCCTGGACGATGGAGGCGGGAAGTTTCATGCGCACACCTTAGCGCAAACACCTTGCGCTAGCATCGACACAGCCCTCGTCCCATGGAAGATCCCCGCCCCTCCCGCGCGACTGCGCTGCTGCGCGCCGGCGCCGCCGCGTGCGCGCTGGCGCTGGCCGGCCTGGTCGGCGCCGCGCTCGCGCAGCAGCAACAGCAGCCCGACCTGTTCGGTACCCTGCCCGAGCCGCCGACCGAGGTGAAGCCCAACCCGCCCCCGGTCGATGCGGCAAGCCCCGCGGCCGGCGCGCTGCAGCAGCCCGCCGAAGCCTTCAGCTCGCTGCCCCGCGACGGGCGCGGCAAGCCCGACTGGGTGCGCGCGCTGCGCGAGGGCGCGATCCAGCCGCGCGGCGCGGTCGCCGGCGCGGGTGCGCCGATGCAGGCGCTCGACCTCGACATCGTCATGAAGAACACGGCACAGATGCCCTGGGTGCGCTTCCCGCATGCCGCGCACACGCAGTGGCTGGCCTGCGCCAACTGCCACGACGCCCTGTTCGCACCCAAGGCAGGCGCCAATCCCACCACCATGACGCGCATCCTGCAGGGCGAATCCTGCGGCA
This sequence comes from Ramlibacter sp. P4_H7, assembly GCF_056400765.1. NCBI lineage: Bacteria > Pseudomonadati > Pseudomonadota > Betaproteobacteria > Burkholderiales > Comamonadaceae > Ramlibacter > Ramlibacter sp. P4_H7. Next base: position 119,788 of record NZ_JBFUKP010000005.1, read on the forward strand.
CCTGCCACGGCACGGTGGCCTTCACCGCCCTGTACACGTGCGAGCGCTGCCACAGCGTCGCACAACCGGGCCAGAAGCCCTGGTGGTGAGGCCGGGCACCGTGCCGGCGTAAGCTTTGAGGCAGGGGCCGGGGGCAGACTGCCGTACAGGCGTGTGCGCGGCCGGCCTGTGCCGCGCGCCCCGCCTCACAAATCCCCCATGTTCATCGGTCACTTCGGACTCGCCTTCGCCGCCCGCCGCGCCACGCCGCGGCTGTCGCTGGGCACGGCCTTCCTGGCCGCGCAGTTCCTGGACCTGCTGTGGCCCACGCTGCTGCTGGTGGGCGCCGAGTCCGTGCGCATCCAGCCCGGCGCCACCGCGGTGACCCCCCTGGCGTTCGAGCACTATCCCTGGTCGCACAGCCTGCTGATGGTGATCGCGTGGAGCATCGCTCTGGGCGGCGGGTACGGCGCGCTGCGCAGGAACGTGCGCGGCGCCGTCGTGGTCGGCCTGCTGGTGCTCAGCCACTGGTTGCTGGACGCGCTGGTGCACGAGCCGGACCTGCCGCTGGCGCCCGGCATCGGCACGCTGGTGGGCCTGGGCCTGTGGAATTCGCGCGCGGGCACGCTGCTGGCCGAGGTGCCGATCTTCCTGATCGGCGTGTGGCTCTACGCGCGCAGCACCCGGGCGCTGGACCGCGTGGGCGTCTTCGGCCTGGCGGGCCTGGTGCTGTTCCTGGCGCTGGTGTACGCCGGCAACCTGACCGGCCCGCCGCCGCCCGGCGTGACCGCGATCGCCTGGGTGGGCGAGGCCCAGTGGCTGCTGGTCGCCTGGGCCTACTGGGTCGACGCGCATCGCGCGCCGCTGCGGGCCTAGCAACCTGCGCGAAGACGTCCTGCCGCGCAGGCCCCCGGAGCCAGCGGCTCGGCAAGCCACCCGCTTGACGCCCGTCAAAGGTTGCGCGCGTTGCCGCGCCCACCATGGGAGCATGGACGTTTCCTCCCCTCCCGGCGCGACCCTGCAGCAGGTGCTGGCGCTCTATCCGCAGTTGCGCGGACTGGAAGCGTCGCTTGCTGACGTGGCCGCGAGGGCGCTGACGGCGCCGGCAGGCGCCGTGCTGTTTTCCGCGAACGATCCCTGCCAGGGCTTCCCGCTGCTGCTGGATGGCGAGGTCCGCGTCTCGCGCCCGTCGCAGGATGGCCGCGCGCTGGAGCTGTACCGGCTGGCGCCGGGCGAGATGTGCCTGGTCTCCAGCGCCTCGCTGTTCCGCACGCAGCCTCTGACGGCGCAGGCCGTCGCGACCCGGCCGACGCGCCTGCTGATGGTGCCGCCGCAGGTGTTCCGCTCCTGGCTGGCGCAGCCCGCCTTCCGCGACTACGTGCTGGGCCTGTTCGCCGAACGCATGGCCGACCTCACCGCGCTGATCGATGCCGTCGCGTTCCAGCGGTTGGACCGGCGACTCGCTGCCGCACTGCTGGGGCACGGACCCGAACTGGCGGTCACCCACCAGGACCTGGCCGACGTGCTCGGCACGGTGCGCGAGATGGTCACGCGGCTGCTGCGCCGCTTCGAGCGCGAGGGCTGGATCGAACTGGCGCGCGAGCGCATCCGCATCCGCGACAGCGCGGCGCTGCGCCGCGTGGCCGAGGCTGGGTAACCAAAGTCACAGACGTGCGGGCCGGCGGTTGCTGCAATCGTCCCATCATCAAGGAGAAAGTCATGAAAGCGAACGTCGGTGGTATCGATCGCGTGCTGCGCATCCTCGTCGGCCTGGCCCTGATGGCTCTGGCCGCCACCGGAACCGTGGGCTGGTGGGGCTGGCTGGGCATCGTCCCGCTGCTGACCGGGGTGGTGGGCTGGTGCCCGCCCTACGCCATGCTGGGCTTCAGCACCTGCAAGGTGAAGGCCTGAGATGGCCGGCCTGCCGCATCCCCTGCCGCACCGCTACGCGGCCCGCGCCTCCGGCACGACCTCCGGCAGCGTGGGCGTCGTGGCCGACGGCCTGCCCGCGATCGAGACGCAGCCGCCGCCGGAATTCGGCGGCCCCGAAGGCTACTGGTCGCCCGAGACGCTGCTGCTGGCCTCGGTGGCGGACTGCTTCATCCTGTCGTTCCGCGCCGTGGCGCGTGCCTCCCGGCTGGAGTGGCTGGACCTGGACGTCGACGTCCAGGCCGTGCTGGACCGCGTGGACGGCGTCACGCGATTCACCGCGTTCACGATCGCGCCGCGCCTGGGCATTCCGCCCACGACGCAGGAATCGATCGCTCTCGCCGTGCTGGACAAGGCCAAGCGGGCCTGCCTCGTCACCAACTCGCTGACGGCGAAGTGCGAGCTCACGCCACTCGTGTACAGCGTGACGGAGGCCAGCGAAGCCGATTGAGGCCGGGCAGGACGGCGCGCGGCCGCCCGCTGCGCCGCCTCAGCGCCTGGCCTGCAGCATCGCGGCCATGCGCTGGTGGATCAGGTTGATCGCCTTGAGCGGGCGGATCATCACCTTGAAGTCCACGATCCGGCCCTCGTCGTTCCACCGGATCATGTCGACGCCGTTGACGCCGACGCCGTCGATGTCGACCTGGAACTCCAGCACCGCATCGCGCGCGCCGACCACCTCGCGCGTGTAGCGGAACGACTCGTTGAAGAACACCTCGAACGCGGCCGCCAGGTACTGGCGCGTGACGGCCTTGCCGACCTGGGGCGTGTGCACCACGGGCGAGTGGAACACCGCGTCGTCGGCCAGCAGCGCATCGAGGCCGCCCGGATCGTGGGACCGGACGAGTTCGTGCCAGGCGGCGAGAGGGGATGGGTTCATGGGACCTTTCGTGCGGATGTCATTGCGAGGATGCGCGCTCACCGGCCCATGACGATGCCGTACGCACGAACAGGATCATCCCCGGGTACACGCCCAGCGCCATCGCAGCCACGCCGCTGGCCGCACCGGCGGCGACGATCTTCTGTTCCTTCTTCGGCGCTCGCGGGCCGCGGCCGGCGCGGCCGCAGCCGCTTCAGGGGAAGGCCGGGATGTCCGGCTCGGAGCCCTCGAGGTGCGCCTCCGGGTGCAGGGCGCGCAGGCGGGCCTCGACCTTCTCGACCCGCCAAAGCGGCACGTCGACCATCAGCAGGATCCGGCCCTTCTCGATGTCCGCGTTGAAGCGCTCCAGCCGCTTGCTTGGCGTGGAGACACCGATCATGGACGAGGTCCAGGTGCCGAACACCCCGCCCACGACGGCCAGCACGGCGGCCACGCCCCATTGCGGCTGGTCGCCGACCAGCGGGTAGTGCACCGCCACCAGCGCGCCGAACAGGGCGCCGACGCCGGCGCCGATGATCAGGCCCCGCTCCGCCGCCCGCACGACGTCGGAGGTCTGGAGCAGGTTGGCCGTGTTCAGGCCCGTCATGTCGCTGCCCTCGCGCGCGACGAAATGGATGTGGCGCGCCTCGATGCCCGTCAACAGGAGGTCGTCCATGGTGGTCTGGGCGCTTTCCAGGTCGGGCAACAGCCAATAGATACGTCTGCTCATGCTTGACTCCCTGGGGCTTTGCCCCGCAACAAGATGGTGTTCACTGCGGCGGCGCCGGCTGCTGGCTGGCCGGTGCGAAAAAGGTGCCTCGCGTCCCGAAGGTGTATTCGCCCTCCAGCGCCCCGATCGCCAGCAGCGTGATCAGCAGCAGGGGCGGCACCAGGATGGCGTACACCAGCGCGAGCCGCTCCCACATCATGTGCATGAAGACGGAGACGATCAGGCCCGCCTTCAGCAGCATGAACACGATGATCAGCGTCCAGCGCAGCAGGCCCTGGACGTGGAAGTAGTCGACCGCATAGGACGCCGCGCTCAGCACGAACAGCAGGCCCCAGATCTTGAAATAGATCCCGAGCGGATGCTGCTGGCCATGGGGCTGCGCGGCGGGCGGCTCCCCGCCGGGTGCGTGATGGTGTTCTGCGTGTTCCATGGACGGCCCTACCAGAGATAGAAGAACGCGAAGATGAAGACCCACACGAGGTCCACGAAGTGCCAGTACAGGCCCAGGATCTCGACGATCTCGTAGTTGCCCCGGCGGCCGGTCAGGAAGCCGGGCCGCTGGCGCTCGAGGTCGCCGCGCCGCACCTTGGTGGCCACGATCAGCAGGAAGATCACGCCGATCGTCACGTGCGTGCCGTGGAAGCCGGTGATCATGAAGAACGACGAGCCGAACTGGGCCGCGCCCCAGGGATTGGCCCAGGGCCGCACGCCCTCATGGATCAGCTTGGACCATTCGAAGGCCTGCATGCCGACGAAGGTGGCGCCCAGGGCCGCCGTCGCCACCAGCAGCCAGAAGGTGGTCCGGCGGTCGCGCCGGTAGCCGTAGTTCACCGCCAGCGCCATCGTTCCGCTGCTGCTGATCAGGATGAAGGTCATGATCGCGATCAGCAGCAGGGGCACGTTCCGGCCGAACAGCATCAGCGAGAACACCTCGCTCGGGTTGGGCCAGGGCACCGTGGTGGATACGCGCACCGTCATGTACGAGATCAGGAAGCTGCCGAAGATGAAGGTGTCGCTCAGCAGGAAGATCCACATCATCGGCTTGCCCCAGGGGACGTCCTTGAACGCCCGCTGGTCCGAGGACACGTCCGCGACGGCGCTGCGCCACCCCGCGGGCGTTTGCAGCGTCGCCGTCGCCGTCGCCGTCGTCGTACTTGCGTCACGCATGTTCATGGCCTGGGCTCCGATCACAAGGGCGTGGCCGAGCAGATCGCCAGCCCGATGCCGTTCGACACGATCAGCGCATACAGCGCCACCCACACGGCAAGCAGGTAGTGCCAGTAGGTCGCGCACAGGTCCACGCCCAGTCGCGCGCGCGCCGGGTCCCCCCCGCGCCACGCGCGGTCGGTCGCCCGGACCCAGGCCACGAGGCCGCCCAGCACGTGCAGGCCGTGGACCGCGGTGAACAGGTAGAAGAAGGCGGTGGCGGCGTTGGTGGAGACGAGATAGCCCGCGTCGTTCAGTTGCTTCCAGACGAACAGCTGCCCCGCGAGGAAGCCCAGCGTCAGCACGCCGCTGGCCGCCAGGCCGCGCCGCACCTGGCCCGTGTCGCCGCGGCGGGCTGCATGCACCGTCCACTCCATCGCCAGGCTCGCGCACACCAGCAGCGCGGTGTTGAACATCAGCAGCCGCGGCCGCGGCAGCGGGCTCCAGTCGGCCAGCCCCAGGCGCATGGCATAGGCGCTGACGAACAGCACGAACAGCGAGGTGACGACGGCCAGGAAGACCCACAGCGCGGTCTTGGCGGCCGGCCGAGGCGCCCCCGGCCCGCGCACCGCGTGCGCCACCGCGTGCGCGTGCCAGGGCTGCACGTTCAGGGTCTGCCGGAACAGCCACCACAGGATGGCGGCCATCAGCAGGGAGAGGAACACCAGGCCGATGGTCATGGCGTCACGCTCCCCGGCCCACCGGCAGCACGTCCCGGGTCCAGGCCTCGGCGGCCACTTCCGCGGGCGGGACGTTCTGCGGGATGTAGTCGGTCTTCACGCCGGGCACGCCGTAGTCGTAGGCCCAGCGGTACACCACCGGCAGCTCCTTGCCGAAGTTGCCGTGCTTCGGCGGCGTGTCCGGGGTCTGCCACTCCAGCGTGGTGGCCTCCCAGGGGTTCGGGCCGGAAGGCCGGCCGCGGAAGTAGCTGGCCGCCAGGTTGTACAGGAACACCATCTGCGCGGCGCCGACGATGAAGGCCGCGATGGAGATCGCCGCGTTGAGCGAGTGCGCCGAGTCCGGGATGAAGTTGGTCCCCGCAATCGCGAAGTAGCGGCGCGGCACGCCCATGAACCCCAGGTAGTGCATCGGGTAGAAGATGGCGTAGGTGCCGAGGAAGGTGACCCAGAAATGGAGCTTGCCCAGCGTGTCGTCCAGCATGCGCCCGGTGATCTTGGGGTACCAGTGGTAGATGGCACCGAACACCACCAGCACCGGCGCGATGCCCATCACCATGTGGAAGTGGGCGACGACGAACATGGTGTCCGACAGCGGCAGGTCCACCACCACGTTGCCCAGGAACAGCCCGGTGAGGCCGCCGTTGACGAAGGTGAAGATGAACGCGATGGCGAACAGCATCGGCACGTTCAGGCGGATGTTGCCGCGCCACAGGGTCAGCACCCAGTTGTAGACCTTGAGGGCAGTGGGCACCGCGATGATCAGCGTGGTGGTGGCGAAGAAGAAGCCGAAGTACGGATTCATTCCGCTGACGTACATGTGGTGCGCCCACACGATGAAGCTCAGGCCGCCGATGATCAGGATCGCCCAGACCATCATCCGGTAGCCGAAGATGTTCTTGCGCGCGTGCGTGCTGATCAGGTCGGAGACGATGCCGAAGGCGGGCAGCGCCACGATGTACACCTCGGGGTGGCCGAAGAACCAGAACAGGTGCTGGAACAGCAGCGGGTTGCCGCCCGAGTACGCCATCTGCCGGCCCTTGGAGATCAGCGCCGGCATGAAGAAGCTGGTGCCCAGCGTCTGGTCCAGCAGCATCATGATGGCGCTGACGAACAGGGCGGGGAAACCGAGCAGCGCCAGGATGGTGGCCATGAAGATGCCCCACACCGTCAGCGGCAGCCGCATCATGGTCATGCCGCGCGTGCGCGCCTGCAGCACCGTCACCACGTAGTTGAGGCCGCCCATGGTGAAGCCGATGACGAAGACCCCCAGCGACACCAGCATGAGGATGATCCCCCACTGCGCGCCCGGCGTGCCGTCCAGGATCGCCTGCGGCGGATAGAGCGTCCAGCCCGCGCCCGTGGGCCCGCCGGGCACGAAGAAGCTCACCACCAGCAGGATCACCGCCAGCAGGTAGAGCCAGTAGCTGAGCATGTTGACGTAGGGGAACACCATGTCGCGGGCGCCCACCATCAATGGGATCAGGTAGTTGCCGAAGCCGCCCAGGAACAGCGCCGTCAGCAGGTAGATCACCATGATCATCCCGTGCATGCTCACCAGCTGCAGGTAGCGGCTGGGGTCGATGAAGGCGAAGCTGTTGGGAAACCCGAGCTGCAGCCGCATCAGCCACGACAGCACCAGCGCCACCAGGCCGATGCCGATCGCCGTCACCGCGTACTGGATTGCGATCACCTTCGCGTCCTGGCTCCAGACGTACTTGCCGATGAAGGTCTTGGGGTGGTAGAGCTCGGGCTCCGCCACCTCGGCGGGCGGTGCGAAGTCGGATTCGTCGTGGGCAACGTAGGCAGACATGGCGGGTCCCCGGGTCAACGCGTGTTGATGTAGGCGATGACGTCGCGGACCGCCGCGTCGTCGGCCAGCATTCCGGCGATCAGCGCCATCTGGCCCCCGTAGATGTCCTGCGGATGCGCACCGCGGACACCGTCACGGAAATTTCCCAGTTGCCTGGCCATGTACCAGTCGCTCATGCCCTTGAGCCGGGGCGCGTTCGTCGCCGCGATGCCGCGTCCGTCCTCGCCGTGGCAGGCGGCGCAGGTCGCGAAGCGCCGGGCGCCCGTGTCGGCGTTGCCCTGGACGGTGGCCGCCGCCGGCGTGTCCGGCAGGCTCGCGATGTAGGAGACGACGTTGGCAATGGCGGTGTCGTCGGCCAAGGTGGCCGCCATCGGCGCCATCATCTTGCCGAACACGTCCCTGGCGTGCGTGCCGCGCGCGCCCTGCTTGAACTGCCGCAGCTGCCGCTCGAGGTACCAGGCGCCCTGCCCGCTCAGCTTGGGCGCGTTGGTGGCGACGTTGCCTTCGCCGTTGGCGCCATGGCAGGCCGCGCAGGTGGCATACGCCGCCTTGCCGGCCACCGCGTCGCCGGGCACCCGCGCGGCCGCCTGCGCCACCGTGGACTGCCGGTCCAGCCAGGCCTGGAAGGCAGCGGGCTCCTCGACCACGATCCGGCCGCGCATGGCGAAATGGCCGATGCCGCACAGTTCCTCGCACAGCAGGTCAAAGGAGCCGGTGCGCGTGGGCGTGAACCACGAATGCGTCACCATGCCCGGCACCAGGTCCATCTTGACCCGCAACTGCGCCACCGAGAAGTTGTGCAGCACGTCCTTGGAGCGCAGCAGCAACTCCACCGGCCGGCCCAGCGGGACATGCAGCTCGGGGCTGGCCAGCAGCACGTCGTCGTTGCCGTTGGGATCGGCCGGGTTCATGCCGAAGGGGTTGGCTTCGCTCGTGAAGCGGGGATGCACCGTCCCCAGCTTGCCGTCCTTGCCCGGCAGGCGGTAGCTCCAGTTCCACTGCTGCGCCACGACCTCCACCACCTGCGCATCCTTCGGCACGTGGATGACGTCCGCCCACACCAGCAGGCCCGGCGCCAGCATCGCGGCCACGCCGCCAGCCGTGATGAGCAGCAGCCACACCTCCAGCTTCTTGTTCTCGGGCTGGTAGGCGGCGCGCCCGCCTTCGCGGTGGCGAAAGCGGATCACGGCCCAGGCCATGAACAGGCTCAGGGCGACGAACACGATGCCCGTCACCCAGAAGGTGATGGAGATCGTGGTGTCGATGGCGTGCCAGTTGGATGCGATCGGCGTGAAGTACCAGGGGCTCAGGAAATGGAACAGCACGGAGCCGAGGGCCAGCCCGATCAGCGCGATCGCGATCGCCACGTTCAGGGCTCCGCGGTGGTTCTCTTGAGCCTCCAGTACAGCAGGCCCGCCACGACCCCGAAGACCACGTGCGCCGCCAGCGTGTCGACGCCGCGCAGGTCGGCCATCCAGGGGAAGAAGCCCACCAGGGCCTCGAAGTTCAGGAGGTACATGGCGATGCCCATCATCGCCCCGGCCACCAGCGCATAGGCGGGGGACTCGTCCAGGCGCAGCTGCGCCATGATGACGCCCAGCACGAGGCCGAACAGGATCCCCAGCAGGTAGTGGACCGCCAGCGCGATGGACACGACGGTGGCGCTGAAGGCATAGCCGGTCGTTCGCAGCTTCTCGGTGCCGATGAAGATCGGCGCGATCATGTGCGAGGTCCGCCAGGGGCCGTCGGGATTGAAGAGGGTGGACCACACCAGGTCCAGCACCATCAGCACCGCACCGGCGCCCAATCCCGCGACCGCCGCGGCGGCCCAGTCGGGCGCCCGCCAATGCCAGCTCCGCGTACCCACGAGAGTGTCCATGATGACCTCCCTATCGCGCGCGCAGCACGGAGCGGCGAATCCTCTCTGCGGTCACGCTGGCCATCCATCGGTGTGGATCAGCCCGGGACTGCCGAGGCGTCTGCGCATGCTGCCCCGGTCGTCCCGAGGCAGGTCCGCTTGCTATGTACACCCGATGTCCCGGCGACGCAAGAGCATGCGATCGGGCAGGCCCACAAGTGCCATGAGGCCGCTGCGTGTCTTCGCGCCATGGTCGAGCTGGCCGCGGATCCGCACGGCGACGATGCCTCAGTCCGCCTCGCGCTCCAGCCGCCATGCCTGGTACTTCACGCCGGCCACCGCGCCCGCGATCATGGCCGCCGCGGCCGCCGCGCTGGTCAGGCTCAAGGTGGACAGGCCGGTGACGCCCTGGCCGATGCTGCAGCCCATCGCCGTCACGCCGCCCACGCCCATCAGCACGCCGCCCGCGAGATGGTGGCCCAGGTCGGGCGTGCCGGCGAAGCCCTCCCAGCGGAAGCTGCGCCGCGCGAGCGCCATCGCCGCTGAGCCCAGGATGACGCCGGCCACCGACACGATGCCGACGGTCAGGCGCTTGCCCGCATCGCTGAAGAACATCAGCCAGTCCAGCGCGTACGCCACCGGCGACACGAAGCTCAGGCCCTCGGCGCGCGTCGAGTTGGTGGCCAGCCAGCTTTCCTCCAGCGTCTGCGGATGTTCCGCGAGATGGCCGAGATGGCCGGTGACCCACCACATCGCCAGCACCAGCGCACCGATGCCGGCGCCGGCCAGCAGGTTGCGCGGCCGGCGCGCCTCGCGCGACGCGAGAGCGAACAGCAGCAGCGCGCCACCGAGCAGGCCGCCGGCGACCAGCGAGGCCTGCGCCGCCGACAGGGTGGTCGCGCGCGCCAGCAGCGTCGCCGCATCCGCGTTCACGCCGAAGTCCAGCGCCACGCGGTCCACGGTGTTGACGCGCCAGACCGCCGTGAGTCCCTTCAGCGTCGCGAAGCCGGTGAGGCCCGCGACCAGCATCACCACCAGCGACTTGAGGCTGCCGCCGCCCACGCGCACCAGCGTCTTGCTGACACAGCCCGAGGACAACACCATGCCGAAACCGAACAGGCCGCCGCCCACCAGCGCGGACAACCACAGCCAGCGGGTCGATGCGTAGAGGGTCTGCGGCGCCGCCAGCACGCCGCTCGCGGCGAAGGCCGCGAAGCCGAAGGTGGCTACCGCGGCGGCCAGCGCCCACTGGCGCAGGCGCGTGAAGTCGCCGATCACGACCGCGTCGCTCACCGCGCCCATGGTGCAGAAACCGGTGCGCTGCACCAGCGCGCCGAAGCCCACCGCGATGCCCCAGGCCGACCACAGCACCTGCGTGTTCAGGGCGGACAGCTCGGCAGGGGTCATGCGGGGATTCTAGGATCCCCCTGGCTCACGCCTGCGCGTAGCCCGCATTCGGCAGGCCGCCGGAAATCTTCGGCACGTTGACCTGGCGCGGCGCGACCTTGCCGCCGCGCGCCTTCAGCCATTGCTCCACCAGCTCCCACACCGGCTTGTTGCCGGCCTTGGCGGCTTCCTCCGCCACCGGCGCCCAGCCCGCGACCTTGTAGTTGCGCGCCGCCTCGATCGGCTTGCCGGCCAGGCGCATGTCCTCGATGCGCCGGCCCATCGCCGCCGTGGGATTGATCGTGTACTGCAGCCCGCCCACGCGCACCATGTCGCCGCCCTGCTGGTAGTAGGGATCGGGATTGAACAGGTTGTCCGCCACGTCCTCCAGCACGGTCTTGAGCATTTCGCCGCTCATGGTGCTGACGGTGGCGTAGGAATACGTGGTGGCGGTCATGTCCATCAGCCATTCGCGCGTGATGTCCTGGCCCGCCAGCAGCGACGTGCCCCAGCGGAAGCCGGGCGAGAAGGCGATCTCGGCGCCCTGCACGTCCATCAGCGCGTCGATCAGCAGCTGGTCGCCCGAGCCGTTGAAGTTGCCGCGGCGGTACAGCGTGCCTTCGGTCACCGCCAGCTTCTCGGCCAGCTTCGCCTCGTAGGGCGCGCGGATGCGCGTGATCAGCGCGTCCATCTGCGCATCGGCGGGGAGCATGTTGGCGAACACCGGCAGCAGGCGGTAGCGGAAGTCGGCCGGCTTGCCGTTCTTCACGTCGAAGTCCAGCACGCCCAGGAACTTGCCGTTGGAGCCGGCGTTGGTGACGATGGTCTTGCCGCCCTTGTTGGCCACCAACGACGCGACCGGCATGCCATCGTGCGTGTGGCCGCCCAGGATGGCGTCGATGCCGCTGACGCGGCTGGCCATCTTGAAGTCCACGTCCATGCCGTTGTGGCTCAACACGACGACGACCTGCGCGCCCTTGGCCCGCACCTCGTCGACCATCTTCTGCATGTTCTGGTCCTGGATGCCGAACTCCCAGTCGGCCACCAGGTAGCGCGGATTGGCGATGGGCGTGTAGGGGAAGGCCTGGCCGATCAGGGCCACCGGCACGCCATTGATCACGCGGATCACGTAGGGCTTGAACACCGGGTCGCCGAAGTCGGTGGTCTTGATGTTCTGCGCGACGAAGTCGACCTTGCCCGCGAAGTCCTTTTCCACGATCTCCTTCACGCGCTCCATGCCCAGCGTGAATTCCCAGTGGCCGGTCATCACGTCCACCCCCAGCAGCTTGGCCGCGTCGACCATGTCCTGGCCCTTGGTCCACAGCGAGGTCGCCGAGCCCTGCCAGGTGTCGCCGCCATCGAGCAGCAGCGCGCCCGGGCGGCTCGCCTTCATGCGCTTCACCAATGTGGAGAGATGCGCGAAGCCGCCGACCTTGCCGTAGCGGCGCGCGGCCTGCTCGAAATCGAGATAGGTGAGCGCGTGCGCCTCGGCGCTGCCCGCGGGCACCTTGGCGGCCTTTAGCAACTGCTCGCCCACCAGGTGCGGCAGCCGGCCCTGCATGTCACCCACGCCCAGGTTGACGCTGGGCTCGCGGAAGTGGATCGGCTTGAGCTGCGCGTGGCAGTCCGTCATGTGCAGCAGCGAGACGTTGCCGAAGCGCGGCAGGTCGTACAGCGCGTTGGCGGCGGTCTGCGCATCGGCGTCCGCCCAGCGGCCCAGGCCCATGCCGGCAACAGAAGCGGCGCCCATCACCTGCAGGAACTCGCGCTTGGAGAGGTTCATGTTTGAAGGAGTGACTGATCTATCCCGGGGGAAAAAAAGCCCGGGACGAACCCGGGCCACCGGAGACCGCGCTGGCTTGCGCGGCGTGCTTACTTGTTGACCGGCGAGGCCGGGTCCAGCAGCAGCGCCATGATGTGCCGGATCTGCTGCTCCGTGAGGTTGCCCATGTGGCCGGAGCGCGGCATGTTGGAGCAGGCGTTGTACGCCTTGGCGTTCCAGATCTTGCCCCAGGTGTATTCCACGACCGGCCTGGCGGCGGCGCCGTTCGGGTCGGCGACGCCGCGCAGCTTGCCGTAGTGGTAGAGGCTGGGACCGATCGTGCCGAAGGAGATCTCCTCCTTGCTGATCTGGTGGCAGTTGTAGCAGTTGCCGCCATTGGGCTGGCCGGCGGCATCGGTCCAGGTCTGGCCTCGGCCGCTCTGCGCGATCTGCTCGCCCTGCTTCCAGTCGCCGAGGAACTTGCCGTCGGACGGCCACTTGACGGTCTTGAGGTTGTCGGCCTCGATGCGCTTGGCCACCGCGGGTTCCAGCGGCTTGCCCGCCGCATCGGCGGCGCTGCAAAGCTTCAACGTCTCGTCGGTGGCGGTGACGCGCTCGACCTTGGCGATGCCCTCGCTGCGGAAGGCGCCGCGCACCATGTCCTGCGTCAGCTTGTCGACGTCCGCGCCGGCGCCCAGGGTGCCGCAACCGACCACGGCCGCGGCGATGGCCAGGCCCAGGAGGGTGATGGAAATCTTCTTCATGGTGCTTCCCGTCAGCGCTTGATGGTCGGGGCCGCCGACTTCGCGCCCTTCGAATTGACGCCCAGGTAGGTCGAGATCGCCGTCAACGCGTCGCTGCCGAATTCCGGATAGGGGAAGCGCTGCTGGCGCAGGCAATCGTTCAGGCGCAGCTGCATGCCCCACATCTGGCCGTTGGACACGCGGTAGGCCGGCCACGCGGCGAAGCCGACGCCGTCGCCGGGATTCTTCGTGAGGTTGGGCAGGTCCTGCAGGCGGATGCGCTTGCCGTCCTCGCCGTGGCAGGACGCGCAGGCGAAGTCGTGGGTGCCGCCGCGCATGAAAAACAGGCGCTTGCCGGATTCGTAGAAGGCGCGCTCCATCGGATGCGCCTGCGGCAGGTTGAAGGCGAGGCCCTTCGATTCGGCGGCGACGTAGGTGGCCAGCGCCGTCACGTTGGCCATCTCGCCCTTGCCGAACTCCGTCTTCGCGATGGCCTTGCCGTCGAAGCCCTGCAGCGTCTCCATGCAGCTGACCAGCCGGCTTTCCAGGTCCTGCACCTTGCCGGTGTCGGCGAACCAGCGCGGCAACTCGACGAACGCGCCCTTCACCACGCCGGGGCCCTTGCCCAGGTCGCAGCGTTCCAGCGATGCGTTCTTCGGGCCGCGCTTCTGCTTCCACAGGCCCTCGCCCTTGGCCTCGAACAGGTCGGCCGGATTGCCGTCGGCCAGCATGGCGCGGTACTCGTCGATCGCCTGCGCGGGAGTCTTCTGCGCCGCGGCACTGCCGGCCGCACAGGCCAGCGCCACGGCGACGGGCCACAGGGTGCTCCGCATCGGTGTCTCCTTCGTTTTCTTGTGCACTGCCTGCGGGGTGTTCAGCTGACCGTCGCTTCGTCGGTGCGCGTGTCGCCCCGGTTGTCCTTCCAGGTGACCGCGACCTTGTCGCCGGCCTTCGCGCCCTTGAGCGTGAACTGCAGGAACGGGTTCTTGGCGACCGCGGGTCCCCACTCGGCGCTCAGCACGGGCTTGCCGTTGTGCGTGGCGCTCACTTCGTTGATGTGCCAGGCGGGAATGACCTTGCCCGCGCTGTCCTTGCGCTGGCCGGTTTCCATCTCGTGGCTCATGAGGACGCGGACGACCGCCTTGTCGCCCTGCATCTGTGCGCGGATGCGCATCGGGTCTGCCATGGTGTGCTCCTGATTCTGTGGGGGGTCGGATCGCGCGCGGTTCAGCCGCCGCAGCCGCCCAGCGTGACCTTGACTTCCTTCTTGGTGAAGAAGGCCTTGTTGTCCTTGGTGATCGCCACCGCGTAGACGTCGGACGTCTGTCCCATCTTGGCGCGGGTGGAGAAGCTGGGCTCCACCGCATCCGAAATGTCGAACTTGGCGACCAGGCTGCTCGGGTTCTTTTCCACCAGCACCAGCAGGTGCTTGAGGTTGGGCAGCGTGGAAGCCACCGCCATCGGCACGACGGCGCCGTTCTCGGCGATGTCGGGCGCGGTGAGGGAGACGTCCTTGCTTTCCACCGGGGCGCCGGCGCCGTACGCCTTCACCGCATCGTTCACGTTCTTGGCGTCGAAGGCCACGTTGTTGAAGGCGAAGGCCTCGCGCGGGAAGAGTCCCGTGGCGCCCAGCAGGCCGGCCACGGCCAGCGACTGCTTGAGGGTTTCGCGTCGATTCTGCATTTGCTGCTCTCCTGGAATACTTAAGTCGATCCTAATGTCTTCGGGGTGCGCCCCGCCTTGGGGCAATCCCTGCGTCAGCGGGCGCCGCCCGCCAGCCAGTCGGCGATCTGGCTCGCCTCGTGGGCGCTGATCGCCTGCGGCGGCATCGGGATGCTGCCCCAGGTGCCGGAGCCGCCGGATCGGATCTTGCCCGCCAGGTACTCGCCCTTGCCCGCGTGTTTCTTCGCAACGTCCGCCCAGCTCGGACCCACCAGCTTGCGGTCCGGCGCATGGCAGGCGGTGCAGCTGTTCTTCTGCAGCAGCTCGGTGGGCATGGCGGTGGCCGGGGATGCGACCGCGCCCTGCGCCACGGCCACCTTCTCCGGCGGCCGCGTGTCGATGCCGCGCTGCGCGCCCACCAGCCGGTTCTGCTCGGCGAGATTGCCATGCGCATTGCGGGCGAAGTCCGGCAGCGTCGAGGCGATCCTGCCTTCGACCGGGCAATTCGCCATGCACGCCGTCCCCTGCACGTCCGGCCTGGCCGCGCCGGCGATCTCCTTGCCGGGCCACATCGCATGCCCCGTGGTCACGCCGTTGCGATTGGGCAGTCGCTGCTGGACGTCGGCGATGTTGCGGTCGCTCAGGACGAAATCGTCCGGGACGATGCGCCCCAGGTTCAGCAGGTAGGCAGTCACCGCGTACACCTCCTCCACCGACAGCGACTTGGGCTGGTTCCAAGGCATCGCGCGGTTGATGTAGTCCCAGAGCGTGGACACGGTGGAGACCTTCATCAGCGTGGTGCGGCCCGGAAAGTCGGTGCGGCGCAGGCTGGCCACGCGGCCGGTCCGGATGTCTTCGTCGCTGGTGCCGCCCACCAGCGGGTTGAACACCTCGTTGGATTCGCCGAACACGCCGTGGCAGCTGGCGCATTTGGATTCCCACACGTCCTGGCCCTTGGCCACCGAGCCGGAGCCGGCAGGCAGGCCCTTGAAATCGGGGCGCACGTCGATGTCCCAGGCCTGCACTTCGGCGGGCGTGGCCGCGCGGCCGATGCCGGGAAAGCGCTCCTGCGCCGGCGCCGCGCACGCCGCGCCCGCGAGCGCCACGGCCAGCAGGAGCTCAGGCCACCTGGACATTCTTCACCTCGCCGCTTTCCTGCACCAGCCAGGACTGGATGGCGTTGTTGTGGTAGATCGAGCGCGTGCCGCGCACCGCCTTCAGCTGTCCCTTGGTGGGCTGCACGTAGCCTGTCTCGTCGGTGGCGCGGCTCTGAAGGATCGCCGGCTTTCCGTCCCACACCCAGTCCATGTTGAAGCGCGTGAGGCACTTGCTCATCACCGGTTCCTGCAGCTTCGCCGTGCGCCAGTTGCGCCCGCCATCGACGGACACATCGACGCGCTTGACCTTGCCGCGGCCCGACCACGCAAGGCCCGTGATGCTGTAGAAACCCTTGTCGAGAAGCACCTGTCCGCCCGAGGGCGTGGTCACCACGCTCTTGCATTCCTGGATGCTGGTGTACTGGCGGTGCTGGCCGTCGGGCATCAGGTCCACGTAGTGCACCGTCTCGTCCTTGGTCGCCCAGGGCTGGTCGCCGACCTCGACCCGGCGCAGGTACTTGACCCAGCTCACGCCCTGCACGCCCGGCACCACCAGCCGCAGCGGGTAGCCGTTCTCGGGGCGCAGCATCTCGCCGTTCTGTCCGTAGGCGACCAGCACCTCGCCCGACTCGATCAGGCCCATGGGAATGGTGCGCGTCATCGAGGAACCGTCGGCGCCCTCGGCCAGCAGGAAGCGCCCCTTCTTCAGGTCCGCGCCCGCCATCTGCAGCAAGGTGATCAGCGGCACGCCGGTGAACTCGCTGCAGGACAGCATGCCGTGCGTGTACTGCGCGGTCGGCACCGCCACGTTGCCCCACTCCATGCCGGTGTTGGCGCCGCACTCGATGAAGTGGAAGCGCGACACCGAAGGCAGGCGCATCAGTTCGTCCATGGTGAAGACCCTGGGCGCCTTCACCAGGCCGTTGACCATGAAGCGGTGCTTCGTCGGATCGATGTCCCACCAGCCCTGGTGGTGGCGCTCGAAGTGCAGGCCGCTGGGCGTGACGATGCCGAACAGCGACTGCAACGGCGCGAACGACACCGAGGCCTGCGGCGTCTGCGTGAGGCCGGGGCTTTGGCGGCGCTGCACGTTGCGCTCGTACTTCGAGGGCTTGCCGTAGCCATCGGTCACTACCGGCTGGCCCAGGCCGCGCGAGTGCTCGGGCAGCTCCAGGATGGCCGGGTCGCCGCCGGCCTGCGCCACGGCGGCGCCCGCCGTCATCCCGGCCGCGGCGGCCGCAAAGGCGCTGCGCAGGAAGTCGCGCCGGCCCTCCCTGGCCTCGGCGAAGACCTGCCGCACCCCGGCGGGGGCGATGAAGTTCTCCGGGGCCTTGAGCAGCCGACCGGACGGAGGAAGGGAAGTCACGCGCGCGTCCTCATGTATTGCAACTGTCGAATATAAGCATTCGCAGAATTACGGAGAACTTTAAGTCTTCGCCGGCCGGCTGCTCCTCGGGACAAACCCGGGGATGCCGCGCCCGGCTTCAGCGCAGCTGGCGCTCCATCAGCAGGTAGGTGTTGTAGGCGTTCATGCGGTTGGCCGCACGGAACAGCGGGAGGTGCTCGAAGCGCGACCAGTCGGTGCGCGCGTAGGCCTCCTCGAAGGGCTCCATCTCGCGCGCCGCCACGCCCATGGACTCGCGCAGGAACGCGAGGTAATCGCGGGTGAGCTGCAGGTCGTCGCGCGCCGAGGTCGAGAGCGCGCCGTGACCGGGCACCACCACCTCCGGGTTCATCTTCAGCAGCAGGTCCAGCGCGGCGATCCACTGGCGGCTGTCCGCCTGCCCCACGAAGGGAACGCGGCCGCGGAACACCATGTCGCCGGCGAACAGCACCCGCTCGCCCGGCAGGAACACCACCAGGTCCTCCGGCGTGTGCGCCGGGCCCACGGGCTGGACCTGGATGCGCACGCCGCCCAGCACCAGCTCGGTCGGTCCGTCCAGCCACTGGTCGGGCGTCACCAGTTGCGTGTCCGCGTCGATCCAGGGCGCGAGCTCCGCGCGCGACGCCTGCAGGCGGCCGGCCGCGGTGTCCGAATTCAGGTACTCCAGGGCGGCCCGGTGGGCGAGGACGCGTACCCCGCGCTTGCGGAATTCCTGCAGGCCGTAGATGTGGTCCGCGTGGTAGTGGGTGACGATCACGTGCGTCACCGGCTGCGGGGTCACGCGTGCGATCTCGGCCAGCAGTTCCCTGGCGAGTTGCGGCGAACCCAGCGCGTCGATCACCACCACGCCGGCGGGCGTGACGATGAAGCCCGCGTTGGAGATGAAGTTGCGGTTGGCGCGGCTGCCCAGCGCCGCATCGCCCTGCACGAACCAGGCGGACGGCGACACCTGCTGCGCCGCCACCTGGCGCGGGGCGGGCTGCTGCGCCCACGTCGCCGCGGCAAGGAGCAGCGCCGCGAGCGCGACGGACAAGCGGGAAGACAAGCGCATGGCCGGGACGCTCCGCGGAGGCCTCAGCCCTTCGCGTCGGACTCGATCGCGATCTGCGTGCAGACGGCCCGGCACAGCGTGACCACGCGGTCGTTGATGATGCGGTAGAAGATCTGCACGCCATCGCGCCGCCGGCCGATCACCCCCGCCTGGTACAGCGTGTTCAGGTGCTGCGACATGTTGGGCTGGGTGGTGACGATCTCCTCGAGCAGCTGGCTGACGTTCTTCTCGCCGTTGCACAGGCAGCTGATGATCTTCAGGCGCATGGGGGCCGACATGACGCGGAACACCTCCGCCGCCATCTCGAAGACCTCGTCCGTTTCCACGCCGGCGGACTGTTCCGCCGCTGCCGTCGATCGTCTTGCCATCGAAGTCCTGCCCTTCCTTGTCCGTCCTGCCGTGCGCGTCAGGGCTTGATGTAGGCGTAGCCCTCGCGCGACTGCAGCTGGCCGATGCGCACCACGCCGGAGGGGGTGAAATCCGCGTCCATGGTGAACTGGTCCTTGCGCACGTTGCGGCTCTTCAGGGTGATCTCGCAGACCTCGAAGCGCACGCCCCGGGCCTTGAGCGCGCTCACCAGCGACGCGTAGTCGATGTTGGGGTTCTTCCTGTCCTTCGCCCCTTCCATCAGGAAGTCGATCCCCAGCGCGTGCGTGACCACCACGATCTTCGTGTCCGGCGCGACGTCGAGGTGGTTGCGGATGTTGCGCAGCCCCTTGGTGGCCTGGGCTTCGGCGTCGTCGATGTGGTAGACCACCTTGTCCTGCGCCAGCGCCGCGAAGGCGAGCATCCAGCAGGCGGCGAAGACGGCGAACAGCCGGGCGAAACGTGTCATGGCGAGGCTCCGAATGGGGCGCGAACCGGCGCTCCAACGGGGTGACGATAACCGGGCCGCGGCCATCCGGGCTTCAGGGTATATCACTAGTTGCTTCTTTTTGGATGGATCAAGGATCGCGCTTGATGCCCGTCAATGCCGGGGTGCCGTGCAACCGTGAGCATCGAACCGCACGGACCAAGCAAATGGACCTTCCAACCCTCCTCGAACGCGCAGGCGACCCGGCGGTGCTGGCCACCGGCGGCGCGGCCATCGGCCTGCTGTTCGGCTTCTTCGCGCAGCGCTCCGGCTTTTGCCTGCGCGCGGCGGTGATCGAGTTCGCGCGCGGGCAGCCGGGCGAGAAGCTGGCGGTGTGGCTGCTCGCCTTTGCGGCGGCGGTGGTGGGCGTGCAGGCGCTGTGGCTCGCGGGCTGGATCGACGTCGGCAACACCCGCCAGCTGGCCGCGCGCGGCAGCCTGTCGGGCGCCATCGTCGGCGGCCTGCTGTTCGGCGCCGGGATGATCATGACGCGCGGCTGCGCCAGCCGGCTGCTGGTGCTCTCCGCCACCGGCAACCTGCGCGCGCTGCTGTCGGGGCTGGTGTTCGCGGTGACCGCGCAGGCCGCGCTGGCCGGCGTGCTGGCCCCAATGCGCAACGAGATCGGCAGCTGGTGGACGGTGGAAGGCGGCAGTCCACGCGACCTGCTTTCGGTGGCGCATCTCGATCGCCGTGCCGGCCTGGTGTTCGGCGCGCTGTGGCTGCTGGCGGCGCTGTGGTTTGCCCTGCGCAGCCGGCGCGACCCGTGGAAATGGATCGGCGGCATCGGCGCCGGCCTGGCGGTTGCGCTGGCGTGGGCGTTCACCGCCCGGGTGGCGGCCGCGTCGTTCCAGGTCGTTCCCATCCAGGGCCTCACCTTCAGCGGGCCGTCCGCGGAATGGCTGATGCGCGTGGTGGCGAGCCCCGGCCTGGCGATCGGCTTCGACTTCGGCTTCCTGCCCGCCGTGTTCGCGGGCTCCTTCCTCGGCGCGCTGCTGGGTCGCAACCTGCAGCTGGAAGGTTTCAAGGACGGCTACAGCATGCGGCGCTACATCGCCGGCGCGATCGCGATGGGGTTCGGCGCGATGCTGGCCGGCGGCTGCGCGGTGGGCGCAGGCCTCAGCGGCGGCTCGATCTTCTCGCTGACCGCCTGGGTGGCGCTGGTGTCCATGTGGATCGGTGCCGCCTTCACCGACCGCGTGCTCGATCGCGGGCCGCGGCGCCACGGCCCCTGAGGGAAGCCCGGGGGCGGCGAAGCGCTGCCGGACGGTAAACTGCGCCGCTTCGCCACGCCCGTGCGCGCCGTCCCGCCGTCCCCCCCCAACCATGCGCCCTGCCCTCGATCCGAACACCCTTGCCCAGCTCGTCGTCGCCGGCGGCCTGGTCCTCGGCCTGCTGCTCGGCGCGGTGGGGCAGGCCACGCGCTTTTGCGTGCGCGGTGCGATCGCGGACTGGGTGACGCTGCGCAGCCCCGGCCGTCTCGTGTCGTGGCTGCTCGCCATCGCCGTCGGTGCGATCGCGGTGCAGGCGCTGCTCGCGGCCGGCCTGTTCGACGGCAGCCGCACGATCGCCTGGGGCGAGCGCTTTCCCTGGGTCTCGTACCTCGTGGGCGGACTGCTGTTCGGCTACGGAATGATCCTCGCCGGCGGCTGCCCGCAGCGCTGCCTGGTGAAGGCGGGCCAGGGCAACCTGAAGGCCTTGCTCACGCTGGTGCTGATCGCCATCGTGTCGACGATGACGCTGCGCGGCGCCTTCGCGCCGTTGCGGGCCAGCGGCCTGGACGCAGTCGCGGTGGGCCTGGGCGGCACGCAGGACCTGGGCGGCATCGCCGGCCGCGCCTGGTCCGTCGCGCCGGGCGTCCTGCGCGGACTGGTCACGCTCGCGATCACGGCGGCCGTGCTCGCCTTCGCCTGGCGCATGCGCGCGCAGCTGAGGCCGGCGCACTGGTTCGGCGGCGTCGCGGTCGGCCTGCTGGTGGCGGCCGCCTTCTTCCTCACCGGCCACCTCGGTTTCCTGCCGGAACATCCGGAGACGCTGGAGCCCGCCTGGCTGGGCACGCAGTCGAAACGGCCCGAAGGGCTGTCCTTCTCCGCGCCGCTGGCGCATGCGCTGGACCTGCTGACGCTGTGGTCGGACAAGGCGACGGTCGCCACCTTCGGCGTGACGCTCGCGCTGGGCGTGCTCCTGGGCAGCTTTGCCACGGCGAAGTGGCGCGGCGACTTCCACCTGGAATCGTTCCGGACGCCGGGCGAACTGGGCGAGCACAGCGCCGGCGCGCTGCTCATGGGCTTCGGCGGCATCACCGCGCTGGGCTGCTCGCTGGGCAACGGCGTGACCGGCCTGGCGATGCTGTCTGGCGGCGCCTTGCTGGCCACCGCGGGAATCAGCGCGGGCGCCTGGCTGGCGCTCAAGCGCCGGCAGGCGAAGTCGGCGCACGGCGCACCGCTGGGCGCGTCGCACGCGGCCGGCTGACGCTTTCGAGCTGCCGATGCTCCTTCTCTCGCTCGCCGAAACCGTCCAGGCCACGGCTGCGCCCATCGTGACGGCGCCGTCGGGATGAAGCGCGTCTTCGCTGCGGTGGGCTGGCTCCTGCTCGCGCTCGTCATGCTGGGAGCGGGTGCCTGGGGTGCGCTAGCGTTGCTCTACTCCGGCCCGCACAGTGACGGCGTGCGCACCGCGCTGGCATCGCTGTTCGCGCTCATCGCCGTTGCCGCAGTCCTGGCGCTTCCGGTCAAGCGCTGGCGATGGCGCATGGCCGGTGTCGAGCTGGTCGCGTTCGCAGCGGCGCTCGGGTGGTTCTTCAGTCTCGAACCGAGCAACGACCGCGATTGGCAGACCGACGTGGCGGTGCTGCCGTATGCAACGGTCGAGGGCGACATCGTCACCATGCACAACATCCGCAACTTCGACTATCGCAGCGAACTGGATTACAGGCCCGCCTACTATGACAAGCGCTTCGACGTCTCGAAACTGGAAGGCGTCGATGCCGTCGCCGTCTACTGGATGGGCCCGGCGATCGCGCATGTCTTCGTGAGTTTTGTCTTCGCCGGCGGTGACCACCTGGCGGTTTCCATCGAGACGCGCAAGGAAAAGGGCGAAGCGTATTCGACGGTCAAGGGGTTCTTCCGCCAGTACGAGCTGTATTACGTGGTGGCCGACGAGCGCGACGTGATCCGGCTGCGCACCAACTACCGCAAGGACCCGCCCGAGGACGTCTACGTGTACCGCACGCGAGCGCCGGTCGAGAACGTCCGGCGGGTGTTCCTCGATTACGTCAGGGAGATCAACTCGCTGCAGAAGCACGCCGAGTTCTACAACACGCTGACCACCAATTGCACGACCAACATCTGGGCGCATACGCTGGTCAATCCCGGACACGCACCCTTCAACTGGAAGATCCTGGCGAGCGGCTACGTCCCCGAGTACCTGTACGAATCAGGAAGGCTCGACACGAGTGTGCCCTTCGCCGAATTGCAGAAGCGCGCGCTGGTCAACCAGCGTGCGCAGGCCGCCGACCAGGCTGCGGACTTCTCGCTGCGGATCCGGCAGTGAGTGATGCCGTGGGGGTCGATGCGGTCGGCGGGTTCGCTGCCGACACTCGCCGGCATCTGCGTCGGCGCCCGGCCGGCGCTCAGGCGCGGCGCGCCGAAGCGCGGCGGGGCGGACGCGTCGCCGGCGGCTGCGCGAGCTGCCGGATGAAGAAGTCGCGCAGCGGCGCCAGGGCCGGATTGCGTGCGTCGCCCCGCCAGGCCAGGTAGATCTCGGCGAACACGTCGCTGCGCCACAGCGGCCGCAACACCACTTCGAAGCGCAGCTGGCCCGCCGATGCCGGCACGATCGCCAGGCCGATGCCCGCGCGAACCAGGGCCATGATGGTGTGCGTCTGGCCGATGTGGTGGACGTAGTGCGGTGCACCGGCGCCGGCGCGGAACAGCGCCACGATCTTCTCGTGGAAGTAGCGGCCCTCCTTTTCCGAATACATGATGAGCGGCTGCCCCGCCAGGTCCTGCAGTCGCACGCGCGTCCTGGCGGCCAGCGGATGGCGCGCCGGCAAGGCCAGCAGCATGGGCTCGCGCGCGACCCGGTGGTACTGCAGCGCCCCGGTGGCCTGCAGCGGCCGCACGAAGCCGATGTCGATGCGGTCCTCTTCCAGCGCGCGCAGCTGCTCGGAGGACACCATCTCCTCCAGCACGATCTCGATGCCGGGCAGGGCCTGGCCGGCCGCCGCCAGCAGCTGCGGGATCAGCGAATACCCCGACACGGCGGTGTAGCCCACCACCACCCGGCCTGCCTCGCCGCGGCCGGTGCGCGCGGCGGCGTCGGCCGCCTGGCTGGCCAGCCGCAGCAGCGCCTGGGCGTCGCGGTACAGGACCGCGCCGGCGGCGGTGAGCCGCACGCTGCGGCTGGTGCGCTCCAGCAGCTGCACACCTACCGCGTGCTCCAGCAGCTGGATCTGCCGCGACAGGGGCGGCTGGGTCATGTGCAGGCGCTGCGCGGCGCGGCCGAAGTGAAGTTCCTCGGCGACGGCGGCGAAGCAGCGCAGCTGGAAGAGGTCGAGCATCGATCCACATTTTGCATCGAGCCATCCACATTCTGGCTTGGACTCGAATCGATCGGCTGCCTACACTGTGCCGTACAAGGAGACCTCCCCCATGAAGAGACTGCTGAGCGCGACCCTGCTCTCGCTGGCCGCCGCATCCGCCTTCGCGCAGGGCGCCTGGCCCACGCGTCCCGTCACGCTGGTCGTGCCCTTCCCGCCCGGCGGCGGCACCGACACCGGCGCCCGCATCATCGCGGAGCAGCTCTCCAGGAAGTGGGGCCAGCCGGTGCTGGTCGACAACAAGGGCGGCGCGGCCGGCCAGATCGGCGCCGACGTCGTGGCCAAGGCGCGACCCGACGGCTACACGATCCTGATGGGCAACATCGGCACGCAGGCGATCAATCCCTCGCTGTACCCGAAGATGCCCTACGACCCGGACAAGGCCTTCGCGCCGATCGCGCTGGTGGCGGAGCTGCCGCTGGCGATGATGGTCAACCCGAACGTGCCGGCGAAGACGGTCATGGAATTCGTGGCGCTGGCGAAGTCGCAGCCCGGCAAGCTGAGCTACAGCAGCTCCGGCGCCGGCGGCGGCCCGCACCTCGCCGCGGAGATGTTCAAGGACGCGACCGGCAGCTACATCCTGCACGTGCCCTACCGCGGCGGCGGCCCGGCCATCGGCGACCTGCTGGCCGGCCATGTGCAGCTGTCCTTCATGACCGTGCTGGAAGCCAGCGGGCACATCAAGGCCGGCAAGCTGCGCGCCCTGGCCGTCACCAGCGACAAGCGCGTGAGCGCCTTTCCGGACGTGCCCACCCTCGCGGAGGCGGCGGTGCCGGGCTTCAACAGCATTTCCTGGATCGGCTTGCTGGCGCCGGCCGGAACGCCCCGGGAGGTCGTCGAGAAGATCTCCGCCGACGTGCGCGAGATCGTTGCGCGCGACGACGTGAAGGACAAGCTGGTGCAGCTCGGCGCGGTGCCGGCGGCGAACACGCCGGCGCAGTTCTCCGCCCTGATCGACAATGACCGCAAGCGCTACGCGCAGATCATCAAGGACCGCAAGATCACCGTGAACTGACCATGAGCCAACGCCCCGTCCTCCTGCAAGCCCTGTCCCTGCTGCCTTCCCTGGAGAAGCAGCTGGCCGAAACCTATACCGTGCACCGCCTGCCGCCGGCCGGCCCCGAGCGCGACGCCTTCCTCGCAACGCGCGGCGCCGAATTCGATGGCCTGGTGACCTCCGCCGCCGGCGGCGCCACCGCGGCCCTGATCGACGCGCTGCCGAAGATCCGGGTCATCTCCAGCTTCGGCGTGGGCCTCGACCAGATCGACGTGCCGGCGGCATCGCGGCGCGGCATCCCGGTGGGCTACACGCCCGACGTGCTGAACGACTGCGTGGCCGACCTCGCTTTCGGCCTGGTGCTGGCGACCGGGCGGCGCATCCCCGAGGGCGACCGCTTCGTCCGCGCCGGCCGCTGGGAACAGAAGCCCGCGACGCCCTTCCCGCTGGGCCGCAAGGTCAGCGGCGCGAAGCTGGGAATCGTCGGCCTCGGCCGCATCGGCCGCACCATCGCCAAGCGCGCCAGCGGCTTCGAGATGGACGTGCGCTACCACGGCCGCAAGCCCGTGGAAGGCGTGACCTGGACCTACGAGCCGCAGCTGCTGGAGCTGGCGCGCTGGGCCGACTTCCTGGTGGTGATCACCGCCGGCGGAGCGGAGACGCGCCACCTGATCGACGCCAAGGTGCTCGACGCCCTGGGTCCCAAGGGCTTCCTGGTCAACGTGTCGCGCGGCACCGTCGTCGACGAGCAGGCGCTGGTGAAGGCTCTGCAGGAGAAACGCATCGGCGGCGCCGGCCTCGACGTGTTCGAGCGCGAGCCGCAGGTGCCGCACGAACTGTTCGCGCTCGACAACGTGGTGATGGTCCCGCACATCGCGAGCGCCACCGTGCAGACGCGCGAGGCGATGGCGCAGCGCGTGATGGACAACCTGGCCGCGTTCTTCGCCGGCCGGCCGCTGCCCAGCGCGGCAGCCTGAGCTCAGTGTTCGACGACGTCGTCGTCGAACTGGATCTCCAGCACGCAGGGCTGCAGCGCGAACAGGTGCATGGCATCCTCGCGCGCGGCCCGGTACTGCTCCCCGGCGCCGACGATCACGTCCTTTGGATCCCCGTCGTGGGTGATCCACAGGTTGCCGCTGGCGCAGACCACCAGCACGCTGTCGTCCACCCGCTCGAAAGTGCGGTGCTCGCCCTTGGCGATCTCCACGGCAAAGCGCCGGCGCACGCGGGGGGCGTCGGGCCGCCGCGCGTCCCGCCCCCAGGGAAAGGGGTTGTGGCGCAGCCTTTCCTGCACGAACTGCAGTGCGTCCTCTGAGTTCATCGTCGTTCCTTGCCTGCAGGATGGCGCAAGGAAAGGGAGCGAGTGGCCGGTACGGTCCGGCAGGAGGCGTCGGACAGGTGCGGAGCCTCCAGTAGGGCGTGCCGCCTGAGCGGGAGCTTCGTAGGCTGGCGGTGCGAGCGAAGCGGCACCCCAGCGCTGGGGTTCGGCTTCGCGCTCACCCCAGCCTACGGAGCCCCGCCTTCGGAAAGCTCAGCCTGAGGAAAGCCCCCGCCTGCGAAACCGCCTCTGCGACAGCCTCTACGACTTGGGCACGCTCTCCCACCAGCGCGGGCCGAAGCGGCCCTGCAGGAAGGCGATGAAGGCCTGCACCTTCTGCGGCACCAGCTTGGGCGAGGGGTACACGGCGTGGATCTCCTGCTCGGGCAGGCTGTGGCCCTTCAGCACCTCGACGATGGCGCCGGCCTGCAGCGAGTCCTGCGCCACGTACCACGGCAGTGCCGCGATGCCCATGTGCGAGCGCGCCGCCGCCAGCACGGCCGACAGGTTGTTGGACCGCAGGCGCGCGGTGACCGGCACCGTCACGGCCTCGCCGCGGGGACCCAGCACGCGCCACACGTCGTTGCCCTGGACGCTGCTGTAGATCAGGGTGTCGTGCGCGCTGAGGTCGGCGGGGCGGCGGGGCGCGCCCGCCTTCTTCAGGTAGCGGGGCGAGGCGACCATCAGCCAGGGATTGGTGCCCAGGAAGCGCGCGCCCAGCGCCGAATCGGCCAGCTTGCCCATGCGGATGGCGATGTCGACGCCCTGCGCCACCAGGTCGGTGTAGCGGTCCTCGAAACTCAGGTCCACCTGCAGCTGCGGATGCTCGCGCATGAAGTCCAGCGCCAGCGGCACGATCACGCGCCGGCCGAAGGCGACCGAGCTGCCCACGCGCAGCAGGCCCTGCGCCTGGGTCTGCTTCACGCGCACGACGTTGTCGGCCTCCTCCGCCTGGCGCACGATGTCCTTGCACTTTTCGTAGTACAGCGCACCTGCCTCGGTCAGGCTGACGCCGCGCGTGTTGCGGTTGAGCAGCCGCACCTTCAGCCGGTCCTCGGTGGCCGCGACCTGCTTGGTCACCGTGGGCTGGGTGGTCGCGAACTCGACGGCCGCCTTCGAAAAGCTGCCCGTTTCCACCACCCGCACGAACATTTCCATTGCCTGCAACCGGTCCATCGCGCCCACCTATTCCTGAATGGAATAAATCTTATGGACTCCAGCCCTCTTCTTCAATGGCCCCGCGGTTCCTAGAGTCGTGACCAGTTCACAAGGAGTTCAAGCATGGCGAAGATGACTGCAGCCCAGGCCGCGGCCTGGGTGCTGGAGAAAGAAGGAATCACCCAGGCCTTCGGCGTCCCCGGGGCCGCGATCAACCCGTTCTACGCGGCGCTGCGCAAGCAGGGCACGATCGGGCACATCCTGGCACGGCACGTCGAGGGCGCGTCGCACATGGCCGAGGGCTACACGCGGGCGGCGCCCGGCAACATCGGCGTGTGCATCGGCACGTCCGGGCCGGCGGGCACGGACATGATCACCGGCCTCTATTCCGCCCAGGCCGATTCCATCCCGATCCTGTGCATCACCGGCCAGGCGCCGCGGGCACGGCTGTACAAGGAGGACTTCCAGGCGGTGGACATCGAGTCCATCGCCAAGCCGGTCACCAAGTGGGCGGTGACGGTGCGCGAGCCGGCCCAGGTGCCGGGCACCTTCCAGCAGGCCTTCCACCTGATGCGCTCGGGCCGCCCGGGCCCGGTGCTGATCGACCTGCCGGTCGACGTGCAGATGGCCGAGATCGAGTTCGACCCCGAGACCTATGCGCCGCTGCCGGCGTACAAGCCCGCGGCCACCCGTGCCCAGGCCGAGAAGGCGATCGCCATGCTGCAGCACGCGGAACGGCCACTGATCGTCGCCGGCGGCGGCGTGCTCAACGCCGATGCGGCCGACCTGCTGGTGGAGTTCGCCGAGCTCACCGGCGTGCCGGTGATCCCGACGCTGATGGCATGGGGCGCGATCCCCGACGACCACCCGCTGATGGCCGGCATGTGCGGCCTGCAGACCAGCCACCGCTACGGCAATGCCAACATGCTGGCCAGCGACTTCGTGCTGGGCGTCGGCAACCGCTGGGCCAACCGCCACACCGGCTCGGTCGAGGTGTACACCAAGGGCCGCAAGTTCGTGCACGTGGACATCGAGCCCACGCAGATCGGCCGCGTGTTCGCGCCCGACTTCGGCATCGTCTCCGATGCGAAGGCCGCATTGCAGCTGTTCGTGGACGTGGCGCGCGAACTGAAGGCTGCGGGCCGGCTGAAGGACCGCACCGCCTGGGCCGCCGACTGCCTGGAGCGCAAGCAGACGATGCAGCGCCGCACCGACTACGACAACGTGCCGATGAAGCCGCAGCGCGTGTACCAGGGCATGAACCACGCCTTCGGCCGCGACACCACCTACGTCACCACCATCGGCCTGTCGCAGATCGCCGGCGCGCAGCACCTGCACGTGTACAAGGACCGCAACTGGATCAACTGCGGCCAGGCCGGCCCGCTCGGCTGGACGGTGCCGGCGGCGCTGGGCGTGCGCGCCGCGGACCCGTCGCGCCGCATCGTCGCGCTCTCGGGCGACTACGACTTCCAGTTCATGATCGAGGAGCTGGCGGTGGGCGCGCAGTTCAAGCTGCCTTACATCCACATGGTGGTGAACAACTCCTACCTGGGGCTGATCCGCCAGGCGCAGCGCAACTTCGACATGGACTACTGCGTCCAGCTCGCCTTCGACAACATCAACATCGCCGACGAGGCCGCCCCCGAGCGCGGCTACGGCGTGGACCACGTCAAGGTGGTCGAGGGGCTGGGCTGCAAGGCGATCCGCGTGCACAAGCCGGACGAACTCGCGCCCGCCATCGCGCAGGCCGAGGCCTGGATGAAGGAGTTCCAGGTGCCCGTGGTGGTGGAAGTGATCCTGGAGCGCGTGACCAACATCCCGATGGGCGCCGAGATCGACAAGATCGCCGAATTCGAAGAGGAGACCGTCTGATGCCGCGCTTCGCCGCCAACCTGAGCATGCTCTTCACCGAGCTGCCCTTCCTGGACCGCTTCGCGGCCGCGAAAGCCGCCGGCTTCGGCGCCGTGGAGTACCTGTTTCCCTATGAGTTCCCGAAGGAGGAACTGGCCGCGCGCCTGCGCGCCAACGGCCTCAAGCAGGTGCTGCACAACCTGCCCGCGGGCGACTGGGCCGCCGGCGAGCGCGGCATCGCCTGCCACCCGGGCCGCGTCGACGAGTTCCGCGCCGGCGTCGACCGCGCCATCCTGTTCGCCAACGCGCTCGACTGCGGCCAGCTCAATTGCCTGGCCGGCAAGCTGCCCGGCGGCGTGACGCGCGAGCAGGCGCAGGCCACCTTCGTCGCCAACCTGCGCTATGCGGCCGACACGCTGCGCGGCGCGGGCATCCGCCTGCTGATCGAGCCGATCAACACCTGGGACATCCCCGGCTTCTTCCTGAACCGCACCGACCAGGCGATCGCGATCCTCGAGGAGGTCGCCTCCGACAACCTGTTCGTGCAGTACGACATCTACCACGCGCAGCGCATGGAGGGCGAACTCGCCGCCACGCTGCAGCGCTACCTGCCGCAGATCGGCCACATCCAGCTGGCCGACAACCCCGGACGCAACGAGCCCGGCACCGGCGAGATCAACTACGCCTTCCTGTTTCGGCACCTCGACGCGCTGGGCTGGAAGGGCTACATCGGCTGTGAATACAAACCCCGCACCACCACCACCGAGGGACTGGGCTGGATCAAGGAATTGGCGCAATGACGAAATCGGGACTGAAGATCGGCTTCATCGGGCTGGGCGTGATGGGCGCACCCATGGCCGGCCACCTGCTCGCCGCGGGACACCAGCTGTTCTTGCACACGCGCGGCAAGCTGCCGTCAGCGCTGGCCGACAGCGGCGCCACCGTCTGCACCAACGCCCGCGGCGTGGCCGAACGGGCGGACATCGTGTTCCTCATGGTGCCGGACACGCCGGACGTGGAGCAGGTGCTGTTCGCCGAATACGGCGTGGCCTCGGGCCTGGCCAAGGGCAAGACCGTGGTGGACTGCAGCTCGATCGATCCCATCGCGACGCGCGAATTCGCCAAGCGCATCGCCGATCTCGGCTGCGACTACCTCGATGCGCCCGTGTCCGGCGGCGAGGTCGGCGCCAAGGCGGCCAGCCTGAGCATCATGGTGGGCGGCAGCGAGGCGGGCTTTGCGCGCGTGCAGCCGCTGCTGGCGCTGATGGGCAAGAACATCACGCACGTCGGCGCCGTGGGCGACGGCCAGGTCTGCAAGGTGGCCAACCAGATCATCGTGGCGCTGAACATCGGCGCCGTGGCCGAGGCGCTGGTGTTCGCCGCCAAGGCCGGCGCCGATCCCGCCCGCGTGCGGCAGGCGCTGATGGGCGGCTTCGCCTCCTCGCGCGTGCTGGAGGTGCACGGCGAACGCATGATCAAGCGCACCTTCGCACCTGGCTTCCGCATCGCGCTGCACCAGAAGGACCTGAACCTCGCACTGCAGGGCGCGCGCAGCCTGGGCCTGGCCTTGCCGCAGACGGCCATGGCCGCGCAGCTGATGCAGACATGCGCCGCCCTGGGGCTGGCGCAGTCCGACCACTCGGCGCTGGTGCAGGCGCTGGAGACGCTGGCGCAGCACGCGGTGGCCACCAACGGTTGAGCTGACGCGAAGCGAGGTTGTGGGGGGGCACCTGCGGCAGTAGCATGGCTGCCCCATCCACGAGCACGGAGGCTCGCCATGAAGCTGTACTACCACCCCGCTTCCACCAGCTGCCGTCCCGCGATGCTCTACGCCGCCGAAGCGGGCATCCCTCTGGACTACGAACTGGTGGACATCTTCACCGGTGAGCAGTACGGCAAGCCGTTCGAATCGGTCAACCCGAACCACCTGATTCCGGTCCTGGAAGACGGCAGCTTCCGGCTGACCGAGGTCTCCGCCATCCTCAAGTACCTGGCCGACAAGACCGGCTCGCCCGGCTATCCCAAGGACCTGCAGCAGCGCGCCCGCGTCAACGAGCGCATGGACTGGTTCAACACCCAGTTCAACCGGGAGTTCAACTACGGCTTCGTCTACCCGCAGATCTTCGGCTTCATGAAGCGGCCCACGGCCGATTTCCAGCAGGGCCAGATCGCATGGGGCAAGGAGCGCGCGGCCAACTGGCTGAAGGTGCTGGACGAGTCGATCCTGGGCTCGGGCAACAAGTACCTGTGCGGCGACCAGATCACGATCGCCGACTACATGGGCGCCGCGATGGTGGGGGCCGGCGAGGTGGCGCGCTGCTCGTTCACAGACTACCCCAATGTGTGCGCCTGGCTGGCCCGGATGAAAGCGCTGCCGAGCTGGAACAAGGTACACGAGGCGATCAGCGGCTATGCCACGACGCTGAAGGACCAGCCGATGGTGACGCTGTGATCCGCAAGCTGCACCACGCCGCCTACCGCTGCCGCGACTCGGAACAGACGCGCCACTTCTACGAGGACTTCCTGGGCCTGCCGCTGGCCGGCGTGCTGGAGATCCGCGAGACCAAGAGCGGCCGCGCCACCGAGACCCTGCACAGCTTCTACCGGCTGGACGACGGCTCGTTCATCGCCTTCTTCGAGGCCGCCGACATGCCGTTCGAATTCAAGCCGCAGCACGACTTCGACCTGCACATCGCCCTGGAGGTCGAGCCGGAGGAGCTGCGCCGCATGCACGAGCGCGGCCGCGCCGAAGGCATCGAGACCCGCGGCGTGTCCGACCATGGGTTCATCGACTCGATCTACTTCCGCGACCCCAACGGCTACGTGGTGGAGCTGTGCGCCAAGCGGTCCCACCACGACGACATGATGGACCCGGCGCACAACCGGGCCCGCGAGAAGCTGCAGGCCTGGACCGCAACCCGTCGAGCGGCCGTGGACTGAGCTGGATCAAGCCCCGGCCCAAAAATGAAGTTGCACGCACACCCCGGGCCCGAAAACCCGGTAGCGTCTGCTTGGTAGCCGCTTTCGGAGACATTTCATGAACATCGAAAAATCCCAGGCCGAAGAGGCCTTGCGCGACGCCGCCCGCGAATACCACCGCTTGCCCACCAAGGGCAAGATCTCCATCACGCCGACCAAGCCGCTGTCCAACCAGCGTGACCTGTCGCTGGCCTATTCGCCTGGCGTCGCCTATCCCTGCCTGGACATCCAGGCCGATCCCTCGCTGTCCTACGAGTACACCTCGCGCGGCAACCTGGTGGGCGTGATCACCAACGGCACCGCCGTGCTGGGCCTGGGCGACATCGGGCCGCTGGCCGGCAAGCCGGTGATGGAGGGCAAGGGCTGCCTGTTCAAGAAGTTCGCCGGCATCGACGTGTTCGACATCGAGCTGGCCGAACGCGACCCGGACAAACTCGTGGACATCGTCGCCGCGCTGGAGCCGACGCTGGGCGGCATCAACCTGGAAGACATCAAGGCGCCTGAATGCTTCTACATCGAGAAGAAGCTGCGCGAGCGCCTGAACATCCCGGTGTTCCACGACGACCAGCACGGCACCGCGATCATCTCCGGCGCCGCCGTTCTCAACGGGCTGGAACTCGTGGGCAAGAAGCTCGGCGAGGTCAAGCTGGTGTCCTCCGGCGCCGGCGCCGCCGCCATCGCCTGCCTGGACCTGCTGGTCGGCCTCGGGGTCTCGCCGCGCAACATCCTGGTGGTCGACTCCAAGGGCGTGATCTACCAGGGACGCCCCGGCGGCTATGACGAGTCCAAGGCCAAGTATGCGCAGGACACCTCGCGGCGCACGCTGGCCGATGCGGTGAAGGACGCCGACGTGTTCCTGGGCTGCTCCACCGGCGGGGTGCTCACCGGCGAGATGGTGAAGACCATGGGCAGCAAGCCGATCATCCTGGCGCTCGCCAATCCCGAGCCGGAGATCCGGCCCGAGATCGCGCTGCACGCACGGCCCGACTGCATCATCGCCACTGGGCGTTCGGACTACCCGAACCAGGTGAACAACGTGCTGTGCTTCCCCTACATCTTCCGTGGCGCGCTGGACTGCGGCGCCACCAAGATCACGGAAGCGATGAAGCTCGCCTGCGTGCGCGAGATCGCGCAGCTGGCCAAGGCCGACATCAGCGAGGAAGTGGCGAACGCCTACGCCGGCAAGGAACTGTCCTTCGGCGCCGACTACATCATTCCCACGCCCTTCGACTCGCGCCTGATCCTGCGCATCGCGCCGGCGGTGGCGCGCGCGGCGGCGGAATCGGGCGTGGCCACGCGGCCGATCCAGGACTTCGACGCCTACACGCAGAGCCTCACGCGCTTCGTCTACCAGACCGGAATGATCATGCGGCCGGTGTTTTCGGCGGCCAAGAAGTCGACGGCGCAGCGCGTCGCCTACGCCGAGGGCGAGGACGAGCGCGTGCTGCGCGCCGCGCAGCTGGCCGTCGACGACAAGCTGGCGCAGCCGATCCTGATCGGCCGCCCCGCCGTGATCGAAGCGCGCATCGCCAAGGCCGGCCTGCGCCTGAAGCTGGGCCAGGACGTGCAGGTGGTCAACCCCGAAAGCGACGCGCGCTTCCGCCAGTACTGGGAGACCTACCACCGCATCATGGGACGCGACGGCATCACGCCGGAAGCGGCCAAGGCGGCGGTGCGGCGTTCCAACACCCTGATCGGCGCGCTGGCCGTGCACCTGGGTGACGCCGACGGCATGCTGTGCGGCATGGTGGGCCGCTTCGAGCACCACCTGCAGCACGTGCGCGACGTGATCGGCCACCGGCCCAGCGAGGGCTTCGCCACGCTCAACGCGCTGATGCTGCCCGAGCGCACGCTGTTCATCGCCGACACCTACGTCAACGAGGACCCCGACGCGGAGATGCTGGCCGCGATCGCCCAGATGGCGGCGGCGGAGGTGCGCCGCTTCGGCCTGCCGCCCAAGGTGGCCTTCCTGTCGCACAGCAACTTCGGCTCTTCCCAGCGCGGCTCGGCGGCCAAGATGCGCGAGGCGCGCGACCTGTTCGTGCAGCTGGCGCCGGACGTCGAGTGTGACGGCGAGCTGCAGGGCGATGCGGCGCTGTCCGAGAAGGTGCGGCAGGACAGCCTGATGGAGAGTTCGCTCACGGGCGAGGCCAACCTGCTGATCTGCCCCACGCTGGACTCCGCCAACATCCTGTTCAACGTGCTGAAGATGACCGGCGGCCACGGCGTCACGGTGGGCCCGATGCTGCTGGGCGCCAAGGCGCCGGTGCACGTGCTCACGCCCTCGGCCACCGTGCGCCGCATCGTCAACATGACGGCGCTGGTGTCGGCGAGCGCGGTGCGTTCCTAGCGGTTTTCTCCTTCCCCCTCTGGGGGAAGGCCGGGATGGGGGCGCTCGGAACCTGGCAGCGCCCCCACCCCAGCCCTCCCCCAGAGGGGGAGGGAGCTTCTAAGACCTCGCGACCAGCGCCGCGATGCGATCGCGCACCTGCGCGAGCCTCTCGTCCCAGGCGCCGGGCGCGGCTTGCCGCAGCAGCTCCAGCGTCGGGTACCAGGGCGTGCGCGCCGGCGTGGTGAGCCAGCGGAGGTCCGAACTGAATCCCAGCAGCACGACGGCCGGACAACCGAGCGCGCCTGCCAGGTTGGCGATCGAGGTGTCGGTGGTGACGATGAGGTCCATGCCGAGCATCTGCGCGGCGGTGTCGCTGAACGGCCGGTCCTCGAAGCGGCGGATGCGGTCGGTCTGCTGCAGCAGCGCGGACTCGCGCTCCGGCAGGTCCTTGGGCAGGCACCAGTAGTCCGCGCCCTCCGGCAGGAAGGGCAGCAGCTGCGCGAGCGACAGGGAACGCCGGTAGTCGGTGGCGAAGCGCGGGTTGCCGGTCCAGGCGAGGCCGATGTTCGGGCGCGTCGAGCGCAGCGCCTCGCGCCAGCGCTGCACGCGCTGCGGCGCGGGCCGCAGGTACGGCACGTCCTGCGGCACGGTCGCCAGCGTCGTGCCGCAGGCGAAGGGCAGGCTCATGAGCGGGCAGTGCAGGTCGAACGGCGGCACTGCGTCGTCCGGGCCCAGCACGGCGGCCGCGCCTTGCAGTCCCTCGCGCAGCAGCTCCACCAGCGGCTGCTGCACCTTCAGGATCACCCGCGCGCCGCGCGCGGCCAGCAGCGGCACGTAGCGGCACATCCAGAGCGTGTCGCCCAGACCCTGCTCGTCCCACAGCAGCAGCGTCCTGCCGGCGAGGTCGGCCTGGCCCAGCCATTTGGGCACGCCGAAATCGGGCTCGACCTGGCGCAGGTGCCGCGCTTGCCAGCGCGACTCGTACAGCGCCCAGCCGCGCCCGTAGTCGCCGTCCGCGAGCAGCGAGAGCGAATAGTTGAAGCGGATGTCCGGGTTGTCCGGTGCGAGCGCGAGCGCCTGCTCGTACCGGGGCCACGCCAGCGCATGCTGGTTGGCCTGCCGCCAGGCGTTGGCGATATTCATGGCCACCTCCGCGTCGTCGGGCCGCGCGCTGCGGGCCCGCTCGTACACGGCCAGGGCTTGATCGTGCCGGCCCAGTTCGAGCAGTGCGTTGCCGCGATCGACCAGCAGGTCGGGCTCGTCCGGAGCCAGCCCCTGCGCGCGGTCCAGGGCGGCGAGCGCCTCCTCGTTGCGGCCCTGCCCGGACAGCGCCACGCCCAGGTTCATCAGCGTCTGCCAGGAAGCGGGCTGCAGCGCGAGCGATCGCTCCAGCGCCTCCACCGCCTCCCCGTGGCGCGCCAGCTTGTGCAGCGTGGCGCCCAGGTTGCTGAGCACCTGCGCGTCGTCCGGCCGCAGCCGCAAGGCGTGCTGGTAGCAGGCCAGCGCTTCCTCGTAGCGACCGGCCAGGTGCAGCGTCCAGCCGAGGTTGTTGTGGATTTCGGCCTGTTCCGGCTGGGCCGCGACGGCGGCGCGAAACGCTTCCACCGCCGCATCCATGCGCCCCAGCTGGCGCAGCGCCACGCCGCGGTTGTTGTGCGCCTCGGCGAAGCGCGGCATGCGCGCCAGCGCCTGCTCGTACGCCGCCAGCGCATCCGGCAGGCGGCCCAGGTCGCGCAGGGCGAGGCCGCGGGCGTTGAGGATGGCGGGATGGCCCGGCGCGATCGCCAGCGCGCGGTCGAACGCGGACAGTGCCGCCGCCGGCTCGCCGGACTGGCGCAGCCCGAGCCCGAGGCGGAAGGCGATTTCCGGATGGGCCGGGTCCGCGGCATGCGCACGTCGCAGCAGGTCGAGCGCGGCCGCCGCGTCGCCGGCCGCCACGGCTTTCATGGCCAGCGCAAGCAGGGCCTGCGCCTGCCGCGGATCACCGCGCTGCTGCGCCATTGCGGTTGCTCACTTGCTGCTCCATCGCCGTTCGCCTTCCAGACAGGACGCCGATGGTAGCGCCCGTGCGGAGGCGCAAAAAAAAGCGCCGGGGCGCTCGCCAAAAAAGAAAAGGAGCGCCTGGGCGCTCCTTGCACGCGGACGGCAAGCCCGCAGGATTCGTTTGTTCTGGAACTGTCGCTTAGCGGACGCGGCCGCGGCGGAACAGGTTCACGATCGCCAGCAGGATGACGGCGCCGATCAGGGACACAACGACAGAGCCGATGCTGATGCCCTGGTTGATGGTGCCAACGCCCACCAGCGGGGAGATCAGCCAGCCGCCGAGGAAAGCACCCACGATACCCACCACGACGTTCAGCAGGATGCCCTGCTGGCCGTCAGTGCGCATCACGAGGCTGGCCAGCCAGCCGACGATACCGCCAATGATCAACCAAATCAAAAAACCCATAGTCGCACTCCTTTTGCCGCGAACGGCGTCTTGTTGATGGTCGGCCCACGGTCCTGGGGGACCGCGTCCACCTGCCCAGGGGAGGGCCGGTGCAGCTCACTATGGTTGTGCCCCGGACTCCCGGGCGTAGTCACCCGTAAAGCGAAGGGGTGCGGGTCGGGCGCGTGGCAGCGTCGGACAAAGTCGCACCGTCAGCCCGTTCTTTTTCACGGGTTAGCCCCGTCGGGCTGCCATCCCGGCAGGCGCGACAATGGCGGGCGCGGGATCCGAGCTCGACGGCACCGATCTTGCTAACTCCCCCTGGGTCATCTTTTCCCGCATTCCCGGAGCTACTCATGCACAAGAGGGTTTTTCTGCAGACCATGGGCGCGGTCGCGCTCGCCGCCAGCGCGAACGTCCACGCCCAGGCCAACACCCCGATCAAGTTCCAGCTCGACTGGCGGTTCGAAGGTCCGGCCGCGCTGTTCCTGGTGCCCGCCGCCAAGGGCTACTTCAAGGACGCCAGGCTGGACGTCACCGTGGATGCGGGCACCGGCTCCGGCGCCGCAGTGCAGCGGGTGGCCAGCGGCACCTACGACATGGGCTTCGCCGACCTGGCGGCCCTGATGGAGTTCCACGCCAACAACCCCGACGCGCCCAACAAGCCGGTGGCCGTCATGATGGTCTACAACAACACGCCGGCTGCGGTGATGGCGCTGAAGAAGTCCGGCATCAAGAGCCCCAAGGACCTCACCGGCAAGAAGCTGGGCGCGCCCGTGTTCGACGCCGGCCGCCGCGGTTTCCCGATCTTCCAGAAGGCCAACCAGATCTCCGGCGTGACCTGGGTCTCGATGGACCCGCCGCTGCGAGAGACCATGCTGGCCCGCGGCGACGTCGACGCGATCACCGGCTTCACCTTCACCTCGCTGCTGAACCTGGAGGCGCGCGGCGTCAAGCTGGAGGACGTGGTGACGCTGCCCTACCCGCAATACGGCGTGAAGCTCTATGGCAACGTGATCATCGCCAGCCCAAAATTGATCAAGGAGAACCCGGCGGCGATCAAGGCCTTCCTGTCCGCCTTCGCCAAGGGCGCGAAGGAGGCGATGGCCAACCCGGACGCCGCCGCCGAAACCATCAAGGCACGCGACGGCATCGCCAACATCGAGCTGGAAAAGCGCCGCTTCAAGATGGCCATCAACGACGTGATCGCCAGCCCGGATGCGCGCGCCGAAGGCTTCGGCCAGGTCGACCCGGCGCGTCTCTCGCTGATGGCCTCGCAGGTGTCGGATGCCTTCGCCACCAAGACGCGCGTGAAGCCCGAGGAAGTGTGGAACGGCAGCTTCCTGCCCACCAAGGCCGAACTCAACGTGCTGCCGCCCGCGAGGAAATGAGCCTCAGTGCAGGTCGTAGCTGAGCTGGACCATGAGCGCGGCGGTGCCCAGGAAGTGCACGGTCACCGCCCGGTTCCGGTCGAACTGCCAGCCCAGGCTGGCCATGGCGCCGGGCGAGAAGCCGTGGTGGTTGTACGGGACCTCGTTCTTGTACTCGCCGCGGTAACCATAAAGGATGCCACCCGAGAGCTGCCCGAAAGCCTGCTCCTTGCCGAACAGCCCCGGGTAGCGCTTGCCGACATAGGCGAAGCCGCTCGGCTGGCCGAAGGAGTTGCGGAAGTAGGCCAGGCCCGCCAGCCAGTCGTCGTCGCCCTGGCGCTCCACGCCCAGGCCCCAGACGTAACGGTGGGTGGGCTCGTAGTGGTAGTGGACCGCCAGCGGCGAAAAGGTCAGGCGCCAAAAGGCGGCTGTCTCCTTCGCGTCCCCAGCCGCTTCGGCGGCCAGCGCGGACGGCCCCATCAGAGCCCACAACAAAACGGCCCCGAAGGGCCGGCCGGAAAGCGACATCATTGTCCGCATTGTCGCCGAAGCTTGCCCGCCCCACTGCGTACCGCCTCCCATGACAGCCTTCATTAACTTTCGCGACGTCTGGCTCGCCTACAACGACGACCTGCTGCGCGAGGGCCAGTTCGCGGTCGAAGCCATCGACCTGCAGGTGCGGCAGGGCGAGTTCATCGCCATCGTCGGCCCCTCGGGCTGCGGCAAGTCCACCTTCATGAAGCTCGCGACCGGGCTGCGCCCGCCCTCGCGCGGAAAGATCCTGATCGACGGGCAGCCGGTGACCGGGCCGCTGAAGATCTCCGGCATGGCGTTCCAGGCGCCGTCGCTGCTGCCCTGGCGCACGACGGTGGACAACGTGCTGCTGCCGCTGGAGATCGTCGAGCCCTACCGCGGCCAGTTCAAGCAGAAGCGTCGCGAGTACGAGGAGCGCGCCCGCGCGCTGCTGCGCAAGGTGGGCCTCGCGGGCTACGAGGACAAGTTCCCCTGGCAGCTTTCCGGCGGCATGCAGCAGCGCGCCAGCATCTGCCGCGCGCTGATCCACGAGCCCAAGATGCTCCTGCTCGACGAGCCCTTCGGCGCGCTGGACGCGTTCACCCGCGAGGAGCTGTGGTGCATCCTGCGCGACCTGTGGATGGAGCAGCGCTTCAACGTGGTCCTGGTGACGCACGACCTGCGCGAGTCGGTGTTCCTCGCCGACACGGTGTACGTGATGAGCCGCAGCCCCGGCCGCTTCATCGTGCAGCGGCAGATCGAGTTGCCCCGGCCGCGCGACCTGGAGATCACCTACACGCGCGAGTTCACGGACATCGTGCACGAACTGCGCGGGCACATCGGCGCGATGCGCAAGACGGGCGCGGAGGTGGCGCAATGAACCAGCGCCATGCCGAACGCTGGGCGCCGGTGCTGCTGGCCGTCGCCGTCGTCATTCTGTGGCAGGTGATCGTGCAGGCGCTGGCCGTACCCGAGTACCTGTTCCCCAGCCCCTGGGAAATCCTCCGGCAGATGGCGGAGTTCAAGGGCCCGCTGCTGGCCGCCGCCTGGAGCACCTTCTGGGTGACGCTGGTGGGCTTCGGCCTGGCGATCTTGGTGGGCGTGCTGCTCGGCTTCCTGATCGGCTCCTCGCGGATGGCCTATGCGGCGCTGTACCCGCTGATGGTCGGCTTCAACGCCGTGCCGAAAGCGGCGATCGTCCCGATCCTCGTGGTGTGGTTCGGCATCGGCATCGGGCCGGGCATCCTCACCGCCTTCCTGATCTCGTTCTTCCCGATCATGGTGAACATCGCCACCGGCCTCGCGACGCTGGAGCCCGAGCTGGAGGACGTGCTGCGGGTGCTGGGCGCGCGCCGCTGGGACGTGCTGGTGAAGGTAGGCCTGCCGCGCTCCCTGCCCTACTTCTACGGCTCGCTGAAGATCGCGATCACGCTGGCCTTCGTCGGCACGGTGCTGGCCGAGATGACCGCGGGCGACAGCGGCATCGGCAACCTGATCCAGTCCGCCGGTAGCCAGCAGCGCATGCCGCTGGCGTTCGCCGGCCTCGTGACCATCAGCGCGATGGCCATGGCGATGTACGAGCTGTTCAGCGCGATCGAAAAGCACACCACCGCCTGGGCGCACCGCGGCTCGCAGGCCGGTTGAGGATCGCAGCATGGCCTGGCACGCGCAGCTGCGCCTGGACTACGCGCGCGAAGGCGGACGCAGTGTCGCCCGCTTCGCCCACGACGGTCCGTTGCGTATCCTGCAAAGCATGTGGCCCGAAGGCGATGGCGTCTGCCACAACGTGCTGGTGCATCCGCCCGGCGGCCTGGTCGGCGGCGACACCCTGCAGGTCGAGGTGGAGGTGGGCGAGGGCAGCCACGGCCTGGTCACCACGCCGGGCGCCTCGCGCTTCTACCGCAGCGACGGCGAACTGGCCCTGCAGGACGTGCGCATCCGCATGCAGCCCGGCGCGCGCCTGGAGTGGCTGCCGCTGGAGGCGCTCTACTACAGCGGCTGCCGCGCCGCCAACCGGCTGCACCTGCAGCTCGCCCCAGGCGCGGCGCTGCTGGCCTGGGACATCGCCGCGCTGGGCCTGCCGCAGGCGCAGCAGCCCTTCGTGCGCGGCAGCGTGGTGCAGCACCTGGAGCTGGAGGGCGCCTGGCTGGAGCGCGGACGCATCGCCGCCGACGACGCCCGGCTCCTGGACGGGCCGCTGGGCCTGGCGGGCCACCGCTGCCTGGCCAGCCTCTTCCTGGCCTTCGGCGAAGACCTCCAGCGGCCAAAGCGCGAACAGCTGCTGGATGCGGCGCGGGCCGTGATCGAGCCGCATGCGCTCGCGGCCAGCGCCGGGGCAACGGCGCCTGGGCCGCGGGTGGTGGTCGTGCGCGTGCTGGCACCGCTGGTCGAGCCGGCCCTGCAGCTGCTGAAGGCCGTGCGCCGGGCCTGGCGACCGCTGCTGTGGCAGCTGCCGCCCACCGAGCCCCGGGGCTGGACCTTCTGACCTGCGCGGCGGGAAGGCTCCGTCCTACCCGACCATGGGCCCGGCGGCGTCGCCGGTGGGCGGGGCTGTCCGGCAGCCGCCGAACCGCCCGCCGACCACACTGCATGCATTGATCGAACATTGATCGAATGCAAGGAGATCCCCCATGAAAAAGACGGACCGATCCATCAAGAGCATGCTGTCCTTCGGTGCTGCCGCCCTGCTTGCGGTCGGTGCCGCCACCGCCCAGGTCGCCACGACTTCGGCCGACGCCACCTTCCCCGGCACCGCCGCGATCGACAACTCCGGCAGCTACCGCTCCGAGGTGAATGCCTGCCTGAGCGGCCAGACCCAACAGGACCGCGAGACCTGCCTGAAGGAAGCGCGCAACGCCGCGGCCGAGAAGAATCGCGGCCGCCTGGAGAACTACCAGGACATGGCCCTGGCGCGCTGCGACGTCCACGCCGCCGGTGAAGACCGCGCCGCCTGCCGCGCCCGCATGATGGGCCGGGGCGAGGTCGACGGTACCGTGGCCGGCGGTGGCCTGATCCGTGAAGTCGAGACCGTGGTGATGCCGCAAGGCCAGGCCTCGGTGACCATCGAACCCCGGACCTCCGACCCCGTGCTGCTGGTTCCCAACACCCGCACGCTGGGCAACAACTAAGCGATCGGGCAAGCCGGGCAGCGCGTGCGCTGCCCTCCTGCAACGCGACCCGCCGCAAGCATGAGCTTCGGCGGGTCGGTCATTCTGGAGACGCGAACCATGAACCAAGACGACCCGAAGGGGATGCGCAAGGACGAGAGCGCGCCGCGCGCGCAACACGGCTACCGCAACGAGGTGAGCTGGGACGGCGGGAAGGGCCGCCAGCCGTACACGAACCAGGAGGAAGAACTGCCGCCGGCGGCCGCGCAGGATTTCGAGGGCGGCGACGCCGGCGACGTGGCAGGCCGCAACAGCGAGCAGATGGAGGAGGTGAAGGGCACGCCCGGAGAGCAAAAAGAAAGGCCGCCGCGCGGTTGACGCGCTGCGGCCTCGTCGGGGTTTTCGGGGCTCAGATGATGTGCAGGAACATCAGCAGCAGCACCACGAGGACCGGGACGCCGAGCAGCCAGAGAATGACGGGCATGTGAATCTCCTTGGGTTGGACTGGTTCCCAGCTTAAGGAGAGACCCGGCTGCGATATGCCGGGGAGCAGCGCCAGCCGCGGTAGGACCGCTCCGGCTGGCGCGCCAGCTTCAGATGGCGACCAGCTGGCGCACGCCCTGGGCTTCCATGTCCTTGCCGCGCCCGCGCGCGATCACCTCGCCGCGTTCCATCACCAGGTAGTGGTCCGCCAGTTCCTGCGCGAAGTCGTAGTACTGCTCCACGAGCAGGATGGCCATGTCGCCGCGATCGGCCAGCATGCGGATCACCCGGCCGATGTCCTTGATGATGCTGGGCTGGATGCCCTCGGTGGGCTCGTCCAGCACCAGCAGCTTGGGCCGCGCCGCCAGCGCCCGCGCGATCGCGAGCTGCTGCTGCTGGCCGCCGGAGAGGTCGCCGCCGCGCCGGTGCAGCATCTGCCGCAGCACCGGGAAGAGTTCGAACAGCTCCTGCGGGACCGGCGTGCCGCCGGGCTTGGTCGCCAGGCCCATGCGCAGGTTCTCCTCCACCGACAGGCGCGCGAAGATCTCGCGGCCCTGCGGCACGAAGCCGATGCCGGCGCGCGCGCGCTGGTAGGGCGTGGCGCCCTGGATCGCGCGGCCGTCGAACTCGATGCTGCCGGTCTTGATCGGCACCAGGCCCATCAGCGACTTGAGCAGCGTCGTCTTGCCCACGCCGTTGCGGCCCAGGATGACGGTGACCTCGCCGGTCCGCGCTTCCAGGCTCACGTCGCGCAGGATGTGCGAGCCGCCGTAGTACTGGTTGACGTTCTTGATGGAAAGCATGTCAGCGGCCCAGGTACACCTCGATCACGCGCTCGTCCCCCTGCACCTGTTCCAGCGTGCCCTCGGCGAGCACCGCGCCCTCGTGCAGCACGGTGACCTTCTCCGAGATCGTCTTGATGAAGTTCATGTCGTGCTCCACCACCATCAGCGAGTGCTGGCCCTTGAGCGACAGGAACAGTTCGGCGGTGCGCGCGGTTTCCTCGTCGGTCATGCCGGCCACCGGCTCGTCCAGCAGCAGCAGCCGCGGGTCCTGCATCAGCAGCATGCCGATCTCCAGCCACTGCTTCTGGCCGTGGCTCAGGGTGCCGGCGAGCCGGTTCACGCTGCCGTCGAGGTGGATGGTGTGCAGCACGTCGGCCAGCCGGTCGCTGTCCGCGGAGTCCGGCTGGAAGAACACGGAGGCCCGCACGCCCTTGTCGGTCTTGAGCGCCAGCTCCAGGTTCTCGTAGACCGTGAGCTGCTCGAACACCGTGGGCTTCTGGAACTTGCGGCCGATGCCCATCTGGGCGATCTCGGCCTCCTTGTAGCGCAGCAGGTCGATGGTGCTGCCGAAGAAGACCGTGCCCGCGTCGGGCCGCGTCTTGCCGGTGATGATGTCCATCATCGTCGTCTTGCCCGCGCCGTTCGGGCCGATGATGCAGCGCAGCTCGCCCGGAGCGATGTCCAGCGACAGCTTGTTGATCGCGCGAAAGCCGTCGAAGCTCACGCTGACGTCTTCCAGGTACAGGATGCGGCCGTGCGTGGTGTCGACCTCGCCCGGCACGATCGGCCGCGCGAAGCCGGCGGCGCGCCCGCCCGATGCCGTGCGGTGGCGCGCGGCCGCCTGCGCATAGGCCGTGACCCGGCGCGCGCCCTCCTCCATCAGGTCGGGCGTCATGCGGCCTTCCTCCACTTCTTCACCAGGCCCACCACCCCTTCGGGCAGGAACAGCGTGACGGCGATGAACAGCGCGCCCAGGAAATACAGCCAGAACTCCGGCGCGGCGACGGTCAGCCAACTCTTGGCGCCGTTGACCAGGAAGGCGCCCACGATGGGCCCCACCAGCGAGGCGCGCCCGCCCACCGCGGCCCAGATCGCGATCTCGATGGAGTTGGCGGGACTCATCTCGCCGGGATTGATGATGCCCACCTGCGGCACATAGAGCGCGCCGGCGATGCCGCACATGACGGCGCTGAGCGTCCAGATGGCCAGCTTGTAGCCGATGGGGTTGTAGCCGCAGAACATGACGCGCGACTCGGCATCGCGGATCGCCTGCAGCACGCGGCCGAACTTGCTGGCCACCAGGAAGCGCGCGAACAGGAAGAAGGCGAGCAGCGTCACGCCGGTCAGCACGAACAGCCTCATGCGAAGCTGCGGCGTCGCGATCGCGATCCCGGCGATGCGCTTGAAGTCGGTGAAGCCGTTGTTGCCGCCGAAGCCCGTCTCGTTGCGGAAGAACAGCAGCATCGCCGCGAAGGTCAACGCCTGCGTGATGATGGAGAAGTACACGCCCTTGATGCGCGAGCGGAAGGCGAAGTA
This sequence comes from Ramlibacter sp. P4_H7, assembly GCF_056400765.1. Taxonomy (NCBI): domain Bacteria; kingdom Pseudomonadati; phylum Pseudomonadota; class Betaproteobacteria; order Burkholderiales; family Comamonadaceae; genus Ramlibacter; species Ramlibacter sp. P4_H7. The sequence continues at coordinate 164,231 of NZ_JBFUKP010000005.1, forward strand.
GCCGAACACGAAGGCGACGATGCCGGGGACCGCGACGATCAGCACCAGCGTGGCGAGGAAGCTGTCCGAAAAGGTCCAGTGCCAGGGCAGCGTCTTCCAGTCCAGGAACACCATGAAGTCCGGCAGGTCGCTGTGGTAGTGGCCGTCGCGGCCGATCTGCCGCATCAGGTACATGCCCATCGCATAGCCGCCCAAGGCGAAGAACAGCCCGTGTCCCAGCGACAGGATGCCGGTGTAGCCCCAGATCAGGTCCATCGCCAGCGCCGCGATCGCGTAGCACATGATCTTGCCGATGAGTGCGACGGCGTAGTCGCTCAGGTGGAAGACGCTGCTCTCGGGCACGACCAGGTTGAGAAGCGGCGCGACCGTGCAGACGAGGATCAGCGCGAACAGGAAGGCGGACCAGCCGGTTTTCGTCAACAGCGGCTTGCGCTGCGGCAGGAATTCCTCCCTCCCCCGCTGGGGGAGGGTTGGGGTGGGGGCGCTCCCCGCATGATGCGGCTGCGGGGCGAGCGCAGCGCCCCCMCCCTGCCCTCCCCCGGGGGGGGAGGGTTCCAGAACGGCATTGGGAGGCAGCACCGCGCTCATGCTTCCGCGCTCCTTCCCTTCACCGCGAACAGACCCTGCGGCCGCTTCTGGATGAACACCACGATCAGTACCAGCACCGCGATCTTGGCCAGCACCGCGCCGGCCCAGCCCTCGATGAACTTGTTGAGGATGCCCAGGCCCAGCGCGGCGTACACGGTGCCCGCGAGCTGGCCGACGCCGCCCAGCACCACGACCATGAAGGCGTCGACGATGTAGGCTTGGCCAAGGTCGGGCCCGACGTTGCCGACCTGGCTCAGGGCGCAGCCGGCCAGGCCCGCGATGCCGGAGCCGAGCGCGAAGGCATAGGTGTCCACGCGCGCCGTGTTGACGCCCATGCAGGAAGCGATCGGCCGGTTCTGCGTGACGCCGCGCACGAACAGGCCCAGCCGGGTCCGCGCGATCAGGAAGGCCATGCCCAGCAGCACCGCGAAGGCGAAGGCGATGATCACGAGCCGGTTGTAGGGCAGCTGCAGGTTGGGCAGCAGCACGACGCCGCCGCTCATCCAGCTGGGGTTCTCCACGCCGACGTTCTGCGCGCCGAAGACCGAGCGCACCAGCTGCATCAGCATCAGGCTGATGCCCCAGGTGGCCAGCAGCGTCTCCAGCGGCCGGCCGTACAGGAAGCGGATGACGCCGCGCTCCAGGATCGCCCCCATCGCCGCCGAGGCGGCGAAGGACACGGGGACGGCGGCGAGCAGGTACCAGTCGAAGGCGCCGGGCAGGTACTTCTGGAACAGGCCCTGCACCACGTAAGTCGCATAGGCGCCGATCATCATCAGCTCGCCGTGCGCCATGTTGATCACGCCCATCAGGCCGTAGGTGATCGCCAGGCCCAGCGCCACCAGCAGCAGGATGGAGCCGAGGCTGATGCCGGAGAAGACCGCGGCGGCGCGCTCGCCCCACACCAGCGAGCTTTCCATGCTGCGCACCGAGGCCTGCAGCGCCGCCTTGACGTCGGGGTCCGCTTCGTCCTTGAGCTTCTGCAGCAGCAGGCTGCGCGTGGACGGACTGCGGCTGCCGGCGAGCAATTGCGCCGCCTCCAGCCGCCTGGCCTTGTCGCTGCTGGAGAGCAGCGCCGCCGCGCGCACCAGGCCCAGCTGCTCCTTGATCGCGCCATCGGCTTCGGCCGCATAGGCCTTCTCGATCAGGGCCAGCTTGGATTCGTCCGGTTCCTTCTGCAGTTCCTTGACCGCGGCGCGGCGCACGGCTGGGTCCTTGGAAAACAGCTTGAGCGCCGCCAGCGCGCTGTCCAGTTCGCCGCGCATGCGGTTGTTGTTGATCACGTCCTCGGCATCGGCCGGCAGGGGCAGCGCCGCGCCGGTGACCGGATCGCTCGCCTTGTCGTCGCGCACGATGAAGACCCGGCCGCCCGCGGTCTTTACGGCGTCGTCGGCCATCGCCTGCAGGAAGGCTGCGGTGCGTTCGTCCGCCGTGGCGGCGGCCTTGTTGAGCGCTTCGATGCGGCTGTCGGATTCACCGAGTGCGAGGGCTTTCGCCTCGTCGGCGGTCAGGGCGTGCGCGGCGCCGGCGGCAAGCATGGCCACCAGGAGAAGGAGTCGTTGGATCATGAGGAGCCTGGAGGGTGGGCAGCGCGCTGCCCACACTTGAGTGTCCTGACTTTCCCCCWCCCGCCTGGGGAGAGGGCTGGGGGTGAGGGCACGCCGGGGCGCCCCCACCCCTGCCCTCCCCCAGAGGGGGAGGGAGGAACTGCCGGTCAGACCTTGCTCTTGCCGTCCGGCTCGTCCTTCTTCTTGTCGTTGCCTTCGATGAAGGGCGACCAGGGCTTGGCCTTCACCGGGCCGGGCGTCTTCCACACCACGTTGAACTGGCCATCGGCCTTCACTTCGCCGATGAACACCGGCTTGTGCAGGTGGTGGTTCTTCGCGTCCATGGTCGCCGTGAAACCTGACGGCGCCTTGAAGGTCTGGCCGGCCATCGCGGCGATCACCTTGTCGGTGTCGGTGGACTTGGCCTTCTCCACCGCCTGCGCCCACATGTGGACGCCGATGTAGGTGGCTTCCATCGGGTCGTTGGTCAGCGGCTTGTCCTTGTGGCCGGGAATGTTCTTGGCCTTGGCGTAGGCGGCCCACTTCTTGGTGAACTCGGTGTTCGTCGGGTTCTTGACGGACATGAAGTAGTTCCAGGCGGCCAGGTGGCCCACCAGCGGCTTGGTGTCGACGCCGCGCAGTTCCTCCTCGCCCACCGAGAAGGCAACCACCGGGACATCCTTAGCCTTCAGGCCGGCGTTGCCCAGTTCCTTGTAGAAGGGCACGTTGGAGTCGCCGTTGATGGTGGAGATCACCGCGGTCTTCTTGCCTTCGCCGGAGAACTTCTTGATCTTGCCGATGATGGTCTGGTAGTCGCTGTGGCCGAAGGGGGTGTACTCCTCCATGATGTCGGCGTCGGCGATCCCCTTGGACTTCAGGAACGCGCGCAGGATCTTGTTGGTCGTGCGCGGATAGACGTAGTCGGTGCCCAGCAGGACGAAGCGCCTGGCGCTGCCGCCTTCCTTGCTCATCAGGTATTCGACTGCCGGGATGGCCTGCTGGTTGGGCGCGGCGCCGGTGTAGAACACGTTCTTGGACAGCTCTTCGCCTTCGTACTGCACCGGGTAGAACAGCAGGCCGTTGAGCTCTTCGACGACCGGCAGCACGGACTTGCGGCTCACCGAGGTCCAGCAGCCGAAGACCACGGCGACCTTGTCCTGGGTCAGCAGCTGCTTGGTCTTCTCGGCGAACAGGGGCCAGTTGGACGCGGGGTCGACCACCACGGGCTCCAGCTTCTTGCCCAGCACGCCACCCTTGGCATTGATCTCGTCGATCGCCATCAGCGCGGTGTCCTTCAGGACCGTCTCGGAGATGGCCATGGTGCCGGACAGGCTGTGCAGGATGCCGACCTTGATGGTGTCGGCGGCGAAGGCGGGAAGGCCGGCCCCGGCCAGCGCGACCGCGGCGGTCAGGGCCTTGAGGGTGAATCGACGTTGCATGTGTGACTCCAGGTGCGTTGGGAAAAGACGAGCTGATGCTAGGCAGCACCCCCTGGCCCGGCCATACGACACATGGCGTACGGGCGCGCCGACAGGGCAACGGCCGCGCGGGGGGGCGAACACACCGTCACCATCCGACACGCGGATCCGGGCGATCCGCGCTCCAATGCGCGCAATAGCCGCCAAGCGAGGACCTGCCCCATGCCTTCCCTGATGTCCCAGCTGTCTCCGAGCATCACCAACATGATCCGGCTGGACCACACGCACGTCCTCACGGCCTTCCACCAGTACGAGATCGGCTCCTCGCCCCGCCTGAAGAAGGGCCTGGTGGACAACGTCTGCCTGGCCATCGAGATCCACGCCCAGCTGGAGGAGGAGATCTTCTATCCGGCGCTGCGCGTGGTGGCGGACAGCGAAGTGCTGCGCAAGAGCACGCCGGAGCACGACGAGATGCGCGGCCTGATCTCGCGCCTGCGCAACATGCCGGTGGCCGATCCCGCCTTCGACGAGACCTTCTTCACCCTGATGCGCCACGTGATGCACCACGTGGCCGACGAGGAAACCCAGCTGCTGCCCACGGCCGAACGCCTGCTGGGCCCCCAGCTGTCCGAGCTGGGCGCGCAGATGACCCGCAGGCGCCTGGAGCTCACCGGCCCGCGCACGCCGGAGCTGGCGAGCAGCCTGGCGCGCTCCTTCAGCGGCGGGACCCTGGCGGGCATCGGCAGCACCGTGCTGGCCGGCGCCTACCTCCTGACCCGCCACCAGCACGGGGACCGGCTCACCGCCGCGCGCAAGCGGTTCACCCGGCCGGTCTGATCCGGATCAAGCTTTGGCCGGGCATACGTAGTACCCGCGTTTGCGCGGGCCGCGAGCGAGGCGGAAAATCTAGGGTTTCCCCCAAGGTGCTCCCGCCATGCTCGCTCCCCCGACTCCCGGCACGCTGACGAAGGCCCGCCGGCCCTTCTATCGCTCGCTGTACGTCCAGGTGCTCACCGCGGTGGTGGCGGGCGTGCTGCTGGGTCATTTCTATCCGGCGCTGGGCGCGGAAATGAAACCGCTGGGCGACGGCTTCATCAAGCTGATCAAGATGATGATCGCTCCGATCATCTTCTGCACGGTGGTGGTGGGCATCGCCGGCATGGAGGACATGAAGAAGGTCGGCAAGACCGGCGGCCTGGCGCTCCTGTACTTCGAGGTCGTGAGCACCGTGGCGCTGATCATCGGCCTGGTGCTGGTCAACGTGATGCAGCCCGGCGCCGGCCTCAACGCCAACCCGGCGACGCTGGACACCAAGGGCATCGCCGCGTACACGGGCCCCGGGAAGATGGCCTCGACGACCGAGTTCTTCATGAACATCATCCCGTCGACCATCTTCGACGCGTTCGCCAAGGGCGAGATCCTGCAGGTGCTGCTGATCGCCGTGCTGTTCGGCTTCGCGCTACACCGCTTCGGCGGGCGCGGCACCATGGTGTTCGACTGGATCGAGAAGAGCTCGCACGTGCTGTTCACGATGGTCGGCTACATCATGAAGGTGGCCCCGATCGGCGCCTTCGGCGCCATGGCCTTCACCATCGGCAAGTACGGCCTGGGGACGCTGCTGTCGCTGGGCAAGCTGATGGGGGCTTTCTACGCCACCTGCCTGATCTTCATCTTCGTGGTGCTGGGACTGATCGCGCGCTTCCACGGCTTCTCGATCTGGAAGTTCATCAAGTACATCAAGGAGGAACTGCTGGTGGTGCTGGGCACCTCGTCCTCCGAGTCCGTGCTGCCGCGGATGATGGAGAAGATGGAGAACCTGGGCGCGAAGAAGAGCACCGTGGGCCTGGTGATCCCCACCGGCTACTCGTTCAACCTCGATGGCACCTCGATCTACCTGACGATGGCCGCCGTGTTCATCGCCCAGGCGACCAACACCCCGCTGTCGCTGACGCAGGAACTGACGCTGCTGGGCGTGCTGCTGCTGACGTCCAAGGGCGCCGCCGGCATCACCGGCAGCGGCTTCATCGTGCTGGCCGCCACGCTGTCCGCCGTGGGCACGGTGCCGGTCGCGGGGCTCGCGCTGATCCTGGGCATCGACCGCTTCATGTCGGAGGCGCGTGCACTCACCAACCTGATCGGCAACGGCGTCGCCACGCTGGTGGTCGCCAAGTGGACCGGCGACCTGGACGTGGAGCGCATGAAGGCGCACCTGGACAACCCGAGCCTCGAAGAAACCGACGAGCCCGAGGTGCTGCACGAAGCGGTCGACGCGCACATGCACGTCACCGGCTCGCGCGCTCCCTGAGGCGCGGGGCCGGTGTGGGTCAGCCCGCCTGGGCGAATGTCCCCCCGGCGCGGGCTGAAGCCCGCGCCTCCTCCTTTATTTCGCCCAGACGGGCTGCCCCACACCGGTTCGGACAAGTAGAGCGCGCGGCGTGCGTGCGCAACTCGCCTAGCCGATCGCGCGCAGCACCTGCGCGAAGCTGGCCGCCGCCGGCGACAGCTCGCGGTGCCGGCGCGTGATCAGGTGCAGCGAGGGCACCTGCAGCGGCAGCTCCAGCGGAACCACCTGCAGCACCCCCAGCCGCGCGTAGTGCGCGGCCAGCGACGCCGGCATGATCGCCGCCATGTCGCTCGCCTCGAGCAGCACGGTGGTCGCCACCGTCGAGGCGGTCTCGGTGATGTCCAGGCGGGTGTGCAACCCGGCTTCCCGCAGCGCCGACTCGAAGCGGCTGCGCTGCGGCGATCCCGGCGGCTGCAGGATCCAGGGCCAGCGCACCAGGTCCTCCAGCCCCAGGGTCTTATTGTCGAGCAGCGGATGGCCCGCGCGGACCACCGCCACCTGCGGTTCCGACAGCAACGGCACGATCGCCAGTTCGTCGTCGAAGTGGCCTTCGGTGGGTCGGCCCAGCACCAGGTCCACGTCGCCGCGCTCCAGCAGGCCCAGCATCACGTCGCTGGTCTCCACCAGCACGGACACCGCCACGCGCGGATGCTTGCGCTTGTAGTCGGCCAGCGCGGGCGCCAGCAGCTGCGGCAGCGCGCCCGGGACGGTGCCCACGCGCAGGCGGCCGCGCAGGCCGGAGCGCAGCGCCGCCATCTGCTCGCGCGCGAAGCCGAAGTCCACCAGCGATTGCCGCGCATAGCGGATCAGCACCTCGCCGGTGGAGGTCGGCTCCATGCCGCGCGCCTGCCGGGTGAACAGGCGCACGCCCAGCGCCTCCTCCGCCTGCTGCAGCAGCTTGGTGGCCGCCGGCTGGCTCACGCCCAGGGCGGCGGCCGCCCGTCCGAGGTTCAGCTCGCGCCCGAGCGCCTCCAGCAGCAGCAGCTGGCGGGTGCGCAGCCGCATCAGCAGCGCGGCGTCGGTGAGTCCCTTGGCCATGGGAGCAATATACAAAAAGGCATGGCTCCTTCCGGGAAATTCATTGGCCGGCAATGGCTGCAGCCCGTACCCTGCACCGGCGCGGGCGACCGACCCGCCGATCCAGGAGACAAGCCATGCGATTTCCCACCCGCCGCGGCGCGGCACTCTGGCTGGCCGCGGTGACGCTGGCCGCCGGCCTTCCGGCGTTGGCCCAGAGCTGGCCCGACAAGCCGCTGCGCATCATGGTCGGCGCCTCCCCGGGCGGCGGCACCGACATCCTCGCGCGCATGCTGGCGGAGAAGTTCGCCGCCGATTTCCGGCAGTCGGTGGTGGTGGAGAACCGTCCCGGCGCCTCCAACACGATCGCGGCCGACATCACGGCGCATGCGGCACCGGACGGCGCGACCCTGCTGCTGGCCACCAACACGGGCCAGGCGATCGCGCCGCACCTGCTCAAGCTGAAGTTCGATCCGCTCAAGGACCTGCAACCGGTCGGGCTGGTGGCCGTCATGCCCAACGTGCTGATCGTGTCCGCCGCCTCGCCCTACAAGTCGGTGAAGGAGCTGACCTCGGCGATGCTGGAGAAACCCGGCCAGCTGAAGTACGCATCCTCGGGCATCGGCAGCACCCAGCACATCGCCGGCGAGGCGTTCTCGCTCGCCACCGGCACCAAGGCGATCCACGTGCCCTACAAGGGCAGCTCGCAGGCGCACATCGACATCATCGGCGGCGAGGTCACCATGATGTTCGACTCGACCTCCTCGGCGATGGGGCAGATCCGCGCCGGCAAGTTCCGCCCGCTCGCGGTGATGTCGGAGCGGCGCGCCGCCGAACTGCCCGACGTGCCGACCCTGGCGGAAGCGGGCGTCAAGGGCGCCGACGTGCAGACCTGGTACGGCCTGTACGTCACCGCCGGCACGCCGAAACCTGCGGTCGACGCGCTGGTGGCGGAACTGGCGAAGGTCCTCAAGCTGCCCGACGTGCAGGCGCGCATCAAGGGCCTGGGCGGCGAGGTCGGCGCGCTGGGCGTGGACCAGTTCGCGGACATGAACCGACAGGAGTACGAGCGCTTCCGGAAGCTCGTGCGCGACGCCAACATCAAGGGAGAAGGCCTGTGAGCGAATCGGCCAGGCCGCGCATCGCGGTGCTGCTGGGCGACCCGGCCGGAGTCGGGCCCGAGATGGGCGTGAAGCTGCTTGCGCGCGCCGCCAACGCGCAGGCCGCCGACGTGCTGCTCGTGGCGCCCGCGTCGGTGCTGGCGGGCGGCGAGGCGATCGCAAAGGCGCGGCTGGACCCGCTGCGCCTGGGGCCCGACGAGCCGCTGCGCTTCGAGCCGGGCCGCATCACGCACCGGGTGATGGCCGAGCCGTCAGCCGGCGTGGCGCCACTGGCCGCATGCAGCGAGGCGGCCGGGCAGGCCGCGCTGCAGTCGCTGGCCGCCGCGACACAGCTGGCGCACGAGGGGGCGGTGCAGGGCATCGTCTTCGCCCCGCTGAACAAGCATTCGCTGCGGCTCGCCGGCATGCAGGAGGAAGACGAGCTGCGCTTCATGCAAGGCATGTTCGGCGTGCGCAGCTTCACCTGCGAGTTCAACATCACCGACGCCCTGTGGACCTCGCGCGTGACCTCGCACGTGCCGCTGCGCGAGGTGGCCGCGTTGATCACGCCGGAAGCGGTGCGCGACGCCGTGCACATCATCGACGTCGCGCTCAAGCGCTCGGGCATCGCGCGGCCGCGCATCGCCGTGTCGGGCCTGAACCCGCACGCGGGCGACGGCGGCTCCATCGGCCGCGAGGAGATCGACATCATCGCGCCCGCGGTCGAACGCCTGCGCCGCGACGGTCTGGAGGCCAGCGGCCCGTGGTCACCCGACACCGTGTTCATCGCGGCGCGGCGCGGCGACTTCGATGCCGTGGTCTCGATGTACCACGACCAGGGCCAGATCGCGATGAAGCTGATGGGATTCGAGCGCGGCGTCACGCTGCATGGCGGCCTGCCGGTGCCCGTGGCCACCTCCGCGAGCGGCAGCGCCTTCGACATCGCCGGCCGGGGCCTCGCGCGCATCGACGGCCTGCAGCACGCCTTCGACCTGTGCGTGCGCATGGCGGCGCAGGCCAAGGTGTAACGGCGGCCGCGCGCCGCCGCGGCCTTCGTGTGTCTTCTGTCACCCGCGCGCGACATCCGCGCGCTGTTACCTGCCATCCGTGCCGAAGTTCGCAAGCAACAGGTAACCGCGTCCTTACACTTTGCGCATGAACGCAGAGCTCCTGGAGCACCCTGACGAACTGCAGCGCCTCTTCGCGGTGGCCACCCCCGCAGCGCGCTTGCGAACGATCAAGCAACGCCTGGCCGGCGCGCACGCGGAGCTGGGATCGACCCGGCTGGTGACCCTGGTCTCGGCGGTGGAGGGCATGGCCCGTTCCCTCGTCGTCCATTCCGCGGGCCGGCCATCCAGCACCGCGGAGATGCGCCACCGCCAGTTCCGCAACACGGGACCGGTGGAACTGGTGCAGGAAGTGCTGCGCCTGCGCGGCGCCCGCCCCGGCGCGGAGCACTTCGATCGCGACGACTGGGAACTGTTCGAAGTCGCCACGCTGTACCGCGACCTGATCGTGCACGAGTGCACGACCATCGGCCCCGAGCGCCATCGCCACCTGATCGCGGCCACCGAGGCGGTGCTGCGCGGGATGATCGAACTGGCGGGACTGGAGTCGGGCCCGCGCGTCGTCAGCTGAGCCCGCGGGCGGCGGGTCGACCGCCGTCGTTCACGCCGAGCGCGACCGCGCTCGCGCTCAGCCCTCGAAATGCGGATGCAGTTGCCGGATGCGGTTCATCGCCATCCCGGCCGCGGACGTGCGGGTTTCCACCCCGAGCTTGGCGAAGACGCGCTCCAGGTGCTTCTTCACCGTCGCCGGGCTGGCGCCCAGGATGTCGGCGATGTCGCGGTTGATCTTTCCCTTGACCACCCAGTACAGCACCTCCGCCTCGCGCGCGGTGAGCTTGAAGGCCAAACTCATGGACTCGATGATCGCGGCGTCCGACACCTCGCGCATCACGATCAGCCAGTCGTCGTCGCCGGTCTGCTGGTGCAGGCGGATCGACAGGCGCCGCGCGCCCAGCTCGGCGCTCAGGCGCGGCGGCTCGATTTGGCGCACCGCTTCGTCCAGGTGGCGGCGCAGCCATTGCAGGATCACGGGCGGCGTCTCCGGGGCGCTGGTTCCGAAGTAGGCGAAGAGCAGTTCGCGCGCCAGCGGGGTCTGCCACATCAGGCGGCCGTCGCTGGCCCGCACCGCGATGCTGGCGTAGCCGAAGGCATCGAGCGCATTGCGCGTCTGCCGCGCCAGCCGCGCGCCCTGCAGGTGCACGCCCATGCGCGCCAGCACTTCCTTCGGCTTGATCGGCTTGGTCACGTAGTCGACGCCGCCGGCTTCCAGCGCCGCCACCAGGTGCTCGGTCTCGGTGAGCCCCGTCATGAAGATGATCGGGATGTGGGCGGTGAGCGCCGCCGCCTTCAGCCGCTTGGCGACCTCGAAGCCGTCCATGCCCGGCATCATCGCGTCGAGCAGCACGATGTCGGGCACGGCCTGCGCGGCGCGCTGCAGCGCCGCCTCGCCGCTGGTGGCGACCAGCACGGTGTAGCCCGATTCGTCCAGCGCGTCGTGCAGCACCGAGAGGTTGTCGGGCACGTCGTCCACCACCAGCACCACGTCGCTGTCCCGGCGGTCCAGCATGGTCATCGCATCGCTCCTTCCGGCTGCGCGCCCGCCGAGAGGGCGCGCGCCATGGCCTCGAACTGGAAGTGCCGCGCCTGCTCGCGCATGGCCGCCGCGAAGCCGTGGCACTCCGGCTGCGCCGCCTCGATCGCATCCAGCTGGTTCAGGATGCCGCGGTAGTACCCCAGCTGCACCGCGTTCTGCAGCGGCGCCAGCAGGTGCGCCGCCGGCCAGGTCCACGGCAGCGCAGCCTGCGCCGGCGCCGGCGTGGCGGCCGGCTGCGCGTCCTGCAGCCAGCGCAGGCCCAGTTGCCGCTCCAGCCAGTCCAGCAGTTCGGTGTGGCGCACCGGCTTGAGGATGAAGTCCTCGGGCCGGATGCCGGCATCGTTGTCCAGGCCCTTGTCGAAGGCATTGGCCGACACCACCGCGATCTTCGCGTGAAGGGCCTCCATGCGCCGCAGCCGGCGGATGGTCTCCCAGCCGTCGATGCCGGGCATGGCCAGGTCCATCAGGATCGCGTCCGGCCGCAGGCCCGCGGCCAGCAGGTCCAGCGCGTCGTGGCCGCTGGCGGCGGTGCGCAGCTCGAAGCCCAGCGGCTCCAGCAGTGCCACCAGCAGTTCGCGATCGGCCTCCTCGTTGTCCACCACCAGGATGCGGCGGCGCGGGCCTTCGTAGCCGCCGCGCTGCTGCCGCTGCGCCGGCGCCGGTGCGACGGCCGCGTGCACTTCGGGCAGGAACAGCCGGACGCGGAACATGGAGCCGGCACCGGGTGTGCTGCTCGCCGCCAGCTCGCCGCCCATGAGGTCGGTGAGCATCTTGGCGATGGTCAAACCCAGGCCGGCGCCCGGCGCCGAATGGGCGGCGCTGTTGCCGCGCGCGAAAGGCTCGAAGATCTGCGCGAGTTCGTCGGCGGCAAGGCCGGGCCCGGTGTCCTCGACTTCCACCACCGCCATCTCGCGGGCATGGCGCACGCGGAACACCACTTGCCCGGCGGCGGTGAACTTGATCGCGTTGCCCAGCAGGTTGATCAGGATCTGGCGCACGCGCTTCTCGTCGCCGCGCACCACCTCCGGCAGCACGCCTTCGGTCTCGAAGCGGAAGGACAGTCCCTTGGCCGCGGCCTGCAGCTCGAACAGGCTGGCGAGTTCGTGCACGAAGTCGGCGAAGCGCATCGGCTTGACGTTGAGCGTGAGCTTCCCGGACTCGATGCGGGCGATGTCCAGCGTGCCCTCGATCAGCGACAGCAGGTGCTCGCCGCCGCGCTTGATGACGTGCACGGCGTGCTTGCGGTGGCTGGGGATGGCGGCGTCCTCGCCCATCAGCTGCGCGTAGCCCAGGATGCTGTTCAGCGGCGTGCGCAGTTCATGGCTGATGGCGCTGATGTAGCGGCTCTTGGCGTGGTTGGCCTGTTCGGCCGCGTGGCGCGCCTGTTCGGCGGCCAGCTTGGCCTGCTGCAGCGCCTCGTCGGTCTGGCGGTGCGATTCGATCTCGCGCACCAGCAGGTGCGTCTGCCGGTTCGATTCCTCCTGCGCCACCTGCCGGCTCTTGTGCGCCAGCACCAGCCACCAGGCGACGATGCCCGCCACCAGCAGCAGGGAGAGATAGGCTTTCAGGAAGGTCGCGCGCAGCACCTCCACCGCCATGTGCTCGGGTGCGCGCAGCTCCTGGTGGTACAGCAGGCCGAACAGCGCTCCCAGCAGGGGCGCGATCACCAGCATCAGCAGCAGGAAGTGGCCGAGGCCCGTTTCCAGGTAAGGCCACACGCGCCGCGGCAGCAGCGCGCGCAGCGCCCCGCTCCATTGCGCCGACAGGCTCGCGTGCGGCTTGCACAGGTCGCCGCAGCGCGCGTCCAGCGTGCAGCACAGCGAGCAGATCGGTCCCTGGTAGGCCGGGCAGTGCGCCATGTCGGGGCCCTCGTAGGCCCGGTCGCAGATCACGCAACGGCGCGCCGCCGACGGCTGCTCGTTGCCGTCGGCCTGGCGCGCGATGTAGTAGCGTCCCCGGGTGCCCCAGGCGATCAGCGGCGCCGCGACGAAGGCCACGCCCATCGCGATCAGCGCGGAGAAGGCCTGCGCCGTCGGCCCGAACACGCCCAGGTAGGCGGTGATGGACAACGTGGAGGCCAGCGCCATCGCACCGACGCCCACCGGGTTGATGTCGTACAGGTAGGCGCGCTTGAACTCGATGCCGCGCGGCGAAAGGCCCAGCGGCTTGTTGACCACCAGGTCCGCCACCACCGCCATCATCCAGGCGATGGCGATGTTGGAGTACAGGCCCAGGATGTCGCCCAGGGCCTCGAACACGTTCATCTCCATCAGCATGAAGGCGATGAGCGTGTTGAACACCACCCACACCACGCGCCCCGGGTGGCTGTGGGTCAGGCGCGAGAAGAAGTTGGACCAGGCGAGCGAGCCGGCATAGGCATTGGTGACGTTGATCTTCAGCTGCGAGATCACCACGAACAGCGCGGTCGCCGCCACCGCCCACCCGTAGTGCGGGAACACGTATTCGTAGGCCGCCAGGTACATCTGGTTGGGGTCCACCGCGCGATCGAGCGGCACCATGTGGCTGATGGCGAGATAGGCCAGCAGCGCCCCGCCCAGCATCTTGGCCACGCCCAGCAGCACCCAGCCGGGGCCGCCGGCCAGCACGCCCAGCCACCACGCGCGCCCGTTGCCGGCGCTGCGCGCGGGCATGAAGCGCAGGTAGTCGGCCTGCTCGCCCATCTGCGTGATGAGGGCGATGCCCACCGTGAGAGCGGCACCAAACAAGTGCAGGTCGAAGCCGGCGGCCTGCGCCTTCTCCCCAGCGTAGTGCGTAATCCCGGCGAAGGCACCAGGATCGCGCACGAGGACGTAAACGAAAGGAACCACCAGCATCACCAGCCAGACCGGCTGCGTCCACACCTGCAGCCGGCTGATCACGGACACGCCGTGGGTGACCAGCGGAATCACCACCAGCGCGCACACCAGGTAGCCCCAGCTCGGGGGGATGCCCAGCGCCAAGTCCAGCGCATAGGCCATCACCGCCGCTTCCAGCGCGAAGAAGATGAAGGTGAAGGAGGCATAGATCAGCGAGGTGAGCGTCGAGCCGATGTAGCCGAAGCCGGCGCCGCGCGTGAGCAGGTCCATGTCCACGCCGTAGCGCGCCGCATAGATGCTGATCGGCAGGCCCGCCAGGAAGATGATCAGCCCGGTGGCCAGGATCGCCCAGAAGGCGTTCAGGAAGCCGTACTGCACCAGCAGGGTGGCGCCGACCGCCTCCAGGATCAGGAAGGAGGCCGCGCCGAAGGCGGTGTTGGCCACCCGCCAGGTCGACCACTTGCGAAAGCGCTGCGGCGTGAAGCGCAGGGCATAGTCCTCCATCGTCTCGCTCGCGACCCAGGTGTTGTAGTCGCGGCGCACCTTCACCACGCGCTGCGGGGCGTCGTGGTGGTGCAGGGGAACGATAGGGATGGTGGGGCCCACGGACACCAACTGCACGTTCCATGCCGGTGCGGCCCCCCCTTCGGGGAAGCGGCAGCGAACCCGGCACAGACGTTGCAATAAGATGCGCCGACCATGGAACTGACGCCCCGCGAAAAGGACAAGTTGCTGCTGTTCACCGCCGCCCTGCTGGCGGAACGGCGCAAGGGCCGCGGCCTCAAGCTCAATTACCCGGAAGCCATGGCGCTGATCTCGGCCGCCGTGATGGAGGGCGCGCGCGATGGCAAGTCGGTCGCCCAGCTGATGAGCGAAGGCCGCAGCGTGCTCACCCGCGCCGACGTGATGGAAGGCGTGGCCGAGATGATTCCCGAAATCCAGGTCGAAGCGACCTTCCCCGACGGCACCAAGCTGGTGACCGTCCACCAGCCCATCGTCTGAGGAACCGCCATGCGCCTGCTGCCCTCCACCCTTGCCGCCTCCCTGTTCGCGCTGGCCACCAGCGTGCACGCGCATCCCGGCCACGGTGCGGCCACCGAGTGGCACTGGCACGCCAGCGACACCTCCGGCTTCCTGATGGTCGCCGTGCTGGCCGGCCTGGCGATCTGGCTGTCGCGCGGCGAATGAGCGCCGCCCGATGAGCACGATGACGCCGGGCGAACTGATCACCGACGCGGGCGACCACGCCCTCAACGCAGGGCGCCGCACGCTGACCCTGGTGGTGCAGAACACGGCCGACCGGCCGATCCAGGTCGGCTCCCACTACCACTTCGCCGAGACCAACGGCGCACTGCAGTTCGACCGCGCCGCGGCGCGCGGCATGCGCCTGAACATCGCCTCCGGCACCGCGGTGCGCTTCGAACCCGGGCAGCAGCGGACCGTGGAACTGGTGGATTTCGCCGGCGAGCGCAAGGTCTACGGATTCCGCGGCCTGGTGCAGGGCGCCCTCTGAGAACGACCCCCATGGCAACCATCCCCCGCCGCGCCTACGCGGAAATGTTCGGCCCCACGACGGGCGACCGCGTGCGCCTGGCCGACACCGACCTGGTGATCGAGGTCGAGGACGACTACACGCTGCGCGCCGGCGGCTACGGCGAGGAAGTGAAGTTCGGCGGCGGCAAGACCATCCGCGACGGCATGGCGCAATCGCAGCGCACGCGCGCCGAGGGGGCGATGGACACGGTGCTGACCAACGCGCTGATCCTCGACCACTGGGGCATCGTCAAGGCCGACATCGGCCTGAAGGACGGCCGCATCGCCGCGATCGGCAAGGCGGGCAACCCCGACACGCAGCCGGGCATCGACATCGTCATCGGCCCGGGCACCGAGATCATCAGCTGCGAAGGCGCGATCGTCACCGCCGGCGGCATCGACACGCACATCCACTTCATCTGCCCGCAGCAGATCGAGGAGGCCCTGTCCTCCGGCGTCACCACCATGTTCGGCGGCGGCACCGGGCCCGCGACGGGCACCTTCGCCACCACCTGCACGCCGGGTCCCTGGAACATCGAGCGCATGCTCCAGGCGGCCGACGCGTTCCCGATGAACCTGGGCTTCATGGGCAAGGGCAATGCGAGCCTGCCGCAGGCGCTGCGCGAACAGGTGCAGGCCGGCGCGATCGGCCTGAAGCTGCACGAGGACTGGGGCACGACGCCGGCGGCGATCAGCAACTGCCTGGACGTCGCGGACGAACTGGACATCCAGGTGGCGATCCACTCGGACACGCTCAACGAGTCCGGCTTCGTCGAGAACACCATTGCCGCCACCAAGGGCCGCGGCATCTGCGCCTTCCACACCGAGGGCGCGGGCGGCGGCCATGCACCGGACATCCTGCGGGTGGTGGGCGAGGCCAACTTCCTGCCCTCGTCGACCAACCCGACGATGCCCTACACCGTCAACACGCTCGACGAGCACGTCGACATGCTGATGGTGTGCCACCACCTGGATCCGGCGATCCCCGAGGACCTCGCGTTTGCCGAAAGCCGCATCCGCAAGGAGACGATCGCCGCCGAGGACATCCTGCACGACCTGGGCGCCATCAGCATGTTCTCGTCCGACTCGCAGGCGATGGGCCGCGTGGGCGAGGTGATCCTGCGCTGCTGGCAGACCGCGCACAAGATGAAGCTGCAGAGGGGCAAGCTGCCCGGCGATTCCGAGCGGCACGACAACTTCCGCGCCAGGCGCTACATCGCCAAGCTCACGATCAACCCGGCGATCGCCCATGGCATCAGCCACGAAGTGGGCAGCGTCGCCGCCGGCAAGTGGGCCGACCTGGTCGTCTGGAAGCCCGCCTTCTTCGGCGTGAAGCCGGCGCTGATCCTCAAGGGCGGCTTCATCGCGATGGCCGCCATGGGCGATGCCAACGCCTCCATCCCGACGCCGCAGCCGGTGCACTACCGTCCCATGTTCGGCAGCTTCGGCGGTGCGCTGCACCGCGGCTCCCTCACCTTCCTGTCGCAGGCCGGCATGAAGGCGGGCGTGAAAGAGAAGTTCGGGCTGCAGAAGAACGTGAGCGCAGTGAAGGACATCCGCCGCATCCGCAAGCAGCACCTGGTGCACAACGACTACGTGCCGAAGATGGAGATCGATGCGCAGACCTATGCGGTGCGCGCCGACGGCCAGCTGCTCACCTGCGAGCCGGCGACGGTGCTGCCGATGGCGCAGAGGTATTTCCTGTTCTGATGTTCTCTGCCGTCGGAGGGGCGCCGGTGGGCCTTGTGCCGGACGAGGACGGGGCTGCCCCATCCTCATCCTGCGCTGTCGTGGGTCCACCGAGGTGCTCTCCGGCCATGGCGCAGGGCCAGGGTGGGGTAGCCCGCTTGGGCGAAATAAAGGAGGAGGCCCGCGCTTGCGCGGGCCGGGGGACATTCGCCCAAGCGGGCTGCCCCGCCCTGGCCCGGAATCACGAAGAGCCCGATCAGGCAATGCCATACTGACCCATGCTCCAGGTCTCCAAGCTCCTTCCCCAAGGCCAGGGCCTCGCGCCCGTCCTGCTCAAGCGCGCGTCCACCGTCGAACTCGACTGGGACGTGCGGCAGAAGAGCCGCTTCGAGTGCACCGATTCGCAGGGCCGCCAGCTGGGCGTGTTCCTGACCCGCGGCACCGTGGTGCGCGGTGGCGACGTGCTGGTGGCGGAGGACGGCTCCATGGTGCGCGTGATCGCCGCGCCGCAGCCGGTGCTGGTGATCCAGCACGTGGCCGGCCGCGGCACCGTGTTCGACCTCATTCGTGCGGCCTACCACCTGGGCAACCGGCACGTGCCCATCGAGCTGAAGCCGGACCACCTGAAGATCGAGCCGGACCACGTGCTGGCGGACATGCTGCGGGCCATGCACCTGGTGGTGCTGGAGACCCAGGCAGCGTTCGAGCCTGAAGGCGGCGCCTACGCCGGCGGCGGGCATGCGCACCAGGGCCACGACCATGGCGACGACGATCACGACCACGGGTCCCATGGACACGACCATGGCGAGCACGGACATCACCACGACCACGACCACTGACGCCGCGTTGCTGCAGCTGATCTGGCTGGCCTCGCCGGCTTTGCCGGTCGGCGGCTTCTCCTATTCAGAGGGGCTGGAGTCGGCGGTGGAGGCGCACTGCGTGCACGACGAGGCGAGCGCGGGCGACTGGCTGCTGCAGCAACTGCATGCGAGCCTTGCGCGCGCGGACCTCGCGGTCGTCGGGGCGGCGGTGGACGCGGCGCGTGCCGGCGACAGTGCGCGCATCGCCGCGCTCGACCAGTGGGTGCGCCAGACCCGCGAGACCAGCGAGCTGCGCCAGCAGACCGAGCAGATGGGCCGCTCGCTCGGCGAGTGGAGCAGGTCGGTGGGCTGGGGCGACCGGGGGACCCCTGGTGAGGTGCCCCCGCGCTGGGGTTCGCCTGCGGGCTCACCGCCAGCCTGCGAGAGCACGACTGCCCCCCCGGAACCGGCTCGCTCCGCGAACACCTACCCCGTCGCCTTCGCGATCGCCGCCGCACGCACCGCTGCGGCGCCCCGCCAGGCCGCTCTGGCCTTCGCCTTCGGCTGGGCCGAGAACATGATGCAGGCGGCGATCAAGTCGGTGCCGCTCGGCCAGTCGGCCGGCCAGCGCATCCTGGCGCGCCTGGCGCAGGAAATTCCGGCGGCCGTCGACCACGCGCTGGCGCTGGCCGACGACCAGCGCCAGTCCTTCACGCCCATGCTGGCCATCCTGTCGGCACAGCACGAAACCCAGTACTCCCGACTGTTCCGTTCATGACCCTCGCCCTGCACAGCCGCCCGAATGGGCGACCAGCGCAGGGTGTCGCCCGGAGGCTTTCCCCGTGACCCTGCACCACATCGCCCATCGCACCAAGAAGCTGCCGCCCCTGCGCGTGGGCATCGGCGGCCCCGTCGGTTCCGGCAAGACAACGCTGCTGGAGATGCTGTGCAAGGCGATGCGCGAGCGCTACGACCTGGTGGCCATCACCAATGACATCTACACCAAGGAAGACCAGCGCATCCTGACCGTCAGCGGCGCGCTGCCGGCCGAACGCATCATGGGCGTGGAAACGGGCGGCTGCCCGCACACGGCGATCCGCGAGGACGCCTCGATCAACCTGGAAGCCATCGACCGCATGCTGGTCGACTTCCCCGACGCCGACGTCGTGTTCGTGGAGTCGGGCGGCGACAACCTCGCCGCCACCTTCAGCCCGGAGCTGTCGGACCTGACCATCTACGTGATCGACGTCGCCGCCGGCGAGAAGATCCCGCGCAAGGGCGGCCCCGGGATCACCAAGAGCGACCTGTTCGTCATCAACAAGACCGACCTCGCGCCCTACGTGGGCGCCGACCTGGGCGTGATGGAAGCCGACACCCGGCGCATGCGGCGCGACAAGCCCTTCGTGATGACCAACCTGAAGACGCGGGAGGGCGTGCAGGAGGTCGTGCGCTTCATCGAACGCAAGGGCATGCTGTCCGCCTGAGCTGCGACCGCGCGGGTAAATGTAACGATCGCGTCATCGTCCTACAGTCAGCGGCGGCGGGAAGTCTTACTTTCTCCGCCCATGGAACTGTTGCAGGAAGCGCCGCCCGATTTCGACGGCGTGGTCAAGGCCTTCGCGATGGCGCGCCAGCTGCCCACCACCCATTTTCACCAGGTGAAGATCGGGCTGGCGCAGGAGGGCGCCCTGCTGGCCGTCGGCGTGCTCGACGGTTCCCGCCAGGTCGCCTTGTTCTCGGAACACCTGCGCGAGCATGGATGGCGCGAGCACCTGCTGGGCGGTGACGACGACATGCTCGGCTGCGACATGCTCTTCTCCCACCCGGCCGGCGCCGCGGACAGCGACCCCTCCTTCATCCGCAAGCCGGCCGTGCAGCGGTGGCCGCTGGAGGTGGAGCATGCCGAGCCCTGAGTTCCAGGACGCGAACGCCGACGCCGAGTTGCCGCCGCCCGGCAGCCGCTGGGGCTCGGGCGCGCACAGCGTGCTGCCGTATCTTGCCCGCTCGCTACAGGCCAGGCCGCTCACGGCCGTCGAACCTCGCGTCCCCCAGCCACGGCCGCCCGGGCCGCGTGGCGGCGAGCGCCCCGGCGCGCAGAGCTAGCGAACGTCGAAAAAGCAAGCGGCCCGAAGGCCGCTTTTCTCCTGCGCCGCGCGCCGGCTATTGGCCGTGGCGATGCCGGCCGCCCGAATGGGCCGCGCGGTGCTGCTCCCACTCGCGCATCTGCTTCATGGCGCTGTCGGACCCCTGGCCGCCATGGCCTTCCTGGGCCTGCTGCTGTTGCTGTTGAACGCTGCCGTCCTTCGACGGCTGCCCGTCGTCGGACTCGAACTGTTCTTGCTGTTGGGACATCGCAAAACCTTCCTGCTTGCCGAGATGATCAGCGACGTCCTGCTCGTCCGCTGTAGGACGGCTTCAGCATTGGTTATGGGACGGTGCGCGCGGCCATGTCAGCCGCGGGAAAACTCCACGCATCCGGCCGCCTTTGTTTCCGTTGATGGCTGAGGACCCGTCCGATGCGCATTTGATGATAATCGCGCGGTGACGGAAGAAGCCATCCAGGTCGGCGACGTCGTGGCACTGCGTACCGGCGGACCCACGATGCTCGTCCGGGCCCGCTCGCAGGACCTCGCGTATTGCGCGTGGCGCAGCGAGAGCGGCAGCCATTCCGGCACCTTCGATGTCGGCAGCCTGCAGCTGGCCACGGAGCCCGCCCGGTCGCACGGCGGCGACGGCGCCGAAGCCGGCTTGGCCGGCAGCAGCTAGCGCTCGAGAGAGCGGCCCTTCAGGCCACCGCCGGCTGCTGCGTGCGGCCCGGGAACGCCTGCAGGTACGCGCGGAGTTCGCCGAACTCCGCCTTGGAGATGACCCCATCCGCGCCGAGGCGCAGGCAGCGCTGCCGCACGGCCTCCGTGACGAAATCGCTGAACACCAGGACCGCACCGCCCGGCTCCTTGTTGCAGCGCGAAACCAGGGTGAAGCCGGTGCCTTCGCCCAACAGCAGGTCGACGATCGCGAGATCCCAGCCGCCCCGGTGCCGCAGCAGCCAGTCGGTGGCCGACGTCTCGTTCTCCGCGCTGCCGACGAGCTCGAAGCCACCGACGGAATCGAGCAGGCTGCCGACCAGCTCCTGCATGGCCTTGTGGTCATCGACCAGGAATACGCGTACTGCCATCAACTTCTCCAGACTGCGGGACCCGTCATGGCGGGCGGCGGCCCGCATGCAGGACTGAAGCGCGGATTTTGTGTGAGCGGCGCAATGCGATGTGTAGGAGGACCCTGACTTTGCCAGCCAGCGACGCGGCCACTTGCTCGAGCGATGCGATCTGAGGTAATTCGTTTGACAGCGTGTGACCGGGATGGAACTTCGCATGCAAACGGTCACCGGACGGCAGCTTTCGGTCACCGAACGGCCACCTGCCGGACAAGGAGCGTCGCTAGACTTTTCCTCAGCCATGCAACGCCCTCACCCGTTTGCATGGTCAGGGCCCGGCCTGATGCTTTTGCTCATCGGCCGGGCCCGCCTGTTTGTGGGCGGCCGATGGGGTCTGGCGGAGTCGGTGAGGCCCGACTTTTGTAACCGACTGAGGTGGGCCACCACGTTCCGGCGTGCAGATCAGCGCCTGAACGCCACCCGTTCCATCGCGGCGACGAAGGCTTGCGGCTCCTCGAACGGCGGGTTGTGGGCGCTGTGCTCGAACCACACCAGATCCTTCGCAGGAGCCTGCAACAGGGCGAACCAGCGCGCTGCGAGTTCCGATGCGACGTGGCGGTCATATCGGCCGAGCATGATCGTTACGGGAACGTCCAGGCGCCGCGCGCTCGCGAAGAAGTCCACCGACATGTACTCCGGCCAGAGGCGTTCGAGCGAGAAACGGTTGCCGAGTCCGAACAGCGCCAGATCGAGCGGACTGGTTTCGTCGGTGCGCATCGCCGCAAGGAGCAGGTCGTGCGTGCGCATCGGGCCGTGAAAGACGCCGCCGTACCGCTCGCAGAGGGCGCCTTGTCGCAACAGGCTTGGCACCCGCAACGGAGGCGGCTCCAACACGTTCAGTTCGTTCACCCCGCTTCGGTCTCCACGCGCAGTGGCTTGCGCCAGCACGAACTCCCGCTCCAGGCGCTGGGCGGCGACCGGCTCGACGACCTGAGCGACGCCGACATACGCGCGGATGCGTTCGGGCCGCCAGCGGGCATACATCACACCCAGCACCGTTCCCCAGGAATGCGCCAGGAGGACGACCTGGTGCTGCGCGAAGCGTCGAGTGAGCCCGTCCACCAGGGCATCCAGGTCACGCAGCAGCTGCAAGGTGCTCAGTGCTTCCGGGTGGGCGGCGGGCAGCCAGGAGCGACCGGTGCCGCGCTGCTCCCAGTACACGACGACGAAGTGTTGCTCCAGTTGCGGAACGTAGGCCCGGAACAGGGCGGACTCGCTCGTGCCGGGGCCTCCATGCAGCAGGACCAGCAAAGGAAGGCGACGGTCCGCGCCGCGAATCCAGACCGACTGCTCTGACCCGTTCAGCGCCATGCGCTCCATGACCGCGATGCTTCCCGTGAGCGGCTGCCCTTGCGCGTCCACGAAGGCCGGCGTGTGCCTGCGCAGCTCGCTGACTCCGAGCCAGAGCGCGGCAGCCGCGAGCACGGCAGACAAGACCACGGCGAAGCCTCGCGCCCAGCGGTGCCGGCAGACGAAAGCGGCTCGGGATGCACGCGCCATGTTCGATCTTGACTAGAGAAACTCTCTGGAGCAATACTCTACTCCATGACGGCCATTCCCACGCGCGAACGCCTGCTCGACACGGCATCCGAGGCGATACTGCGCGAGGGCGTCGACGCCCTTTCCATGGATTTGGTGCGCAGCCGCGCCGGGGTCAGCAACGGGAGCCTCTATCACCATTTCGCCAGCAAGGCGCACCTGGTGGACGCCCTGTACGCACAGGCATTGCGGGAGTTCCATGCCACGCTCGCGATCCCGATTGCAGGGCGCGCTTCTGCGCGCACCGGTGTCCGGGGCATGGTGCGCGCGTACCTGGAGTGGGTGTTGGAGCACCCCGACCGCGCGCGAATGCTGCACACCCTGCGGCGGACCGAAGAACTGGCGCAGGCGCCCGGCGAGTGGAAGCAAGTCCGCAATGAAGGATTCGGCCTGCTGCGGCGCTGGGTCGCGTCCAAGGTCGCGGAAGGCGAAATGCGCGACCTGCCGTTCGACGTCTGGGTCGCGCTCGCGTTTGCGCCTGTGATTTCGCTCACGCCAGGCTGGTTGCGCGCGCATCAACCCGTCATACCGGCGAAGCACAGGATCCTGCTGGCGGATGCGGCCTGGCAGGCGGTGCGGCCGGAAGGGAGCGCCGATGGCACGTGAAGAATGCTTCGCTCGCAAGGTTTTCCTGGCTGCGTGCGCCTGGGGAGCCCTCACTCTGCTGCCGTTGCCATTCCTGCGGGGAGCGATCGAGCAGACCGGCTCGCTTTCACATCCGGAGTATTTCTACGGATTCATCGGCGTGTGCGTCGTCTTCCAGATCATCTTCTACATGATCGCGCAGCGCCCCGTGTACTACCGGGCGCTCATTCCCTGCTGTGCGCTCGAGAAGGTGGCCTTCGCCGGCCCCGCCGCCGTCCTGGTCGCCGCCGGACATGCAGCGCCCAGCCTGCTGTTCTTCGCGGCCGGTGACACTTTCTTCCTGGTTCTTTTCCTGTGCGCCTACCGGTGGCTCCCAGCACATCGACCATTGGAAGCGACGTGATGGGAGCGCTGGAGATTTCCCGTCTCACCGAAAGCGCGGTGGTCCTGCCGCTCACGTCAGACGAAGAGATTGCCGGAGCCTGGGCCGTGATGCGCCAGTTGCGGCCGGAGCTGACGCACGATGCCTACTGTACGCGCGCCAAGCAGCTGATGGCCGGTGACGGCTACCGCCTCCTCGCCGTCACCACCCTGGGTTCGGTGCGCGCGGTGGCTGGTTACCGAATCAAGAACAACCTGGACGGCGGCCGCATGCTGGTGGTGGAGGACTTCGTCTGCGACTTGCCGCATCGCTGCAAGGGCCGTGGATCTCTCCTGATCCGTGCCTTGAAGGTCATCGCCGCCGAACGACTTTGCACCGGGATGCAGCTCGCGGTGGCCGACCTCCTCAACGAGCAGGTGCTTCGCTTTTTTCTCGGCAATGGCTTTGGGATCACCGCCGTGGAGATGCACTTGGCGGTTGCGCATCCAGACGGCGACCGAACCGGGAGCGATGCGCCATGAATGCGGGCTCTACGCTGCTGATCCTGGTGGTGCCGCGATACGGACAGCGCAATGCGGAATGGTTCTGCGGACATGAGGAGGCGCGGTGAATCTCTGGTTTCGCTTGATCGCCGTGCTTGTTCGCGCCTTCACGCGGCCGGGCTGCGGCCTGCTGGAGGAGACCGTCCTGCGCGTGCGAATCTGGCCGAATGACCTCGACATCAACGGCCACGTGAACAATGGGCGCTACCTCACGCTGGCCGACCTGGCCCGGGTGGATTACGTCGTGCGATCCGGCCTCGCGCGCCTGGCAGTGCGCCAGCGTGCCATTCCCGTGATGGGCGACGTCACCGCGAAGTACCGACGAGAGGTCCGCCTGATGGAGGCCATTGAGATCCGCACGCGCCTGCTGGGATGGGACAGGAAGTGGAGCTATATCGAACACCGTTTCGTTCGCCGGAACAAGACGGTCGCCGTGGTCACCACGCGTGGATTGTTCCGATCGGCCTCCGGGACGATCGCGCCCGCAGGACTCGTGGAAGCGATGTGCGGGCATCGCGAGTCGCCCGAGCTGCCCGCGGCAGTTCGCATGTGGAGCGCGAGCTGCGATGCGGCGGTTGCTTGGCGAGACGAGTAGGTTCAGTGGGGAAGCATTCGGCTCTCGGTCCGCCTGCACTCCATTCCTGGTATCCATGAGGTACGTGTGATCATCATCTCGGGATCTATCTGCATCCGGGTCGGCGAGACCGCGGCCAGGAAGACGAACCGGGCAGCTCAGGCGAGCTGGCGCGGTGCAGCTGTCGCGGGGTCGCCGGTGTTTGGCGTGCCGGTGGGCTCGATCAGCAGCAGGCAGCACTCTTCGGTGGCCACGGGCCGATGGCGTACGCCCCTGGGCACCACATACAGATCGCCGGTTCCGAGCTCCACATTGCCATGCTCGGTTTCCAGGCGCAGGTGGCCCTCGAGCACGAGGAAGAAGTCGTCCGTGTCGGGATGCTCGTGCCAGTCGAGGGCGCCATGCGCCCTCACGACCATGAGGTCATGTCCGTTGAAGGTCGCGATGGTGCGCGGAGCATAGTGATCGTTGAACAGGGCGAGCTTGGCCTGCAGGTTGACGGCTTGGGGCATGCGGATCCTTTCGATGCGTACGCGCCAGTGTGAGAGGGGCGGGCAAGGATGTCTTGGATGGTTGAAACATGAAGGCGGGCGAGGGGCAGGCCACGTGGCTGAGGCGCGCGCGGGACTTCATCGAGGCGCACCACGACGGTGATCTCACGATCGGCGAGGTGGCGGCGGTCGCCGGAGTGTCGCGGGTGCACCTGTCCCGCGCCTTCAAGGCCGCCTTCGACATGCCGCCGCGCGTCCATCTCCATGGCGTGCGCTTGCAACATGGGATGGACCTTCTGCGCCAGGGCGCGCCGATCGCCGAGGTCGCGGTGCGTGTCGGGTTTGTCGACCAGAGCCATTTCACGCGGCGCTTCAAGATCGCGTTCGGCATCACGCCGGGCGCCTGGTTGCGGGCGCATCAGGCATTCAAGGGAGAAACAGATGCATAGCCAGGTCATTGATGAGGAAGTCGATATTGCCGCCTTTCCCGTTGCCGTGTGGCGCGCACTCACCGATCCGGACATCACCCAGACTTACTGGGGTGGCACGCGCATCGAGTCCGACTGGTTGCCGGGCTCGATGGTGATCTATCGCCGTGACGGGAAGATCACGGACGAACATCTCCTGAAGGAACTGGTGCCGCAGCGCCTGATCGAGCACACGTTCCGGCCTACGTTCGGGCCGTTCGCCACGGAGCCGCCTTCGCTGCTCACACTCTTGCTGTCGCCGACAGACCGCGGGACGCGCCTGCACGTGCTGCATCGCGGCTTTCCGCCGGCGAGCAAGGTCTACGCTGCATGCAAGGAGGGCTGGCCCGGGATCCTCGCTGGGTTGAAACAGCGGCTTGAGGTCTGAGGTGAGAGGTGAAGGGCAGGGCCATTTCTGCCCCTCGATGTTGAATGCGTCCAAGACCGAGGCGCCCGTGCTGGCCAGACTGCTGCTTTTCCAACGCAGGCTTCATTGATGCCCACCCGAGAAACGATCGAACGATTCATCAGCCGCGTGGAAAGCGGCGAGCATGCCCTGGCGTGCGCCGAGTTCTATACCGAGCAATCGACCATGCAGGAGAACCGCGCGCAGCCACGCGTCGGTCGCGACGCCCACGTTGCCAACGAGCACCGCATCAGCGCCCGTGCCGCCCGCATCGAATCGCGCTGCCTCCGGCCGTGGTTCTGCAACGGCGATCACGTGATGATCCGGTGGTTCTTCCGTTTCGAATGGCGCGACGGCACGGTGAGCGAACTGGAGGAAATCGCCTGGCAGCGCTGGGAGGGTGAACGCATTGCCGAGGAGACCTTCTTCTACGACCCGGCGCAGCTGGTGCCACGGCCGGGCGCGCCGCCTACGCCCAGAGGCCAATGAAATGCGGACATGTGGCGGAAGCGGTGAGATTCGAACTCACGGAAGGGTTGCCCCTTCGCGGGTTTTCAAGACCCGTGCCTTCAACCGCTCGGCCACGCTTCCAACCCGCTCATTGTAGGGGCGGTCCCTGCGCGGCCCGTTGCGCCGGCTCGACTCCAGGGTGCGTATCTGAGGTTAGGTCGAACTCTCAGCGCCCCACCGGCGTCTTGCGATCGTGTCGATCGCCCGCGGTCAGGGACGGCTACTGCGCCAGGGCATGCCGGCGCAGGAAGGCCAGCACCTGGGCTTCGTCGTAATCCCGGGCGGCTTCCAGCTCGGCCGAAGCCTGCGAGGCCACCACGCGGCCCCCGGCGTCGAGCACGTAGAAGTGCGGATAGCCCTGGGCCCTGGGCCACTGCGACAGCAGCGCCTGGTTGCGGTTCTGCGGCGAGTAGTTCACCTTCAGCAGGATGTAGCCTTCCTGCATCGCCTTGCGCACCTCGGGACTGCGCTCGACGAAGCGGTCGAAGACGTGGCACCAGGTGCACCATTCGCCGCCGACGTCGACCAGCACCATCTTGCGCTGCGCCTGCGCCAGGGCGACCGCCTGCTGCACGTCCGCCGCCGCATCGCGCGCCGGCTCGAATTTCTCCGGCAGCGCATGGAAGCTCCACGCGGGCACCAGGGCGAAGGCCGCGAGGCAGGCGAGGAGCAGTCTCTTGCGCATGCGACGATTCTAGGAAGCTGCGGCCATCCATGGCCGTCCAGGGGTCACCCGCCACTGATGTGCATCAACCCCGCCGGGATCCCCGATCCATCATTGCGTTCCCGAGCCGGCGCGACGGGGCAGCCAGGGCAAGTCCGCTGGAGCTGGGCGGCATAATCGTCCGATGCAGACCTTGCGTCGCCCACGCAGCCTCGCGCGCTTCATCGCGCTGTGGTTCCTGCTGTGGACCGGCGCCATGCTGGCCTCCCCCGCGCTGACGGCGCCCGGGCTCGAGGGGGTCTGTTCCGTCGGCGCTTCCAGCCTGGTTCCCAAGGATCCGGACCAGGGGTCGCGGTTCGGCGGGCACCACGCGCAGTGCCCGGCCTGCGCGCACGCGGCCGCACCGCCGCCGCCGGCCTTCGCGCCTGCCATCCTCGCGGCCCCGGCCGCGAGCATCCGCCTGGCCGACCGTGCCCCCGACGTCCGGGAAGTCGCGTCTGCGCTTCCGCCGGCCCGCGGCCCGCCGGCTGCTGCCTAGGCCAGCCTTCCTGTTGCCTCGCTGCATGCGCGGGTCCGGGCATGCGCGCCCGGATGACGCTCCCTTGACGGGCGTCAAACGAGAAGGTGCCAGCCAAATCCACCTTCACCTGTTGCGCTCTACAGTTCGCTGACTTCCCTGCGGCGGGGCAAGGAAACCCACCCGCCAGAAACCTGTCCTCCCATGCACTTCACTCCAAGACACCTGGTCGCTGCCCTGGCAGCGCTGACCTCCTTGTTCTCCTTCGGGGCCTGGGCGAGCTGCGGCTCCGCCTTCTGCTCCATCAACACGGACTGGGGCGCGGGCACCACCGGGCTGACGGAAGGCAGCACCCTGGACGTGCGCTACGAATACATCCCCCAGGACCAGCCGCGCACCGGCTCGCGCCGCATCGCCGTCGGCGAGATCCCGCACCACCATGACGAGGTCCGCACGACCAACCGCAACCTGGTCACCACCTACAGCCACACCTGGGCCTCCGGGTGGGGCATCACGGCCACGGTGCCCGTCGTGGACCGCGAGCACCTGCACGTCCACAACCACCACGGCGTCCCGATTCCCGAGCAGTGGGACTTCCGCGAACTCGGCGACGTGCGCCTCGTCGGCCGCTACCAGCGCTCGCTGGAGGGCAGCGACGCGGCGCCGCGCACGGCGGGCTTCTTCTTCGGCCTGAAGCTGCCCACCGGCAAGACCGACGTGGCGAACGCGGACGGCGACATCGCCGAGCGCAGCCTGCAGCCGGGCAGCGGCACCACCGACCTGATCGCCGGCGCGATCTTCCACCAGGAGATCGCGCGCAGCGGGGCCGCGTGGTTCGCGCAGGTGCAGCTGCAGCAGCCGCTGACTTCGCACGAGGACTTCCGCCCCGGCGCGCAGTTCACCGCCGACCTGGGCTACGCCCACCCCTTCACCGACCGGTTCTCGGGACTGCTGCAGCTCAATGTGATCGCCAAGGGACGCGACAGCGGCCTGCAGGCCGAGCCCGACGACAGCGGCGGCCATTCCATCTTCCTGAGCCCGGGCGTGAGCTACAAGCTGGGCGAGATGTTCCGCCTCTACGCGTACTACCAGCAGCCGCTGTACCAGTACGTCAACGGCGTGCAGCTCACGGCGCAGAAGGCGATCGTGGTGGGCGTGTCGACGCGCTTCTAGCGCGCCGCCCGCGCCGGTGCCTCGCCACCGCGAGCCGGCGCAGCAAGTCCCCGCCATGCGGCGCGCGCGCCACGCGGGCCCGCTCCTGCGTGCTTCCTCGCTGTCGCTTTGCCGCCGGCTGAAGTACAAAGCGGAGGTGGCCGGCGCCCCAGCGCCGCAAGGGGACTGCGATGAGCAAGACCGATCGCGAACGGCGCCACCACGCCAACCTGGAACACATCGAGCGCGTGCAACTGATCGTCGGCCAGGGCGACCGCATGCGGGTGGACCACGAAGGCACGCTGCTGGAGCGGTGCCGCCTGATGGGCGAGGAAATCCGCTCGCACGAGGCCACCGAACGCGGGCTGGCCGCGTTCGACCGGCTGCTGCGGATGGCGGAAGAGCGCGAGGCCCGGCACCAGCGCGACATCGTCGGCTTCCTGACGGCGGTGTGGAACAACCGGTCCCTGCCCCTGCGCACCCTGCGCGGACTCGACGAAGAGGTCGCCGACGACATGGTCGCGGTGCTGGACGCCTTCCGCTACGCGCGGCTCAACCTGGCCGAGCACGTGGCGGGTGGGCCGGCGCGCGTCGAACGGGTGCTCGCCAAGGCCAGCCTGGCCAAAGCCTGAGGCTGCCGCGCCCCACGCGCAGCGGCGTGCAGGCGTACGATCTTCCTTCGCCCTGAAGGAGTGCGCGCATGAGTGACCAGTCCATCCTCGCCCGGATTTCCGCCCTCGTCGAAGAGGAACACAAGCTGCGCGATGCGCCGCCCGCCACCGGGGCGAGCGACCAGCGCCTGAAGCAGCTGGAAGAGCAGCTCGACCAGTGCTGGGACCTGCTGCGCCAGCGCCGCGCCAAGCGCGAGTTCGGTGAAGACCCGAACACCGCGGAAGTGCGTGACGTGGGCACGGTGGAGCGCTACCAGGGCTGACCGCGCGCGGCTGCGGGCGGCTGGCTCAGCGCGCCCCTGTCACGCCGGGCAGCACGCCTGTTCGGCGCCCGCATCCAGCATCTCCTCGGCCAGGTCGGCGCCGAAGCGCGCGGTGCCCGGTGCGGCGACGATGGCATAGCGCAGCCCCGGCACCCGGTCCAGCGCGTCGGTCGCATGGCGCAGCGCGCCGGGACAGCGACAGACGAGCTGCACTTCGGGTGGGCGCCGCAGCGTGTGCAGGAGCTGCGCGATTTCGGCCAGCAGGGCGCGGCCGCGGCGTCCGTCGGCGCCGAGCATCACCAGCAGGCGATCGATCTGCGAAACGCCCAGCAGCAGCGGCGCCCCGCCCTCCAGGGCCCGCCGCGGCAGCGCCTGCACGCGGGTGACACGGTTGCCCTCGCGCGGCACGTCGGCATAGGCGGCGCCGACATCGCGGCGCTCCAGGTTGTCGTCGGCATACCGCTGGTAAGCGACCGGCACGCCATGGTCCTGCGCCAGCAGGCGCACCAGGTCCACCGCCTCGTTGTCCTCGCCGGCCACCGCCAGCAGCTCGCGCGGGCCGACCCGGCCCAGGACGCCCACCCGGCCCAGGCGGCAGGGCGCGCCCAGCGCCTGCCAGATGTGCGCCGGGTCGGCCACCCAGCCCTGCTCCTGTTCATGGGCCAGGGCATGGAGCCGGCGCGCGACGTCGGCCGGCGTCTCCAGTCCATGCAGCGAGGTGAGTTGCACGGGGGCCTGCAGCACGGCCGGGCCGGCGCTGGAATGCAGCAGGCGGGCATTGCGCAGCAGCGGATCGTCGCGCACACGCTGCCACTCCGCCGCCACGGCGCCCTCCGATCCTTCGTGCCACTGCACCAGCCAGCCGGACGCGTACAGCAGCGCCGTGCGCACGCCGCTTTGCCCCGCGCGCTGGAGCCACTCGCGCCGTCGCGCCAGCAGCGCTCCCACGGCCGATTGGCCCGGCGCCCACTGGCTCGCGACCAGCAGGCGCATGCAGCGCGAGCCGGCGCTTTCCCCATCGTCTGTCAATTGAACCTCGAATTGTTTATATTTAAACTATTGGACGCGACAACGCCCCTCGTGGGGCGATGCCGGCTCAGGACGCCGGTTGCGGCAGGCGCCGGGTGCGGGCGCGGCGTCGGCACAACATGGAAGGCCCGCGCCGCGGCGTTGCGGGCGGGCGTGAAATGAATCCGGGGTCCGCGGCCGGAGGTCCCGCCGCAGGTCGAAGCTTAGGCAGCCGGGTGCCTCCGGCGCCTCCTCGCGTCGGGGGGGCGGGACCTCAGACGATGCGGCCGAGCAGGTGGTGGTAGTCCAGCCCGCTCAACTCGCCCTCGGGCATCGCGCCCGGCTCGGAAAAGGCGGCGTTGAGCGCCTCCCAGTCCTCTGGCTGCAGGTGCTTCTGCGCGGCCGGCAGGATCACCGTTTCCTCGCGGCCCATGTGCTCCCAGTGCAGTTCGGCATAGCGGCCCATGGCCTCTGCCAGTTTGTCGGTGAGCGCGATGCGGCCCGCGGCGTCGGCGGCGGCGGCCAGGGCTTGCGTCAGCCGGCCCAGCTCCTCCAGCAGCGCCGCATCGCGCAGGTGCTGGCGCTCCAGCTCGTCCAGCTCGGCGTCCACCGCGTGGGTACGCGCGCGCACGCTGGGGAACAGGTGGCGTTCCTCCTTGGGATGGTGCTGCGTGAGCGGGAAGCCGCGCAGGTAGGCCACGACAGCCTGCATGGACGGCTCGTCGACCGCGCCGCCGGCTTCGCGCGCGCTCGCCAGCATGCGCGTGCCGGCGTGGATCACGGCCGCGATCGCGCGGTGTTCGTCGCGGATCACCGCAATCGCACGTTCCGGCGGCGCCGGCTCGCCGGCCGCCGCGACCAGCACCGGCAGCCCGGCGCCCATCACCACCGACAGGGTGTCGGAGGTGAGCGCCATGCCCAGCTTGCCGCCCTGCCCGTGCGACGCCATGTAGATCAGGTCGCAACCGAGGCTGCGCGCCGCCTCCACGATGGCCGGAGCGGGACGGCGCCCGCGCGCCCAGCGGGCTTCGCAGGGCACGCCGAAGGCGCGCGCGCCGGCTTCCGCCTTGGCCAGCAGCTCGCGGGTGCGGCCGCTGCGGGCGTAGTCGTGCACTTCCGGGGAGGTCACGCGCAGCAGCTCGAGGTCGCCGGCGAGCGAGTCGTCGGACTGCTCCACGACGTGGAAGAAGGTGATGCGCGCCCCGAGCGGCCGCGCCAGGGCGACGGCGCCGCCCACCACCTGGATCGACAGGTCGGTGGCATCGAGGGGAACGAGGATGTGGTGGTACATGGAAACTCCTGCGCGGGATCCATCCCGTAGGGCTGGCCCAGCTTAGGACCGGCCCGGGGCGGCGACCCTCCCCCCGCCGGGGGGGCTGGTGCCCATCCTTGCGAGGGTTACCATGGGCACGCAACCTGCACCCGCCGTGTCCACCAGCGTCGTCCCCGCCACCAGCGACCTGCTGCTGAAGGTCACGCCGCCCCGCCTGCCGCGCAACGTGATCGCGCGTGCCGGCCTGGGCGGCGATGCCGCGCTGCGCGAACCACCGGTGGTGGTGGTGCAGGCGCCGGCCGGCTTCGGCAAGACCTCGCTGCTGGCACAGCTGCGGCGCGACCACCTGGCGCACGGCGCCGCGGTCGCCTGGCTGATGGCGCAGCCGCAGGACGATCCCGCCCGTTTCGTGCAAAGCCTCGCGCTGGCCGTGCGCGTGGGCGCGGGCCGGCCCACCTTCGGCCACGCCCTGCTGCAGGTCGGCAGCCCCTCGGGCCTGGAAGGCGTGACCGCCTGGCTGGCGGAGGTGGCACAAACCGCGCTGAACCTGGTGCTGATCGTCGACGAGGCCGACCGCCTGCCGCGCGCCACGCGGGAGGCCCTCGCCTACCTGCTGCGCAATGCCCCGCCCAACCTGCACTGCATCGTCGCCGCCCGCACCGACTGCGAGCTGGAACTGGACGACCTGGTGGCCTACGGCGACTGCCTGGCCGTGGGCACCGCGCAGCTGCGCTTCACGCTGGACGAGACCATCCAGCTGGTGCGCAACCGCTTCGGCGATGCGATCGACCGCGACGAGGTCGCGCGCCTGCACGAACTGACCGAAGGCTGGCCCCTGGGCCTGCAGCTGGCCCTGTCCGTCACTGTCACCTCCGCCACCGGCAGCCGCACGCACCTGCCGCGGATGGCGACGCACGGCGGCGGACTGCGCTCGCAGATGCTCGGCTACCTGCTGGGCAGCCTGGACCCCGACGACCTGGACTTCCTCACCCGCGTCTCGGTGGCCGATCCCCTGCACCCCGACCTGTGCCGCGCCCTCGTGCCGGAAGGCGACGTCGGCGCCCGGCTGGCCCGCCTGGTGCGCGACACGCCGGTGTTCGTCACGGCCGAGCAGACCGACTGGCTGCGCATGCACTCGCTGGCGCGCGAGTCCCTGCGCGAGCGGCTGCAGCAGCTGCCGGCCGATGCGCAGCAGGCCCTGCACGCGAGCGCGGCCGGCTGGCTGGCCGCGCACGGCCTGCTGGAGGACGCCGCCCGGCATGCGCTCGCTGCCGGGCAGCAGCAGCAGGCCTACGAGCTGGCCGAGCGCAGCCTGTACGAATCGCTCATGAAGCAGGGGCGCCAGGGCACCGTGCTGGCCTGGCTCGCCCACCTGCCCCCCGAGGAACTGGACCGGCGCCCGCGCCTGCTGCTGGCCGCCGCCTGGTCGCTGGCGGTGAGCGAACGCAACGAGCAGGCCCAGCAGCTGGTCAACCGCATCCTGGCGCAGCCGGGCGTGGACGATTCCCTGCGCTGCGAATGCGCGCTGATCCTGGGCGGCGCCGCCGTGTTCGCGGATGACCCGGACCGCTTCGCCGAGCTGCACGAACCCTGGGCCGAGGCGCCGCCGATCAGCACGGCGCTGCTGCTGCAGATCCACGCCAACCGCACGGCCTTCCGCACCCTGCTGGAGGGCGAGCCGGCGCTGGCACGCCTGCGCCAGCAGCAGGCCCCGCGCGGCCCCGGCATGGAGGCGCCACCCTACCTCGCGCGCTGGGGCGACCTGGTGATCGCCCTGACCTACCTGTGGGAAGGCCAGGTGATGCTGGCCGAACAGCTCCTGCGCCCGGCGTTGGCCAGCGCCGAGGCCGACCTCGGGCGGCGCAGCACCTTCGCCTCCATGCTGGCCTCGCTGCTGGCCGCGGCCCTGTGGGAGCGCGACCGGCCCGAGGAAGCGGCGGCGCTCCTGGCCAATCGCCTGGACGTGCTGGAACGCGGCGCCCTGCCCGAATGCGTGATGCTGGGGTTCCGCACCATGGCACGCATCGCCATAGCGGGCGAGAACGAGAACCGCGCGCTCGAACTGCTGGGCGCCCTCGACGCCGTGGGCATCGCGCGGCGGCTGCCGCGCCTGCGCATCGCCAGCCTGGCCGACCAGGCGCGGCTGCACGCCCGGCGCTTCCGCAGCGAGACCTGCCGCGACCTGTGCCGCCAGGTCGACGCGCTGCTGGACGATCCGCAGGCGCCCCAGGGGCCGCTGTGGCGGCGCAGCGTGGCCGGCCTGCGGCAGATGGCCCAGGGCTACGCCGCCATCGCCGGGCAGGACTGGCGCGGCGCGGTGCCGGCCTTCGCCGAGGTGGAGGCGGTGGCGCTGCAGACGCGCCAGGGCCGCGTTCGCATCGAGGCGATGGCGCTGCGGGCCTATGCGCTGGACCGTTGCGGCGAGCGCTCGCAGGCGCTGCTGGGCGAGGCGATCGGCCTGGCCGAGACCTGCGGCCTCAAGCGCGTGTTCGCCGACGCCCACCCGGCGCTGGCCGACTGGGTCCGCAACGCCACGCCCGCCGCCGTGCCGTCGCCCGCGGTGGCCGCCCCGATGCAGGCGCCACCGGCCCGCGCCGCCGTGGCCCGCGCCACGCCCAGCATGGCGCTCACGCCCAAGGAGCGCGAGGTGCTGGAGCTGCTGGCCCGCAACCTGTCGAACAAGGAAATCGGGCTGGCCATGCAGGTGGGCGAGGAAACCATCAAGTGGCACATGAAGAACCTGTTCGCCAAGCTGGACGCCGGCACGCGCAAGCAGGTCGTCTCCCGCGCCCGCATCCTCGGCCTGCTGGCCGACACCGCCACCTCCTGAGCCGGCCATCCTGCTGCCCCCCTCTATGACGGGGGGGAGCGAGGGGCGCGCGATGCCTAACCTTCGCGCATCCCAAGGAGAAGCCATGACGCTCGCGACCCCGGAGACCAGCCGCCCCACCGCACCCGCCGTGGTGCAGGCGTCTTCCCTGCAACGCTCCATCCACGTGGAGCCCCTCACCTGCGCCATCGGCGCCGAACTCGGCAACGTGAACCTGGGCGTCGCCTCGCGCGACGCCGACCTGGTCGCCGAGATCCGCGCGCTGCTGCTCAAGCACAAGGTGGTGTTCTTCCGCGACCAGGACATCACCCGCGCCGAGCACGTGGCCTTCGCCCGCCACTTCGGCGAGCTGGAGGACCACCCGGTGGCCGGCAGCGACCCCGAGAATCCCGGCCTGGTCCGGATCTACAAGTCGCCGGACAGCCCCAACGACCGCTACGAGAACGCCTGGCACACCGACGCCACCTGGCGCGAGAAGCCGCCCTTCGGCTGCGTGCTGCGCTGCGTGGAATGCCCGCCCGTCGGCGGCGACACGATGTGGGCCAACATGGCGCTGGCCTACGAGCGCCTGCCGCAGCAGGTGAAGGACCAGATCGCCGGCCTGCGCGCCCGCCACAGCATCGAGGCCAGCTTCGGCGCCGCCATGCCGATCGAAAAGCGCCTGGCGCTGCACGCGCAGTTCCCCGATGCCGAGCACCCGGTGGTGCGCACGCACCCGGAGACCGGCGAGCAGATCCTGTTCGTCAACGCCTTCACCACGCACTTCACCAATTTCCACACCGCGGCCAACGTGCGCTACGGGCAGGACTACTCGCACGGTGGGTCCGACCTGCTGCGCTACCTGGTCAGCCAGGCGTTCATCCCCGAGTACCAGGTGCGCTTCCGCTGGAAGCCGAACTCCATGGCCATGTGGGACAACCGCTCCACCCAGCACTACGCCGTGATGGACTACCCGCCCTGCCATCGAAAGATGGAACGCGCCGGAATCATCGGCGACCTGCCCTTCTGACCCACCTCCCCGTAAACAAAGGCACCCCCATGAACTTCCTCGACGGCTCCCTCTTCCCCGAAAACCAGGACAAGCTGGTCATCACCGCCGCGCCCTACGGCCCCGAGTGGATTCCCTCCGACTTCCCGCAGGACATCCCGGTGACGATGGAAGAGCAGGTCCAGAAGGCGGTGGACTGCTACAACGCCGGTGCCACGGTGCTGCACCTGCACGTGCGCGAGCTGGACGGCAAGGGCTCCAAGAAGCTGTCCAAGTTCAACGAGCTGATCGCCGGCGTGCGCAAGGCGGCGCCCGACATGATCATCCAGGTGGGCGGCTCGATCTCCTTCGCGCCCGAAAGCGACGGCGCCAAGGCCAAGTGGCTGAGCGACGACACGCGCCACATGCTGGCCGAACTCGATCCCAAGCCGGACCAGGTGACGGTGACCGTCAACACCACGCAGATGAATGTCGTGGAGCAGATGGATGCCGAGGACATCGCCGGCACCTCGCTGGCCACGCCCGAGGGTTACCAGGCCTACCGCGAAATGATCGTGCCCTCCAGCCCGGCCTGGGTGGAGGAGCACGTGCGCCGCCTGAGCGCCGCCGGCATCCAGAGCGCATTCCAGTTCTACAACATCAACAGCTTCGAGACGGTCGAGCGCCTGATGCGCCGCGGCGTCTACAAGGGCCCGCTGGTGTGCAACTGGGTCGCCATCGGCGGCGGCATGGACCAGCCGACCATCTACAGCCTGGCGCACTTCCTGCGCGCCATCCCCGACGGCGCCATGCTGACGGTGGAGAGCAGCATGCGCAACGTGCTGCCGATCAACATGATGGGCATGGCCATGGGCCTGCACGTGCGCTGCGGCATCGAGGACAACCTCTGGAACCAGTCGCGCACGGCGAAGATGACCACCGTGCAGCAGATCGAGCAGCTGGTGCGCATGTCCCGCGAGTTCGGCCGCGAGGTCGCCACCGGCAAGGAAGCGCGCGCGATCCTGAAGATCGGCGTGTTCTACGAGACCGTGGAAGAGACGCTGGCCGCCAACGGCTTCGCGCCCAACGCGGCGGGCCGGCAGCAGGGCTTCCTGCGCAAGGTCGCCTGACGGTGATGCCGGCAGCACCCACCATCCTCATCGTCCCGGGGCTGCGCGACCACGTCGCGCAGCACTGGCAGACGCTGCTGGCCGCGGAACTTCCGCGCGTCGTGGCGGTGCCGCCGATGGGGCGCGACAACCTCGACTGCGACACTCGCGTGCTCGCGATCGAGCACGCCGCGCAGAAGATCGAGGGGCCGCTGCTGATCGTCGCCCACAGCGGCGGCGTGGTCATGGTGGCGCATTGGGCGCAGCAGACGCGCCGGCCCGTGCTGGGCGCGCTGCTGGCCGCGCCGCCGGACTTCGAGCAGCCCATGCCCCCGGGCTATCCGACGCTGGCCGACCTGGACGTGGGCGGCTGGCTGCCGGTTCCGCGCCACCGCCTGCCTTTCCGCAGCATCGTCGCTGCCAGCCGCAACGACCCGCTCGCGCGCTTCGAGCGCGTGGAGAAGCTGGCCCGTGACTGGGGCAGCACCCTGGTCGACCTGGGCGAGGTCGGCCACCTGAATCCCGCCTCGGGCTACGGCCCCTGGCCCCGCGCCCACGCATTGATCGCGCAGCTGCAGGCCCGGCCCCTCGCCGCCTGAGCCGCCCCTTTTCTTTCTGGAGAGTTTCCATGGCCCATGCCATCCGCCTGTACCAAACCGGTGACCCCGACGTCCTGCGCTACGAGCAGGTCGAGGCCGGTGAACCCGGCCCCGGCCAGGCGCGCGTGCGCCATGCCTACGTGGCGGTCAACTTCATCGACGTCTACTTCCGCACCGGCCGCTATCCCATGCCCCTGCCGAACGGCCTGGGCTCGGACGCCGTCGGCG
The DNA here is from genome assembly GCF_056400765.1 of Ramlibacter sp. P4_H7. NCBI lineage: Bacteria > Pseudomonadati > Pseudomonadota > Betaproteobacteria > Burkholderiales > Comamonadaceae > Ramlibacter > Ramlibacter sp. P4_H7. The sequence goes on from NZ_JBFUKP010000005.1 coordinate 201,735, forward strand.
TGGTGGAGGCGGTGGGCCCCGGCGTCACCGACCTGAAGGCGGGCGACCGCGTCGGCTACCTGCTGGGTCCGCAGGGCGCCTATTCGGACGTGCGCGTGATGCCGGCCGACGTGCTGATCCCGCTGCCGGACGGCGTGAGCGACGCCACCGCGGCGACGCTGATGATGAAGGGCATGACGGCGCAGTACCTGTTCCGCCAGGTGTTCCCCCTGCAGGGCGGCGAGACCATCCTGTACCACGCGGCCGCCGGCGGCGTCGGCCTGATCGCCTGCCAGTGGGCCCGCGCCCTGGGCGTGCGCATGATCGGCACCGTCAGCACCGACGAGAAGGCCGAGGTCGCGAAGGCGAACGGCTGCGCCGAGGTGATCGTCACCTCGCGCGAGGACATCGCCAGGCGCGTGCGCGAGCTCACCGACGGCAAGGGCGTGCCGGTGGTCTACGACTCCGTGGGCAAGGACACGCTGATGGCCTCGCTGGACAGCCTGCAGCCGCGCGGCACGCTGGTGAGCAACGGCACCAGCTCCGGCAACGTCGTGATCGACACCACCCTGCTGGCGGTGAAGGGATCGATCTGGCTCACCCGTCCCGCGATGATCCACTACGCCACGCCCCGCGCCCACATGCTGGACATGGCGCGCGAGCTGTTCGGACTGGTCGAGGCCGGGAAGATCAGGAGCGAGCCCAGCCGCATGCTGCCGCTGCGCGACGCCGCCGAGGCGCACCGCGCCCTCGAGTCGCGCAAGACCACCGGCGCGACCGTCCTGGTGCCCTGACCATGGACCTCGCCCTCGACGCCGAGCGGCCGGTGGCCGCCGACAGCTACCTGTTCAGCCGCGGCTCCGCCTGGTTCGCCTTCGCGATGACCCTGGCCCTGATGGTCATGGACTACGTGGACCGCCAGGTCATCGTGTCGCTGTTCCCGCACATGAAGGCCGAATGGGGCCTGAGCGACACGCAGCTGGGTTCGCTGGTGTCGATCGTCTCGGTGACGGTCGCCCTCGGCGCGCTGCCGATCGCGCTGTTCGCCGACCGCGCCAGCCGCGTCAAGAGCATCGTGGTGATGGCCACGGTCTGGAGCCTGGCCACGATCTCCTGCATGTTCACGCGCGGCTACGGCCAGCTGCTGGCGGCGCGCGCCGCGGTCGGCCTGGGCGAGGCGGGCTACGGCTCCGTCGGCGCCGCCCTGATCGCCAGCCACTTCCCCGCCCGCATGCGCGGTGCGCTGATGGCCGGCTTCTTCGCCTCCGCCTCCGTGGGCTCGGTGCTCGGCGTGATGCTGGGCGGCGTGATCGCGGCCCGCTGGGGCTGGCAGGCCGCCTTCGGGCTGGTCGGCATCCCGGGCCTGGTGCTGTCGCTCCTGTACCTGAAGGTGCGCGACTACCGCACCGTGGAGCTCACGCCCCGGCTGCACGATGCCACCCGCACCGCGGGCGACGTGCTGCGCCACGTGGCGCGCGGCCTCACCCGCTCGCCCACCATGCTGTTCGTCTGCATCGGCGGCGCCGCGCAACTGATCGTGGTGTCGGCCCTGTGGTCCTGGCTGCCCAGCTTCCTGAACCGCGTCGACGGCATGGCGCCGCAGCAGGCCTCGGTGCGCGCCGCGCTGATCGTGCTGTGCGGCGCCGTCGGCAGCGTCGCCTGGGGTGCGCTGGTGGACCGCGCCGGCAGCCGGCGCCTGCGCAACAAGCTGTATGCGATGGCGGCCCTGTGCCTGCTGTCGCTTTGCATCCTGTCGACCGCCTTCGCGCTGCCCGCCTTCGGCGTCGCGCTGGACCCGTCGCTGCAGTTCGGCCTGATCGCCGCCGGCGGCTTCGTCATGACCTGCACCGTGGGCCCCGTGTCCGCGGTGGTGATCGACGTGATCCACCCCGGCCTGCGCGCCAGCGGCTCGTCCGTGCTCGCGCTGTTCCAGAACCTGTTCGGCCTGGCCGCGGGCCCGGTCATCGCCGGCCTGCTGTCGGACGCGCACGGCCTTCCCTTCGCGATGGCGGTGACACCGCTGTTCGCCATCGTCGCCGCGGCCGCGTTCCTGCGCGCCGCACGCACCTATGAAGCGGACGCGGCCCGTGCCGCCGACCCGCACTGACCCGAGGACTCTCCCATGTTCGGCTCCATGATGCAGCAGCCGCTGCTGATCTCTTCCCTGCTGACCCACGCCGAGCGCCACCATGGCGACCAGGAAGTGGTGTCGCGCCGCGTCGAGGGCGACCTCCACCGCCTCACCTACACCGAGCTCGCCGCCCGCGCGCGCCGCATGGCCAACGCGCTGGCCGAGCGCGGCATCCGCATGGGCGACCGCGTCGCCACGCTGGCCTGGAACGGCTACCGCCACATGGAGCTGTACTACGCGGTGTCGGGCTCCGGCGCCGTGCTGCACACGCTCAATCCGCGCCTGCATCCCGACCAGGTGGTGTGGATCGCCGACCATGCGGAAGACCAGGTCCTGTTCTTCGACCTGAGCTTCCTGCCGCTGATCGAGGCGATCGCCGGCCGGGTGAAGACCATCAAGGCCTTCGTGGCGATGACCGACCGCGCGCACATGCCGACGGCCGCCGGCGTGCCCAACCTGCTGTGCTACGAGGAACTGCTGGAGTCGCAGTCCGACCGCTTCGAGTGGCCGGCGTTCGACGAGAACACCGCCAGCTCGCTGTGCTACACCTCCGGCACCACGGGCAATCCCAAGGGCGTGCTGTACAGCCACCGCTCCACCGTGCTGCACACCTACGGCAGCGCGCTGCCCGATGCGCTGAACATCTCCGCGCGCGACGTGATCCTGCCGGTGGTGCCCATGTTCCACGTCAACGCCTGGGGCCTGCCCTACGCGGCGTGCATGGCGGGCGCCAAGCTGGTGTTTCCCGGACCCTTCCTGGACGGCAAGAGCCTGCACGAGCTGTTCGAAGGCGAAGGCGTGACCGTGTCGGCCGGCGTGCCGACGGTGTGGCAGGGCCTGCTGGCGCACGTGGAGGCCAACAACCTGAAATTCCGCTCGATGCGCCGCACCATCATCGGTGGCTCGGCCTGCCCGCCCGCCATGATGCGCGCCTTCCAGGAACGCTACGACGTGCAGGTGCTGCACGCCTGGGGCATGACGGAGCTCAGCCCGCTCGGCACCGCCTGCGTGCTCAAGCCCCACCAGCAGGCGCTGCCGCCGGAACAGCGCCTGGCGCTGCAGGCCAAGCAGGGCCGCGTGGTGTTCGGCGTCGACATGAAGATCGTCGACGACGAAGGCCGCGAGCTGCCGCGCGACGGCAAGGCCTCCGGCGAGCTGCTGGTGCGCGGCCCCTGGGTGATCGGCCGCTACTTCAAGGACGAGGGCGGCGATCCGCTGGTGGACGGCTGGTTCCCCACCGGCGACGTGGCCAACATCGACGCCGACGGCTTCATGCAGATCACCGACCGCAGCAAGGACGTCATCAAGTCCGGCGGCGAGTGGATCGGCTCCATCGACCTGGAGAACGTCGCGATGGCCCACCCGGCCGTGGCGATGGCGGCCTGCATCGCCGCGCCGCACCCCAAGTGGGACGAGCGGCCGCTGCTGGTGGTGGTGAAGAAGCCGGGCGCCGCAGTGACGCGCTACGAGCTGCTGCAGTTCTACGAGGGCAAGATCGCCAAGTGGTGGACGCCGGACGACGTGGTGTTCGTCGACGCGATCCCGCTGGGCGCCACCGGCAAGATGCAGAAGAACAAGCTGCGCGACCAGTTCCGCGAGCACCGCCTGCCCACGGTGTGACCGCCATGCAAGTCGCTGCCCGCTTCTCCCTTGCATCCGACCGCGTGCGCGACCTCGCGCCCGGGGTGCTCGCCTGCGGCGTCGTGGGCGCGGCGTCGGCCTTCCTGTCCGAGCACTACGGCGCGCCGGTGATGCTGTTCGCGCTGCTGCTGGGCATGGCGATGAACTTCCTGTCCGCGGACGGCGCCTGCCGGCCCGGCATCGAGTTCAGCGCGCGCCAGCTGCTGCGCATCGGCATCGCGCTGCTCGGCCTGCGCATCACGGCCTCGCAGGTCGTCGCGCTGGGCTGGGGTCCGGTCGGCATGGTGGTGTTCTCCGTGGTGGTCACCATCCTCGCGTCCATGGCCGCCGCCCGACTGGTCGGCTTCAAGACCTCGTTCGGCCTGCTCACCGGCGGCGCGACCGCCATCTGCGGCGCGTCGGCGGCGCTGGCCCTGTCGGCCGCGTTGCCCGCGCACCCGATGAAGGACCGCGCCACGCTGTTCACCGTGATCGGCGTGTCGGCCCTGTCGACGCTGGCCATGGTGCTGTACCCGATGGTCACCAACGCGCTGGGCATGCCGGCGCAGCAGGCGGGCATGTTCCTGGGCGCCACCATCCACGACGTCGCGCAGGTGGTGGGCGCTGGCTACAGCCTGTCCACCCAGGCCGGCGACACCGCCACCCTGGTCAAGCTGATGCGGGTGGCCATGCTGCTGCCCGTGATCCTGGTCGCCACCCTGCTGACGCGCCGCGCCGGCGCGGCCGAAGGCGGCGAGCGCCCGCCGCTGCTGCCCTGGTTCGCCGTGGCCTTCGCGCTGCTGGTGGCCGTCAACAGCACCGGCTGGATCCCGAAGCCGCTGAACACCGCCGGCAGCGACCTATCGCGCTGGTGCCTGGTCGCCGCCATTGCCGGCATCGGCATGAAGACGCACCTGAAGGAACTCGTGACCGTGGGCCTGAAGCCCGTGGCGCTCATGGTGGCCGAAACCGCCTTTCTCGCCCTGCTGACGCTGGTGCTTCTGCGCCTGCTGCCCGGCGCGGCATGACAATGAGGACATCGAAATGACATCGAACATCTCCCGCCGGACCCTGCTCGGCTCCGCCGCAATTTCCCTGCTGCCCGCGTTCGCGCGCGCGCAGGCCTGGCCGGTGCGTCCGGTCCGCCTGGTGGTGGCCGGGCCCGCCGGCGGCAGCGCCGACCTGGTCGCCCGCCTGGTGGCCGAACCGCTGCAGCGCGAATTCGGCCAGCCGGTGATCGTCGACAACAAGCCCGGCGCCGCCGGCGCGATCGCCGTGGGCGAGCTGCTGCAGGCCCCGCGCGACGGCCACACCCTGCTGGTCGGCGTGAACTCGCTGGTCAGCGAGATCCCGCACATCGTCAAGCTGCGCTGGGACATGGCCAAGGAACTGCGCCCGCTGGCCGAACTGGCGCGTGCCGGCCTCGTGCTGGTCGGCCATCCGTCCGTCCCGGCCAGGGACCTGAAGGAACTGGTCGCCTACGCCAAGGTCAACCCGGGAAAGCTCAATTACGCCTCGTACAGCCCGGGCACGCTGTCGCACGTGCTGGGTCTTCTGCTGAACCAGGCGGCGGGCGTCCAGCTCACGCACGTCGGCTACAAGGGCTCCTCGCCGGCGCTGGCCGACGTGATGGGCAACCACGTGCCGCTGATGTTCGACGGCCTGGCCACTTCGCTGCCGCTGATCAAGTCCGGCAAGATCAAGGCATTCGCCGTGAGCACGCCCAAGCGGACGCCGCAGCTGCCCGACGTGCCCACCTTCCGCGAGGCCGGCTACCCGCAGCTGGAAGCGCTGGCCTGGATGGGCCTGTGGTCGACGCCGGACGCGCCTGCCGCGGTGCAGGCCCGCGTGCGCGAGGCGGTGCTCAAGGTGCTGGCCGATCCCGGCCTGCGCACGCGCATGCTGGACACCGGGTTCGAGGCGGGCACGCCGCGCACCACGGACGAGATGGTGCGCAGCCTCAAGACCGACTACGACCGCGTCGGCGCCGTGCTGCAGTCGATCAACTTCAAGCCCGAATAAGGCCGCGCGCCGCCATGACGCGCGCGCTGCGCATCGACGTCTTCGTCGAGCTGGTCTGTCCCTGGTGCCTGATCGGCAAGCGCCAGCTCGCGCGCGCGCTGGAGCGCTTCGCACAGACCGACCCGGATCTGCAGGTGCAGGTGCACTGGCGTGCCGTGCAACTCATCCCGCAGGTGCCGGCGGAAGGCTGGCCCTTCGCCGATTTCTATCTGCGGCGACTGGGCAGCCCGCAAGCCGTGCGCCAGCGGCAGGCGCAGGTCCAGGCCGCGGCGGCGCAAGCGGGCGTGGACATCGACCTCGCGCGCATCGAGCGCTTCCCGAACACGGCCCGCGCGCACCGCTTGCTGGAGTTCGCGGCGATCCAGCGGCCGGAAAGCGTCGATGCCCTGCTGGAACGGCTGTTCGACGCCTACTTCCGGCGCGGCGAAGACCTCGGCGACAGCGAGACCCTGCTGGCGATCGCGCAGGAGACCGGCATGGACGCCACGTCGGCACTGCCCTGGCTGGATGCCCGGCCCACCGCACAACCGGCGCCCGTGACCGGCGTGCCGCTGTTCGTCTTCAACGGACGGTTCGCCCTGTCGGGAGCGCAGCCACCGGAAGCGCTGTGGTCGGCGATGCGGCGCAGCAGCGAAGAAGCGACCGTGGCCTGAGCGCAGGCGCGCAGGTGTCCGGCGAAGAGCCGGGAGCCCCGGCGTCCGCGCTGCTCACGCCAGCAGCGTGGCCAGTTCCGGCACCAGCGCGGCCGGTCCCGACTTCGCCAGCGCCGTCTCCAACGTCGCCAGCACCGCGGCCGCGATGTCCTTGCGCGCACCGGCGTCCCCGGCCATCGCGTTGTAGTAGCCGAGGTCCTTGGCCGCGTTCGCGATGGAAAAGCGCAGCCCCGAGGGATCGCGCGCCAGCAGGTAGGACTTGATCCGTTCCAGCGCCACGCCGCCGCCGCCGCCCTTGGCCAGCACTTCGACGAAGGACGCCATCGCCACCCCGCCGTGCTCCGCGCAGGCGGCGGCTTCCGCCAGCAGCGACACCATGCCCAGCGATACGTAGTTGTGCAGCAGCTTCATGCTGTGCCCCGCGCCGGTCGCGCCCACGTGCGTGATGTTCTCGGCGAAGCAGGCCAGCAGCGGGCGGCACTCCTCCAGCAGGGCGGCGTCGCCGCCGACCAGCAGGTTCAGTCGCCCTTCGGCGGCTTCCTTGGGCGTGCGCGTCATCGGCGCATCGAGGAAGCGGCCGCCCGCGGCCTGCACCGCCTGCGCCATCTTCACCGTGGAGCCGGGCAGCGCCGTGGAGCAGTCGATCACGACGCTGCCGGCACGCAGGCCCTGCAGCACGCCGCCGGCGCCGGTGAGCACCGCTTCCACCTGCGGCGAGCCGGTCAGCACCAGGATCACGACGTCCGAACGCGCCGCCAGTTCGGAGGTGCTGGTCACCGTCGCGGCGCCGGCCGCCTTGAGCGCGTCCAGCGGCTGGTTGCCGGGATGTTCGAACAGCACCAGCGGGTGGCCGTGCTTCGCGAGGTTGCTGGCGATGCCGTGGCCCATCATGCCGATGCCCACCATTCCAACGGTCTTCTTCATGGGTTCTCCTTCAGGTCTGCGCTGTCCGCACCGGCCGGGACGGCCAGCGCATTGTGCCCGCATCACCTGGCTCAGGCCGCCAGCGCGATCTCCACCACCGTGCGGCCGGGAGCGCTTTCGAACCGCAGCTGCGCGCCGATGGCGGCGGCGCGGTCGCGCATGGCCTGCAGGCCCTTGCGCGCGCGGGCCTGCACGTCGAAGCCGCAGCCGTCGTCCACGATCCGCACCCGCGCCGCTTCGCCCTCGCGCCGCGCCTCGATCCGCAGCACCCGCGCGCGGGCATGCTGCAGCACGTTGGACAGGGCTTCGAACACCATGAACTGCAGCTGGCGCATGGCCGCGGGGTCCAGCCGGGGGATGGGATCGAGTTCGTCCACCTCCCACTCCAGCTTCAGGTCGGAGGCGGCGAAGCGCGGCTCCAGCCGGTAGCGCAGCCCCGCCAGCAAGGCGTTGATGTCGCCCGGCGGCAGGTTCATCGCGTCGATGGACAGCTTCAGCTGCTCCAGCGCATCGCGCAGCGTGGCGAGCACCTCGCCGTGCTCGCCACGGCCCGACTGCAGCTGGCGGATGGCGGCGCTCAGGTGCGCGCCCACGCCGTCGTGCATGTCGCGCAGGATGCGGGTGCGCTCGGCGGTGCGCTCCTGCTGCCGGGCGAGCTGCTCCAGCTGCGCGTAGCTGCGGCCCAGTGCCTCCTCCTTGGCCCGCACCTGCGCGGCGAGGCTCCCCAGCAGCGCGCGCAGCGCGGCGTTGGTGGCTCGGAACCGCAGGATCACGACGTAGCCCAGGGCCAGGCCGAACAGGGCCGAGGAATAGCGCAGCCAGATGGTCGTCTGGCCATAGGCGCCGTCGAATCGATAGAGCAGCATGTCGCGCACGCCCACCAGCACGTTGACCAGGATCGCCAGCGCCATCAGCCGCAGCTCCAGCGAGGCGCCGGGGCGCAGGGCCGCGCGGCACAGGAACACCGCGAAGCCGCCCAGCACCAGGGCGCTGGCCGCGTAGAACCCGGTCACGGGCGCCGTGCTCGCGAGCCGCCAGCTCGCTTCCGCCGCCAGCGGCGCGAGCACGGGCAGCAGCCAGGCGCCTGCGACCGCCACGCGGCCGGAGCGCTGCCGGGTCCAGCCGGCGAGCTCGCAGCAGAAGGACATCATGCCCGCGGCCCAGGCGGCGTAGGCCACCAGCATCAGCGCCGACCAGGGGCGCCAGGACAGCGGCGGCTGCTCGATCAGCAGGTTGGCCAGGCGCAGGGCCCAGCTCAGCTCGGCGACGCACACGAACAGGTAGAGGCGGTCGCGCCCGCCGTCGCTGCGCGGATCCTTCTGCGTGAGCCACAGCGCCAGCGCCGTCGTGGCCACCAGCAGGCTCAGCACCATGATCGCGAGCGCGACGCCGTTCTGCGCCACCAGGTCCTCGCGGTACAGGGGCTCCAGTTCCTCGGCGGGCCCCAGCACCACGGGGCCCAGGCCGCCGCGCCGCCCGGTGTCGGCGCGGATGCGCACGCGCAGCAGGTTGTCCTGCGCCAGCAGGCCGCCGGGGATGTCGATCATGCGGGGGGCCTTGGCGTAGTCCGCCCCGCCCGGATCGTCCAGTTCGCCTTTCTCCTGCAGCAGCGCCCCGTTGAGCTCCAGCGCGTAGACGTTGCCGATGCGCGAGATATAGATCGCGGTGGAGCCCAGCGGCACGTGCGCGAACGGGAAGCGGATCTCGAAAGTGGCGGAGCCGGGCAGGCCGCCGTGCTTGCGGTCCCAGTGATAGGGCAGCGCCACCGTCTCGCGCACGGTGCCCGCGCGCGTGACGCTCTCGACCCGGGCCTCGGTCAGCCGCACCACGTCCGCCGCCGCGGGCCGCGCGGCCGCTGCGGCCAGCAGCGCGGCCGCCACCAGCAGCCGGCCGGCCAGCCGGGCCAGCCGCTTCAGATGCGCCCCGGGGGGCGCAGCAGCCCCAGTTGGGTCGCCTCGTACACCGCCTCGCTGCGCGAGGACACCGCCAGCTTGGAGTACAGATGCTTGATGTGCGTCTGCACGGTGTGGATGCTCAGCCCCCGCAGCCGCGCGATGTCGGCATACGAGAAGCCGCGGGCGATCAGCTCCAGCACCTCCTGCTCGCGCGGCGACAGCACCGGCGCGTCCGCGTTGGGCGTCGAGGGCACGGGCTCGCTCTGCGGTCCGCGGACGCGGAAGCGCGCGAGCATCCGGCGCGCGATCATCGGCGAGATGGGCGAGCCGCCCTCCTTCATCTCCCGGATCACCCCGGCGATGTCGTCGGGCGAGGAGTCCTTGTGGATGTAGCCCATGGCGCCGGCCTCGATGCTGGCCAGCACGTTCTCCTCATCGCCGAACATGGAGATCACCAGGGCTTCGCAGCCGGGCTCGGTGCGCAGCACGCGCCGGATCACTTCCAGGCCGCTGCCATCGGGCAGTCCGAGGTCCACCAGCAACACGTCCAGCGGCTCGTGCGGCGCATCCAGCCAGGCCACGGCTTGCGCCACCGTTCCGGCGTAGCCCGCCAGCAACAGTCCCGCATCGCGCCGCACCGCGTCCGCGAAGAAGTCGCGGGTCGCCACGTCGTCTTCCACCACCAGTACCCGCCAGGGTCGCATCGTCCTTGCCCGTCCTCCACGAAAGTCCGCACAGGATAGCCCAGCCGCCTCTGCCGAACGGGTGAACGCGTGGTCCCGAGTTCATGGGATGGCTCCGTGGGACCCCGCTTCGTGTAATCGCGACGCGGCGTGCCACGCGTGCCGCGTCCCTGTTTGCGTCGAAGAAGGAGATCCCCATGAGGAGTGCATCGAAATCCCTGCTGGCGCTGGCCGCCGGCATGGCGTTGCTGGCCAGCGGCTGCGGCGGAGGCGGAGGTTCGGACACGGCGGGCAGCACCACGCCCGCCACGACGACGACGACCAGCAACACCACGACCACGACCACCACGCCCACGGTGGTCGCGAGCCAGCTCACCGGCACCGCCGCCACGGGCGCGGCGCTCGCGAACGCGCCGGTCACCATCACCAACGCCGCCGGCAATTCGCCCTGCGTCGAGACGGCCATCACCACCACGGCGCTGGGCGCCTACACCTGCACGCTCAAGTCGGGCCAGGTGGCGCCGTTCTTCATCGTCGTCACCGATCCCACCGGCGACAAGCCGCCGATGGTGAGCGTGTCCACCACCACGCCGCCGGCCGGCTCCGCGCTCACCATGAACGTGACGCCGCTCACCACCGCCATCGTGGCGCAGCTGGTGTCGCCGGCCAATGCGCTGGCCGTGGTCAGCAGCGGCACGGTGGACGCCACGCAGCTCGCCGCGATCACCACCAACGTCGTGGCGCAGCTGGCGCCGGTGCTGACCGCCATCGGCGTGCCGGCCGGCTACGACCCCTTCACCACCGCCATCACCGCCGCGACGGCCGACAACACCGGCAACACCGCCGACCTGGTGCTGGACGTGGTGAAGGTCACGACCGATCCGGCCACCGGCGCGCCGGCCCTGATCACCGTCGACAACCAGACGCCGATCCTGCTGGCCTCGGCGACCGGCAAGGCCACCGTGCTGACGGCGCCGGACACTTCCGTCTCGACGCTGTCCGCCGCCACGCAGATCGCGGCGCAGACCTTCAACACCTGCTTCGCGGTGCCGACGGCCAGCCGCGTGACGGGCACGGACACCACGATCGCCGGCGTCAACGGCGGCCCCTCGATCACGGGCGCGGCCCCCGCCTGCCAGGACATCGTCGCCGACACCGGCAACGCCGCCGGCATGGATTTCCTGCACAACGGCTATGAAGGCGGACAGTTCTTCTACGGCCTGATGACCAGCGACTCGATGACCGGGGCGAAGTTCAGCGTGCCCGAGGTCATCGCCTACTACCCGGCCTCGGCGAGCGGCACGGGCCTGGCCATCAAGGACCGCGCGATCCTGAACTTCCGCTTCGTCGATGCCAACGGCGACCCGGGCAACTTCATCACGGTCGCCGCACGCATTCCCAATTCGTCATCGGCCACCCGTGCCACGGAGTGGTGGCTCACCGGCAACCAGCAGGGCGTGGACACTTCGGTGAAGCTGGTGATCCGGCGCACGGAGCAGTTCAAGGCGGGCGCCACCAGCAACCTCAGCACCTTCCAGAGCGGCGTGCAGTTCCTGATCAATCCGAACGGTCCCGGCAGCGTGCGCGGCGGCCAGCGCGTGAAGTACGCGCGCGTGACCGGCCCCGGCCTGCCCGTCGGCGGCGTGACCTACATCGCCCCCGTTTCCACCACCCAGCAATGGATGGACCTGTACAACAAGGACGGCAGCGCGCTCACCACCGGCAGCCAGTGCGGCAACGCGGGCAGCACGACCAACTGCCCCAACATCTGGTTCGAGCAGACCGCCGGCCTGACCGGATCGAGCGCCACCACGCTGGCGCCCAACCCGAGCACCGGCCTGGTCAACAAGATGCTCTGGGTGCAGACGACCGACGTCGGCTTCGATCCCTCGCGCTTCGTGCGCCCGGCGCAATACCAGTTCGAGCTGTTCTACGGCGCCAACACCGGAACGCCCGACGTGGTGGTGACCAAGACGCTGCTGTCCGACCTGGTGCGCGCCACCCAGGGCGTGAAACTGCCCTGGAACACGCCCGGTGCCCAGCTGCTGGCCGCGCTGGACCCTGCCGGTTCGCTTGCGGGCGCCCAGAGCAGCCTGCTGGTGGACTGGACGCAGAACATCGCGGCGCAGCAGATCGGCAGCGCCCTGCCGGTGATCGCCGGCGGCAGCTTCGGCTCGCAGACGCGCGTGCCGCGCGGCGCCACTTCCGTAGTGCTGTCCACGGACCCGATCCCCGCCTTCAACACCACCAGCGGCAGCCGCGGTGCGCTGCTCGGCTACCGCATGCTGGACGGCACCAGCAAGTCCGCCGTGTACCGCTACAACTGACGCTCAACCCGTGAGACCAGCCGCCGGCCCCGCGCCGGCGGCTTTTTTTTGCCGACCTGCGGAGTGAGCGCGCAGCATGACCCTGCCGCTTCAAGGCATCACTTCGACATACTCGTAGACCTCGCAGTCGGTGAGCTGGCGGCGCTGCGCGACCGGCAGCCGGGCGAACCAGGCCTGCGGATCGTGGCGGGCGATCTCTTCGCCCAGCCAGCGCACCAGCTCGCAGATCGGCTCGACCACCGCGCTGCGGTAGCGCGCATCGCCCTGCACGTAGGCGCGGTGCAGGTTCTTCATGCAGTTGCCGCGGCACCAGGCATAGGCCTCGCACTCGCCGCAGGGCATGCCGGGCGCCTGCTGCAGCGGGCTGGGCTTGAGCCAGTTGCCCTGCACGCTGCCCATCTGCATGCCGCCTTCGTACAGCATGTCGGGACAGGGGAAGATGCGGCCATCGGGCATCACGTTGAGCAGGTGGGAGGACGCCCGGCACTGGGTGCGGCCGCCGTACAGCTCCCGGGCGCGACCCGGCAGCAGCTGGTTGCGCACGATGCCCATCAGCGGGATGACCGGATAGAGCGCATCGGTGCGCGCGAAGAAACGCTCGACCAGTTGGCGCAGCACCGCCTTGCGCTGCGCGATGCTGTCGTCGCCGTACATCTCGTCGGCGACGAACTGCCAATAGAGGTAGTCGAAGGGCGAGTCCTCGGCCAGCAGCGCATCGAGCTCCTCGAAGGTGGTGGCGGGATTGCTCCAGGTGACGCGCGCCGTGATGCTGCCGCCCACCTGCCCGTGCACCAGCCGCAGGTTCTTCAGCACTTGCCGGTAGATGCCGCGGCCGCGGTAGCCATCGGTGATCGCCTCACCGCCGTCGATGGAGACCAGCACGTTGGACAGGCGCTGCAGCATCCACTCCGGAACGTCGTCGATCAGCGTGCCGTTGGTCTGCAGCTGGAAGCGCCAGTGCGGAAAGCGCTCCATCACCTGCGCCATCATCGGCCGGTTCAGCGTGGGCTCGCCGCCGTAGAAGGTGACCACCACCTCCTTGCCCGCCAGCTGGGTGGACGCGAACCGGGCGAGCTGGTCGATGCCGTAGTCCACCTGGGTCTGCGAGCCCAGCACGTCGCCCACCCCCAGGGAGCAGTAGCTGCATTTCAGGTTGCACTTGAGCGTGGTGAGCAGTTGCAGCTCGACGCGGTGGCCGGCGATCGCCGGCTCGCAGGCGCGCGCCGCCTCCGGCGCCAAGAACACGGGGGAAGAAGAGGAAACGGAGGAAACGGATTGCATGGCAAGGGAAGTCACGAGGGACCCGGCTTATAGAGCGTGGGGCCTCGGCGCGTCTTGATCTGGTGCAAGCTTGGCGTTGCCGCCGGGCCGTCATTCCGTCCTTGAATGTGCCGATCCGCGAACCATACTGGCCGGATCCTTCGAAGGAGCCCCCGATGTGCTACCTCGTCCATGAACGGCAAGCCGCGCCGGAACCCGGCCGCGCGGCGTTGCCACCGCTGTCCGAGCGCCTGCGTCCGCGCTGGGCCGGCGCGGCCGCCTTGCTGCTGATCGGCGGCCTGGCCGTGGCGGCGCTGGTCACGCCGTCCTCGCAGACCGAACTGGCCCGGGCGACCGAAGCGGCGCTGCTGACCACGGTCGTTGCGCGCTCGACCACCGGACCGGCCCTTCCCGCGACGCCCGTGGTCGAGCAGGGCGCCGGCCTCGACGACGGCGTGCCCGGCTCGGAATTCAGCAAGGCCTCGGCCGGTAACTGCCACCACGGCCTGTAAGGCAGGAACCGGTTCCTGCGGCCGTCCACGCGCGCGCCCTCATGGGCGCGTCATGCGCCTGCGGGCGCCTCCCAGCGCAGCGGCAAACCGCCCCGCACCAGCACCGCCTGCCGCACCTCGATGCGGAGCAGGCGTTCGGTCGCGGGCGCGTCGGCCGGCCGCTCCGGCTCCCACAGCACCTCGGCATGGCCGGCGATCTGCAGGCGGTCGCCGCTGGCGACATCCACGAACAGCAGGCCGCAGCGCGGCTCGAGCTGCAGGTTGCCCAGGGTGTTGAAGAAGGAGTTGCCCACGTAGTCGCGCACCCGCAGCGTGCCGTCAGCGGCCACCTGCACGAATCCGGCGGGACCGCCGCGGTGCGACACGTCCACGCCCTCCGCGCTGGCCTGCGCCTGGCTTGCCCGCGGATGCGCGGTGGCGATGAAGAAGGTGTCGGCGATTTCGACGATGCGCCGCGTCTCGGCGGACAGGACGCCGGAGACGCTGCGGCGCGACGGCGTCGTCACCGGCGCGTGGAACGCCTGCCGCGGCCGGATGTACTTGGGGCAGTTGCCGAAGCTCTGCGCCACGGCGATGTCCACGCCCTGCGCGCCGATCGCCGCGATCCGGCCGTTGGCACGGTTGCGCCGGCCGGTGTGGGCCTGCAGGCCCAGCAAGCCGACGGCGGCGCCGACCTGCAGGTGCCCGCGCACGTCCTCGTCCCAGGTGGCGCCGGAACCCAGCCGCAGCAGTTGCGGCGTGGGTGATTGCGCGAAGCCCACCGGGCCCGCCACCAGCGTGGCCCAGGGCTGCCCCTCGTCGTCGAGGGTGCCCGCCACCACGAAGGGCAGCTCGGCGAAGAACGCGCGGTGCTGTTCCGGCATGAAGTCGCGCAGCAGCCGGGGCCCGATCTCCGCCATGCGCGCGCCCACGCCGGCGCGCTCCTGCAGCAGGCGCTCGCCCGCATGCCAGGCGCCGATGCCCGGGTCGTTCATGCGGCCAGCCCCACCGGCGACTTGGCGAAGGGCACGAAGCCGGGCAGCGCCTCGATGCGCTGCAGCCAGGCCCGCAGCGCCGGATACTCCTGCAGCGACACGTTGCCTTCCGGCGCCCGCGCGACGTAGGCGTAGTTGGCGAGGTCGGCCAGCGTCGGCTGCGCGCCCGCGAGCCAGGGCCGTTCGGTGAGCTCCGCCTCCATGACGCCGAAGAGCTGCTGCGCCCGCGCGATCGCGGGTTGCGGATCGTCCGCGCGGCCGAACAGCGTGATGATCCGGGCCAGCGCAGGTCCGAACGCCAGCGGCCCGGCCGCTACCGACAGCCAGCGCTGCACCCGCGCGGCGCCCACCGGGTCGCGCGGCATGAAGCGTCCCGGTGCGTAGCGCGCTTCCAGGTAGACCATGATGGCGTTGGAGTCGGCCAGCATGAGGTCGCCGTCCTCGATCACCGGCACCTGGCCGAAGCGGTTGCGCGCCAGGAAGGCGGGCCGCTTGTGTTCGCCGGCCTTCAGGTCCACTTCGACGTTCTCGTAGGGCAGCCCGAGCAGGGACAGCAGCAGCTCGACGCGGTGGCAGTGGCCGGACAGCGCCATGCGGTGGTGGCGGATGGGGGTGGCGGGAACGGATGCGGCCATGGCGGGCTCCTCGTGGATGGGGATGCGGTCATTGTGTTTGCTGCGCATCCGGCAATAAATGGGGCGGCTTGCAGGACACTCCTGCCGCCAGCGGATTAATATCCCGGCCCATGGACCGGCTCCGTGCCATGGAAGCCTTCGTGCGCATCGCCGACGCCGGCAGCCTCACCGCCGCCGCGCGCGACCTGGGCAGCTCGCTGCCCGCAATGGTGCGCACCCTCGCGGCCTACGAGGCGCACCTGGGCGTGCGCCTGTTCCACCGCACGACGCGGCGCATCGCGCTGACCGACGAGGGACGCCAGCACCTGGAGCGCTCGCGCGAACTGCTGGCCGCGATGCAGGAAGCGGAGTCCGCGCTGAGCGCCGGCGTCGCCCGGCCGGTCGGCCACCTGCACATCACTGCACCGGTGCTGTTCGGCCAGATGTACGTCGCGCCCCTGGTCACGCGCTTCGTGCAGGCGCACCCCGGGCTGCACTGCTCGCTGCTGCTGCTGGACCGGGTGGTCAACCTGCTGGAGGAAGGGCAGGACCTGGGCATCCGCATCGGCCGGCTGGAGGACTCCTCCCTGGTGGCGCGGCAGGTCGGCCAAACCCGGCGCGTGGTGGTCGCCACGCCGGAACTGCTGCGCCGCCACGGCGTGCCGCGCCATCCGCGCGACCTGCTGCAGGCCAACTGCCTGCGCGTGCTGGGCAACCGCACCCAGTGGGGCGACTTCAGCGACAAGGGGCGCTCGTTCCAGGTGCCGGTCACCGGCAACCTCGCCTTCAACCATGTCTGGCCCGCGGTGCAGGCGTGCAGCGAAGGCGCCGGCTTCGGCATGTTCTTCTCCTACCAGGTGGCCCCGCTGGTGGCGCAGAAGAAGCTGCGCATCGTGCTGGAGGAATTCGAGCTGCCGCCGCGGCCGATCACCGTCGTCTATCCGCATGCGCGGCTGCTCCCGGCCCGCACGCGCGCCTTCGTGGACTTCGTGCGCGAGCAGCTGCCGGCGATGCAGCCGGGATAGCGCCGCCCCCCTCGCCAGCGCGCGAAGCGCATGGCACTATGGCGCGCAGGAGGGCCGCCCATGCAGACACTCGGCAAGAACCGCCTGGAGGCCTTCAGCGACGGCGTGATCGCCATCATCATCACGATCATGGTGCTGGAGCTGAAGGTGCCGCACGACCCGACGGTCGAAGGGCTGCTGCGGCTCACCCCGGTGTTCCTCAGCTACGCGCTGTCCTTCCTGGTGGTGGCTATCCTGTGGGTGAACCACCACCACTTGGTCCACACGGCCCGGCAGGTCAGCGGCCGCATCCTCTGGTGGAACAACCACCTGCTGTTCTGGCTGTCGCTGGTGCCCTTCACCACCGGCTACATGGGCGAGAACCACCTGGCGCCGCTGGCGGTGGCGCTGTACGGGCTGGTGCTGGCCCTCTGCGGCGTCGCCTTCGACCTGCTGCGCCGCGAGATCGCGCGCCAGCAGCTGGACGACGCGGCGCTGTCCGCGGTCCACCGCCGCTCCAACCGGCGCAACGCCCTGAGCGTCCTGCTCTACCTGGCGGCGGTGCCGCTGGCCTGGGTGTCGGTGTGGCTGTCGGTGGCCATCTACGTGCTGGTGCCGCTGGTGTATTTCATGCCCGGCCGCACCATCGAGCGGCTCGCGACCGAGCAGGCGCCGGCGGCGGGCTGAGGGTGCGGGCCCCTGGCGAGAGGCTACTTCGCTTCGTCCAGGAAGGGCGTTCCCGGTTCGCTCACGTAGAAGATCACCACGCGCAACGGCTGCGTCGTGCTGCGGTTGTAGCCGGTCATGCGCACCTGCGGCGGTTCCACGTACGACTGTCCGGCGGCGACGGTCACCGGCGCGCGTCCTTCCAGCTCGAGCGTGAACTGGCCTTCCAGCACGTACACGGTCACCGGGGAACGGTGCGTGTGGAACACCGTGCGGTCGCCCGGCTGGAAGGTGGCGGCGAGCACCCGCACCTCCTGGGTCTCGCCGCGCGGCATGCCCTGCACCGCTTCGCGCAACAGCATCTGCGGACGGGCCAGGCCTCCCTCGTGCGCTGCGGCCGGGAAGGCGGCGGACAGCGAAAGCACGGCGAGTGCGGCGGCGATCAGGTGGCTTTGCATGGGCAACTCCGGTGCGGGGATGCAGCGGACTCTACGCAGCATGCAGTCCGGCGAACAGCCGCCGCTTTGCATAATGGGGCCGCAGGAATGCGGGAGGTGCGATGTTCGAATGGGACGATTTGAAGCCCTTCCTGGCGGTCGCCCGGCAGGGCAGCACCACTGCCGCCGCGCGACTGCTGCAGGTGGACCAGTCCACGGTACAGCGGCGCGTCGCCGAGCTGGAGCGCCGCATCGGCCAGGCGCTGGTCGAGCGGCACCCCGCGGGCTACCGTCTCACGGCGTACGGGCGGGAGTTGCTGCCCCTGGCCGAGGCGGTGGAGCGGGAAGTGGCGGCGCTGGAGCTGCACATCCGCGGCTCGGCGCGTGAGCTCAATGGGGTGGTGCGCCTCACCTGCCCGGAGCCGCTGGTGCAGCGCATCACCCGGTCGCCTTTGCTGGAACGCCTGAAGCTCGCGCATCCGCGCCTGCGGGTGGAGTTCGTGATCAGCGACCGCTGCATGGACCTCGGCCGGGGTGATGCGGACGTCGCGCTACGCTCCGGCGACACCGTGGACGCCAACCTGGTGGGGCGCAAGGTGGCCGATTCGCTCTGGGCCGTCTATGCCTCGCGCGACTACGTGGCGCAGCACGGCGCTCCCCGTTCGCTGGAGGAAGCCATCGCCCATCCCTGGGTCGCCTTCGATGCCTCCATGGCCGACCACAGACTGAGCGCATGGCTGCGGCAGTCGCTGCCCTCGGCGACCGTGGCGGCCACCAGCAGCAGCGTGCTGGGACTGGTGCAGTCGGTGAAGGCGGGTGTCGCCATCGGCGCGCTGCCCACGGCGCTCGGGGACGCGGAGTCCGACCTGCAGCGGCTGTTCGGGCCGGTGCCCGAACTCACGCGCGTCTGGCGCATCCTCACCACGCCCGCGTTGCGCAAGACGCCGCGGGTCGCCGCCTTCTTCACCTTCATGGAGCAGGAAGCGGCCACGCTGCGGCCCATCCTGGGCGGCTGATGGCGCGGGGCGCGCGCCGCCGCATGCGGGCCGCGAAGGCCCGGGCCCGCGTGCACAATCGCGCAGCCCATGCGAGCCCGCCACTTCGCCCAACTGGTCTTCCTGTCCGCCGTCTGGGGCGCGTCCTTCCCGCTGATCCGCATCGCCGCGCCGGCCTTCGGGCCGCTGCCCATGGCGTGCCTGCGCTGCGTGCTGGCGGCCATGGTGCTTTCGGTGCTGATGCGCTTCACGCGCCAGCACTGGCCGGCGCGCGCGCACTGGCGCGCCATCGCGCTGCTGAGTCTGCTCACGGTGGCCGCGCCCTTCGTGCTGTTCAACGGCGCCGGGCTGGTGCTGCCTGCCGGCTATTCCGCGGTGCTCAATGCGACCGCACCACTGTTCGGCGTGCTGGCGGGCGCGCTGTTCGGCGAGGAGCGCCTGACTGGCCGCAAGCTGGCCGGCTGCGCTGCGGGACTGGCGGGGGTCGCGCTGCTGGTGCGGCTCGGGCCGGTGGCGGTGGCACCGCCAGTGGTGCTGGCCGTGCTGGCCTGCGTGCTGGCCTCGGGCTGCTACGGCTTCGGCGCCGTGCTGATGAAGCGGGCGACGCTGGCGCACGACCCGCTGCCGGCATCGGCGGCGGTGCACGTGGCGGCCGCGCTGCTGCTCCTGCTGCCGGCCGCGGCGACGGCGCCGGCGATCCAGCTGCGCACCGATGCCGTGATCGCGCTGGCGGTGCTCGGGGGGATCACTTCCGGCTTCATGTACTGGATCAGCATGCGGCTGATGCGCGAGATCCCGGCGAGCGCGGCGACCTCGTCGGCCTTCATGATCCCGCTGTTCGGCGTCACCTGGGGCGGCCTGTTCCTGGGCGAGCCCTTCACGCCGGGCATGGTGCCGGGCGTGGCGCTGGTGCTGGTGGCCTGCGCGCTAGTGACCGGCTTCAATCCCCTGCGGCTGGTCTTCCAGCGCTAGCGGGCTGGCCGCGACCCGGGGCGGCGCGCCCGCGACGGGCACGGCAGCGGTCAGCGCCCCGCGCTCGTCGGCGCGGTTGACCCAGGCGTCCAGCAGCGTGTGCGTCACGGCCAGCACCACGGGGCCGATGAAGATGCCGATGAGGCCGAAGGAGATCAGGCCGCCGATCACGCCGACGAAGATCAGCACCAGCGGCAGGTCGGCGGCGCCCTTCTTGATCAGCACGGGCCGCAGCACGTTGTCCATGGTGGCGACGAAGATGCCCACCACCAGCAGGAACGTGCCCATGCCGGGCGAGCCGGTCCAGTACATCCAGAAGGCGGGCACCAGGATCACCAGGGCGGCCCCCACCTGCGCCACCGCCGCCAGGAACATCAGCAGGGTCAGCACCGCGGTGAAGGGCACGCGCGCGATCGCCAGCCCGAGTGCGCCGACGATCGTCTGCGCGATCGCGGTCACGACCACACCCAGCGCGACGCCGCGGATGGCCTGGCCCGAGAGCCGGATCACGTGTTCGCCCTGCGCGCCGCCCAGGCGGGCACCGAAGCGCAAGGCCCAGTCGGCCATGCCTTCGCCGCGCGCATAGAGCGCCGCGCAGGTGATCACGGTCAGCACGAACTGCAGCATCAGGGAGCCGAGGCCGCCGGCCTGAGAGACCAGCCACTTGGTGACGACGCCGAGGTAAGGCGTCACCAGCACCACGATGGCCTGGACCCCGCCAGTGGCCAGGTTCTGCCAGAAGGCGGCAAGGCGCTCGCCCACCAGCGGCAGGCCCTGCAGCCATGCAGGAGGCGGCGGCAGCTGCACGTCCTTCAGGTGGCGGGCACCGTCGGCGATCTCGTCGGCGTGCGAGAACAGCGTGGCAACCGCGGCCGACAAGGGCCCGATCAGCACCAGCAGCAGCAGCAGCGACATCACCGTGACGGCCACCCAGCGCCGGCCGCCGGCCCAGCGCTCCAGCGCCAGCATCGCCGGCCAGGTAGCGACCACGATCATGATCGCCCAGACCAGCGCGCCCAGGAAGGGCCGCAGGATCCAGAAGGACGACGCCATCAGCCCACCGATGAACAGCACGGTGAGGACGATGCGCGTGAGGTCGTTGCGTGGTTGGGTCAAGGCGCGACCATGGTGGCAAGGGCGGGGCGGCCGCGCCATTGGACCTTGGTCCATCCGCCGTTCCGCGGGCGGCTCAATCCTGGCGCGGACCGCCCCGCGCCTGGGCGCGCAGCGGCGCCAGCAGGTGCTTCAACCCGTTGTGGTCGATCTCGTGCATCAGGGCCAGCAGGCGCCCGATCTCGCCGGGCGGGAAGCCCTCGCGCGCGAACCAGTTGAGGTAGTTTCCCGGCAGGTCGGCGATCAGCGTGCCCTTGTGCTTGCCATAGGGCATCTCGGTCCGCAGCAGGCGCAACAAGGCTTCCGACATGCCGGCATTGTGCGTCGGGCGCGCCTTCACCGCGGCCCGAGCCGCGCCAGCTCGAACGCCTCGACATAGGGCAGCGGCGTTGCCAGCGCGGCGGCCGCCTGCCGGTTCACCTCCAGCACCCGTGCATCGAAGCCGCTGCCGCGCGTGCGCAGGTTGCGTGCCTGCTGGGAACGATGCAGGCGCAACAGTTCGGCCTTCCACTGCGCATCGTCCTCGCCGAAGTCCAGGAACACGTCCACGCGCATCTGCAGCGTCTTGGCGTCCTGGTTCAGCAGCGCCCAGGCTTCCCGGCCCAGGGCCGCAAGGGAGGCGCGCACCGCCTCGTAGGTGCGACGGTGCGTGCGGTTGCTGTCGTTGCCGTGCGGCAGGAACAGCAGGTCGGCCGGACGTTGCGCCAGCCAGTCCTGCAATCGCGCCGCGTCGGCGGCATCGTCCGCGGCGCCTTCCCACAGCCGCAGGAACTGCAGGCGCTGCGGCGCCAGGCCGAAGAAGGCGCAGCTCGCGCGCTGTTCTTCTTCGCGCAGCGAGGCCTTGGCCCGGGCGTCGGCCGCCCCGGCGAATCCGTCGTCCACGCCGCTGGCGCCGCCGGTGAGCACGGCGACGTGGACCTCGTGCTGCTGCCGGTGCAGGTGGCGCAGCGCCAGGCCGATCGCGTCGAAGTCGTCCGGATGCGGCGCCAGCACCAGGACCTGCATGCGCGCGGGGAAGTCCAGGTCGCGCAGCGAGCGCGGCGCGCGCCCGGGCTGCAGCAAAGCGTCCAGGGCGGCCTGGTGGGAGCCCACGGGAACGCTCACGGGCCCAGGTGCCGCAGGCACAGCAGGGCCGCGTCCAGCTCGCTCAGCTCGCCACTGCGCACCAGGTCTTCCAGCTCCTCGCGCGTGGCCAGCGTCACCTGCATCAGTTCGTGCGGTTCGCGCTAGCCCCTGGCCTTGCCGGCCATGCGCAGGATGTCGTCGAGCGCGTTGCCGTCGCCGTTGGCATCCAGCATGCCCACCAGCCCGCCCAGCCCGCCGCCTGTGCCGGCAGCCTGGCCGCCGCCGAGCACGCTGCCGAGCATGCCGCCCAGGCCACCGAGTTCGCCTGACGGCGTTTCGCCGGCGCTGCGCTTGGCCATGAAGCCGGTCACCAGCATGGCCAGCATCGGCAGCATCTTCTTGAGCAGCGCGGGATCCAGTCCCGACTGGGCCGAGGCATTCTGCGCGACGGTCCGGCTGACATCCCGGGAACCGAAGATCTCGCCCAGCACCGCATCGCCCTTGCTGGTGTCGGTCGGCTCCGGTGCCAGCACTTCGTCCATCAGTCCGCCGCCGCCGAGCTTGCCCAGCAGGTCGCCCAAACCCCCAAGTCCGCCCGATGCGCCCGATCCACCTGCCTGGGCCTGTTTCTGGAAGCCGCCCAGGATGGCCGGCAGCAAGGCTGCCGCGCCGCTGGAAGCCTGCTCCGGCTCGATGTTCAGTTCGCGGGCGATGGATTCCAGCCCGCCCGCCTGGGCGAGCATGTCGGTGAGGTTCATGGCATCTCCTCAGTCCAGCAGTTCGGCGGGCACCTTGCCGCCATTGGCCGCGAGCTTCTGCATCACGGCCTTGTGCAGCCACATGTTCATCTGCGCGGAGTCGGCCATCAGGTTGGCCGGACAGCCCAGTTCGGTGGCCAGCTCCTTGCGCGCCTGCAGGCTGCTGTCGATGTCCAGCAGCTTGAGCAGGTCGACGATCGAGGTGCGCCAATTGAGCTTCTGCGCATTGGCCGCCGCCTTCTGTTCGAGCTGCGCCGCGACGTCGACCGTCGCCATCGGGGCGGCCTTCGCGGGTGCGGCGCCGGCGCCGGCCGTGGCGGTGCCGGGCTGGGCCGGCGGCACCGGCGTGCGCAGCATGTCTTCCACCTTGCTGGCGCCGGCGTCGAAGCCGAGTTTGTCCAGGATCTTGCTGAAAAAGCCCATGGGGAATTCCTCCGGTGGATGGCAATGCGCGCGCCTGCCGGATGGCAGGCGTCGTGCAATCGCGACCCGAGCATCTGGCCACAAGCGCCCGGCGCGGACTGTTTCCGAGTGTTGCGCGAGGCAATCACGATGCCGGGCAAGCAGCACCGCGGCCGGTCCCGATAATGGTGCGATGGACGACCCCCGCCTTGCCGACCACCCCGAGATCAACCGCTTCGAGCTGCGCGCCGGCGACGACCAGGTGGCGGCCTATTCCGAATACAACGTGCTCAAGGGCGCGCTGCTGTTCACGCACACCGAAGTGCTGCCCGAGTACGAAGGCCGCGGCCTGGGTTCGAAGCTGGCCGCCTTTGCGCTCGACGAGGCGCGCCGCCGCGGCGTGCACGTGATCCCGGTGTGCCCCTTCATCGCCGCCTTCCTGCGCAAGCATCCCGAGTACCACGACCTCGTCACGGAGGAAAGCCGGCGGGCGTTCCACGTCTGAGGCGGCGGGCGCCGCGATCGCGCTCGAGCCGGGGCGTTCGCTCGATGCCCCACATTCGCGCGACTCCGCGCGACGGGTCAGGACAGCAAGACGAGCGCCAGCGCAATCGCTGCCGGCACCGCCTGCACGAACAGGATCTTGCGGCTGGCGGTGAGGGCCCCGAAGATCCCGGCCACGATCACGCAGCCCAGGAAGAAGACCTTCACGCTCGTGCCCGCGGCGCCGAGGGCCAGGCCCCAGAACAGCCCGGCGGCGAGGAAGCCGTTGTACAGGCCCTGGTTCGCGGCCAGCACCCTGGTGCCCTGGGCGGCCTCCAGCGTCTGGCCGAAGGCCTTGAGCCCGGCCGGCTTGTCCCACAGGAACATCTCCAGCACGAGGAACCAGACGTGCAGCAGGGCGACCAGGCCCACGGCGATGGCGGCAACAGTGGACAAGGCGCCTCCTGGCGGAATGGGCAACGAAGGCGACGGTAACCGGGGGCCCCCACGGAAGCAAGCGGATGGCGATGGCCGCGACCTCGTGCGCGCGCGGACAATGCGGCCCTGCCATGGCCATCCCGAACGGCTTCCTGGGCATCCTGATGCTCGACACGCGATTTCCCCGGCCGCCCGGCGACGTGGGGAATCCGCAGACCTATGCCCGCGCCGGCATCCCGGTCCGCTTCCTCACCGTGGAAGGCGCCTCGCCGCAACGGGTCGTGCAGCAAGCGGATCCGGCGCTGCTGCCGCCCTTCCTCGAGGCCGCCCGCGTGCTGGAACGCGCAGGCGCCTGCATGCTCTCCACCAGCTGCGGCTTCCTCGCCGCGCACCACGCGGCCCTGGCGCGCGCCGTCGCGGTGCCGGTGCTCACGTCCAGCCTGCTGCAGGTGGCGCGCTTGCGTCGTCCCGGCATCGTGACCATCGACGCGGCGTCCTTGACGCCCGCCGTGCTGGAAGGCGCGGGGGTTCCCGCCGGGACGCCCGTGCAGGGCGTGGCGCCCGGCTGCGAATTCCAGCGCTGCATCCTGGGCAACGAGACGGCGATGGACCTGGCGCAGGCGGAGGACGACGTCGTGACTGCGGCGTTGCAGCTCGTGCGCAAGCATCCCGACCTCGGCGACATCGTGCTGGAGTGCACCAACATGCCGCCGTACCGCGACGCGGTGGCACGGGCGACGGGGCGGCCCGTGCACGACATCGAAACGCTGCTGCTGGCGCAATGGGCCGCGCTTGCGCCCGCCGCCCGCTCCTGACGCTTTTCGCCAATCGCCGCGAGCACGCCTGCCATTGCCGCACCGCGGCGCAGGCCGCAAGATCCGCGGCACCATGAACGATCCCCGCGCCGCCACGGCGTCCTCCGCGCGCGGCGCGCCCCTCGCGGGCGTGCGCGTGCTCGACCTCACCCGCCTCTTGCCCGGCCCCATGGGCACCCTGCATCTCGCCGACCTGGGCGCCGACGTCATCAAGATCGAGGACACCGGCGCCGGCGACTACGCGAGCCCGCCCGTGCGCGCGCTCGTCAACCGCAACAAGCGCGGCCTGCGCATCGACCTGAAGCAACCGCAGGGAGTGGCCACGCTGCTGCGCCTGGCGCGCGACGCCGACGTGCTGGTCGAAAGTTTCCGTCCCGGCGTGATGCAGCGCCTGGGCGTGGGCTACGAAGCGCTCGCCGAAGCGAACCCGCGCATCGTCTACTGCAGCATCACCGGCTATGGCCAGACCGGGCCGCTGAGCGAGCATCCCGGGCACGACCTGAACTACGAAGCCATGGCCGGCGTGGCCGACCAGATGGGCAACGCGGCGGGCCCCGCGCTGACCAACCTGCCGATCGCCGACCTGCTGGGCGGCACGATGACCGCGGTGATGGGCATCCTCGCCGCGCTGTTCGATGCGGCGCGCACCGGCCGCGGCCGCCACGTGGACATCGCGATGGCCGATGGCGTGCTCGCGCACGGCGTACTGCCGCTGGCGGGACTGCACCAGCACGGGCGCGTGCCGATGGTGGGCGAGAGCCCGCTCACGGGAAGCCTCGCCTGCTACGGCTTCTACCGCACGGCGGACGGCCGCCAGCTGGCCGTGGGCGCGCTGGAGCCCAAGTTCTGGCAGGCACTGTGCCAGCGACTCGAGCGGCCCGACCTCACGCCACTGCACCGCACCGGCGATGCGGCGACCGAGGAGCAGCTGCGCGCCGACCTCGCCCGCATCTTCGCGGCGCGGCCGCTCGCGCACTGGACGGAGCTGTTCCGCGACGGCCAGGCCTGCGTGACGCCGGTGCTGCGCCTGGACGAGACGCTCGCCCATCCGCACTTCGTCGCGCGCGGCATGCGCGTCGACGGAACGGACGGTGCGCCGGCGCAGTTCGGCTGCCCGGTGAAGATGACCGGCTTCGATCCCGGCGTGCCGCGACCGGCGCCGCGCGCGGGCGAACACACGCAGGAGATCCTGCGCCAGGCCGGCTTGGGCGACGGCGAGATCGCCGCCTTGCGCGGCACCGGCGCCGTCGCCTGAGCGCGCGGATGCGCTGCCTACAATGAGCGGGCCGCCCGCGGCAGCGCCTCCATGAATCTCACGCACCACACCGTCGCCATCCAGCAGGTGCACAGCATCGTGCTCGGTGCGCGGGCCCGGGGCATGGACGTGGCGCCGCTGCTCGCGCGCGCCGGCATCGCCCCGGCGCTGCTGGAGTCGCCGCTGGCGCGCATCTCGCAAGGGCAGTACGCACTGCTGATCCGCGTGTTGCGGCGCGCGCTGCGCGACGAGATGTGGGGCCTGCTGTCGCGGCCGCTGCCACCGGGCAGCTTCGGCCAGTGCATGCGCCAGCTGGTGCGCTGCGCCACGTTGCAGGAGGCGCTGCGCGACGGCTTCGCCTTCTACCACCTGCTGGTGCCGGACTTCGTGCCGCGGCTGACGGTGCGCGAGGAGACGGCCCACGTGCAGTTCGTGCTGCGCCGCCCGCCCGACCCGCGCCTGGACTACGCGGTCAAGGCCTTCATGCTGTTCTCCTTCCACGCCGCTTCCTGGCTGGTGGCGCGCCGCATCCCGCTGCTGGGCGTGGACTACACCAGCGGCGTCACCAGCAGCGACACCTCGCGCGTCTACCAGGTACCGCTGCGGCAGGCGCAGCAGCACGTGGGGCTGTCGTTCGACGCGCGCTGGCTGGACCTGCCGGTGGTGCAGTCGCCGCAGAGCCTGCGCGAATTCCTGGCGGGCTCGCCGGCCAACCTGATCGTCAAGTACCGCGACACCAGCAGCGTCACCGACCGCATCCGCCGGCTGCTGCGCAAGCGCCTGGGCGGCGAGCTGCCCTCGCTGGACGAAGTGGGCGAGGCGCTTGCCGTGACGCCGCAGACGCTGCGGCGGCGCCTGCGCGACGAGGGCCGCGGCTTCCAGCAGATCAAGGACGAGCTGCGGCGCGACGCCGCCATCGAGTTCCTGCTGCACACGCCGCTGCCGCTGCTGGACATCGCCAACCGCGTGGGCTTCTCCGAAGCCAGCACCTTCCACCGCGCCTTCAAGCAGTGGACCGGCGTCGCCCCCGGCGAATACCGCCTCGCGCACGGCCCGGCCGAGCGCTGACCGGTTTCGCCAAGTCCTTTGGCGCTTCCGGCCATTGGTCCCGCGGGCGCCGCGGCCTAACCTTGGCCGCTTCTTCCATCCGCCGGGGACCGCACCGTGTATCTCACCCAGGGCCTGCACCGCGCGCTGCAGCGCCACCCCGACCAGACGGCACTCACCCATCTCGCCGACGAGGGCACGCGGCGGCACACGCACGCGCAGCTGGCCGACGGCATCGCCCGCCACGCCGCCGCCTTCGCGCGAAGGGGCATCGCGCGCGGTGACCGCGTCGCCCTGTTGGCGCCCAACAGCGACCAGCTGGTGCGCGCGATCCTGGCGTGCTGGTGGCTGGGCGCGGTGGCCTGCCCGCTCAACGTCCGATGGAGCAAGCCGGAACTCGCCTTCGCGCTGCAGGACAGCCAGGCCTCGCTGCTGGTGATCGACGAGAGCCTGGCCGCACTCGCGCCGGAAGAGGCGTGCCCGGTGCTGCGTTTCGCCCCGCTGCAGGACGAAGCCGCGGCGCTGGCGCCGCTGCCCGACTCGCGCACCGGCGGCGATGCGCTCGCGGCGCTGCTCTACACCGGCGGCACGACCGGCCGATCCAAGGGCGTGATGCTGAGCCACGCCAACTTCTGGACCGCGTCGATGACGCGCGGCGCCGAGCTGAACAACGCCCCTGATTCGGTGTCGCTGCTGGTCGCGCCGCTATTCCACGTCGCCGGCCTGGGCCGGCTGGTCGGCCAGCTGATCGTCGGCGGCACTTGCGTGACGCTGGCGCAGTTCCGGCCCGCCGGCGTCATCGCCGCGATCGAGGAACACCGCATCAGCGACATCATCGTGGTGCCCACCATGCTGCAGGCGCTGCTGGACGAGCCGTCGTTCACGCCGCAGCGCGTGAAGAGCCTGGACCGCATCGCCTTCGGCGCCGCGCCCATGCCGCCCGATTTGCTGGACCGCGCGCTGGCCGCGTGGCCGCATGCGGAGTTCTTCCAGGCGTACGGGCTGACCGAGACCGCGGGCGCCGTGTGCATCAACCTGCCCGCCAACCACCGGCCGGAGGCGCGCGCGCGTGGCCTGCTCACCTCCGTGGGCCGCGCTGGCCTGGGCGCCGAGATCATCGTCGCCGACGAAAGCGGGCGCGAGCTGCCGCGCGGCGAAGTGGGCGAGATCCTCGCGCGCGGGCCGATGGTGATGCAAGGCTACTGGCGCAACCCGGAAGCAAGCGCCACGGCGCTGCGCGACGGCTGGCTGCACACGGGCGACGCGGGCCGCATGCTGGAGGACGGCCACCTGTTCATCGTCGACCGGCTGAAGGACATGATCATCACCGGCGGCGAGAACGTGTACTGCGCCGAGGTGGAAGCCGCCCTGCGCAGCCACCCGCAGGTGGCGCACGCGGCCGTGGTCGGCGTGCCCGACGCGCGCTGGGGCGAGGCGGTCCATGCCGTGGTGGTGACCACGGCCGAAGGCGGCACCAGCGCCGATGAACTGCGCGCCTGGTGCCGCGAGCGGCTGGCCGGCTACAAGTGCCCGCGCCACATCACTTTCGTGCGCGAGCTGCCGCTGTCGGCGGCCGGCAAGGTGCTCAAGAACGTGCTGCGCGAGCAGGTGCGCGTGTGAAGCCGGTCGCAGGCGACCACGGCCGCAACATCTTCGGCCAGGTGCCGTTCACGCGCCTGCTGGGCGCGCGCCGCGAATTCTCCGAAGGCGGCCGCGCCCGCCTGCTGGTCGACCCGCGGCCGGACCTCGGCAACGTGATCGGCGCGATGCACGGCGGCGTGATGCTGACGCTGATGGACGTGGCCATGGCCAGCGCCGCCGTCTCGCTGTTCGACTTCACGCGCACCGCCGTCACGCTCAACATGAACAGCAGCTTCCTCGAACCCGGCCGGGGCACGCTGGCCACCGACGCCGAGGTCGTGCAACACGACGACAGCGTGGCCTGGTGCCGCGCCTCCGTCACCGACGCCGGGGGCCGCGTGGTCGCGCGGGCCCAGGGATCCTTCCGCTACCTGCCGCTGCCGCAGGCCGCTTCCAACTCACCGGAGACGACACCATGATTCCCCTTCCCCGCCGCGCCGCGCTGGCCCTGCTCGCCGCCTGCGCCCTGGCCGCGCCGCTTGCGCAAGCCGCCGATCCCTACCCCAGCCGGCCGATCCAGCTGGTGCTGCCCTTCCCGCCGGGCGGCTCCTTCGATCCCATCTTCCGCACGCTGGCCGAAGCCGCATCGAAGGACCTGGGCCAGCCGATCGTGATGATGCACAAGCCGGGCGCCGGCGGCGTGATGGGCACCGCCACGCTGGCGACCATGGAAGCCGACGGCTACACGATCTCCGTGATGCACAACTCGGTGATCCGCGCGCCGCTGGTACAGAAGGTGAGCTGGGACCCGCTCAAGGACTTCACCTACCTGATCGGACTGGCGGGACTGAGCACCGGCATCCTGGTCGCCGCCGACGCGCCCTGGAAGTCGCTGTCCGAGCTGCTGGCGGATGCGAAGAAGCGTCCCGGTGCCGTGAGCTGGGGCAACGTCGGCGCGATCAGCATCAACCGCATCTACGCGGAGCGGCTGGCCAAGCTGGCGGGCACCTCCTTCAACACCGTTCCCTACAAGGGCGGCAGCGAAGCCTTCCAGGCCGTGATCGGACGCCACCTCGACGTGTACGGCGACCCCGGCTTCGGCGCGCAGGTGCAGGGCGGCAAGGTGCGGCTGCTGGCGACCTTCACCGCCGAACGCCTGAAGCGCTACGACGTGCCGACGGTGAAGGAGCTGGGCTACGACCTGGTGATCGAATCGCCGGTGGGCCTGGTGGCGCCGAAGAACCTCGATCCGAAGATCGCGGCGCGCCTGCAGGCGGCCTTCCGCAAGGCGGCGAGCGACCCGGCCTACCTGAACCAGCTGGAGCAGTTCGACATGCAGCCCAAGCTCACCAGCGGCGAGGACTACCACGCCTATGCGAAGGCGCAGTACCAGCGGGAAGCGAAGATGCTGCAGGACATCGGGTTCAAGCCGGAATGAACGCGATGGACTTCTCCGCCTTCGATTTCAGCGGCCGCCACGTGTTCGTGGCCGGCGGTTCCAGCGGCATCAACTTCGGCATCGCGCAGGCCTTCGCCCGTGCCGGCGCCAGGCTCACCGTGATCAGCCGTTCCGCCGACAAGGTGGCCAGCGCTGCGCAGCAGCTGGAGGCCCTGGGCACGCAGGCGCTGGGCCTGTCCGCCGATGTGCGCCAGCCGCAAGCGCTGGAGCGCGCATTCGCCACGGCCGCGGAACGCTTCGGTCCCATCGACGTGCTGGTGTCCGGCGCCGCCGGCAACTTCCTCGCCGCTGCGACCGACATGTCGCCCAACGCCTTCAAGACGGTGGTGGACATCGACCTGCTGGGCAGCTTCAACGTGGCGCGGCTCGCGCACGCGCACCTGCGCAAGCCGGGGGCCTGCGTGATCCAGATCTCCGCCGGCCAGGCCTTCATCCCCACGCCCTTCCAGGCACACGTGTGCGCGGCGAAGGCCGGCGTCGACATGTTGACGCAGGTGCTGGCGCTCGAATGGGGCGCGCAAGGCATCCGCATCAACTCCATCGTGCCGGGACCGATCGCCGACACCGAGGGGCTCAAGCGCCTGGCACCGACCGATGCCACCATGGCCGCGATGGCGCAGCGGGTGCCGCTCAAGCGCCTGGGCCGCATCGAGGACATCGCCCGCATGGCCATGCTGCTGGCGAGCGACTGGGGCAGCTACATCACGGGCGCGATCATCCCGGTGGACGGCGGGCTCGCCCTCACCGGACCGCGCGACTTCACGGCGGCCGCGGCGGCGTCGAAGCGGGAGCAGGCATGAGCCTGCACCTGGTCGACCCGAACGAGCGCGAGCTTCAACCGGAACGCCCGCGCAGCGGGCCGGACCGCTACGTGCCGTTCTCGGAGCACCTGGGCCTGCGCGTGGAGCACGCTGAAGCGGGCGTGTCGCGCGTGGCGCTGGAGCTGCGCGCCGAGCACCTGAACAACCACGACGGCGGCCACGGGGGCGTCGTGATGACCTTGCTCGACAGCGCAATGGCGCATGCGGCCCTGTCCCGGGTCGCCTACGGGCGCGAGGTCGTCACGGTGGACATGCACATCGCTTTCATGCGCCCGGCGGCGGGCCGCCTGCTGGCCGAAGGCCGCGCCACTGGCGGCGGCCGCTCCGTGTGCTTCTGCGAGGCGACCATCACCGACGCCAGCGGCGAAGTGACGGCGCGCGCCATGGGCACCTTTCGCTACCGGGACTGAGGACTCACCGCGCCGGACCGGATTCTCCGAGCAGGCGCACCCGGTACTTCGGCAGTTGTTCCCAGGGCGCGTACGCCCGCTTGGCCTGGCGGAAGTTGGCCAGGCCCAGGTCCTGCTCGAAGTTGAGCCACTGCAGGCCGGGGTCCGCCATGCCCTGGTCGTGGAACATGAAGGGGTACACGCCGGGATGCTCGTCGAGCCCCTTGGCGAAGCGGACCACGCGCACGCCCGGGACTAGCGCCTCGGTGATGACGAAGCCGACGGCGCGCCCGCGCTGCCGGTACAGCGTGCCTTCCAGGCCGAGCTGCGCCAGCAGGAGCAGCGCCTCGCGGCAGGGCGCCGCATCCGCTTCGTCCGCGCTCTTCCCTCGGCTGGCGCGCCACGCGGCCAGGACCTCCAGCGCCTGCGGCTCTTCGGCCGGGGTCAGGCGACAGCGCGAGGGCGCTCCCACCGCCAGGAACTGGTTCATCTGCGCGCGCTTCTTGCGAAGCGCGGCGCCGCGGTAGTGGCGGAAGTTGTCCGCCGGAAAGAGGTAGTCGGCGTCCCGTGCGTGGGCTTCGCACTGGAACACGGCGGGCGGCAGCGCCGCCACGTCCGCCTCGGCCAAGGG
The DNA here is from genome assembly GCF_056400765.1 of Ramlibacter sp. P4_H7. NCBI lineage: Bacteria > Pseudomonadati > Pseudomonadota > Betaproteobacteria > Burkholderiales > Comamonadaceae > Ramlibacter > Ramlibacter sp. P4_H7. The sequence goes on from NZ_JBFUKP010000005.1 coordinate 233,660, forward strand.
GAAGAAGCAGTCGGCCTGCGCCAGCAAGTCCGCGATCACGGCCTGCGGCGCAGCGCACAGGTCGAAGAGAGGGAAGACGTGGCCCGTGCCGTCGTAGGTGACGCCGCGCAGCGCCGGCCACGCACCGCCCCGCCACCGATATTGGTGGGCGGCGCGGAACAGGTACAGGTTCGCGAAGCTGAAGTCCGACAGGGCCCGCGCGCCGAGCCGCGCGCGCCGGCTCGCCAGCAGCGGCTCGATCGCGGGAGCCAGCTCCGGCGTCAGGGGCTGCCAGGGCACCGCGTTTGCATCCGTCGCGCGCCCGGCGCGGGCCCATCCGCCGGCGGTCCGGCGAAGCACTGGGCGATGCGCATCCAGCGCGCGCCGTGCCCGCCACAGTCGAGGCCCGTGTCCTCCGGGTGCCGGCGCTGCGTCACCACCAGGCAGAAGTCCTCGGCGCGGCCGCACACCCGGTGCTCACGCGAGGGCGCGTTCCAGGTCCAGGCTTCCTCGCCCTCCAGCGTCAGCTGCACGTGCGGCGCGGGCTCGGGCACCTCCAGGCCACGGTTGCGGAAGCTCCAGCCGTAGGTGTTCACACCCAGGTGCGCGATGTGGCGCAGGCGCTGCGTGGCCGGGCGCTGCAGGCCCAGCGCATCGAAGACGTCCTGCCCGTGGGCCCAGGTTTCCATCAGGCGGGCCGCGGCGAAGGAACGCGCGCTCATGGCGGGGCCGAACCAGGGCAGCCGGTCCCGCGGGTCGCGCCGGCCCAGCGCCTGCACCAGCCGCGGATAGACGCCGCGCCAGTGCGCCAGCAGCCCGGCCCCGTCGAGATGGCCCAGCTCCGCTCGGGCGATGGCGCTGATCTCCAGCCCCGCGGCGCGCCGCGCCCGCAGCGCCCCGGCCTGCGCATCGAAGGCAGCCGCGTCGCCGGCGGCCGCGAGGCCCACGCCATCCAGCAGGCAAAGGTGCGCCACCTCGTCCCAGGCGGACCAGCCGAAGAAGTGCGTGGGCTGCCGCCACTGGGCCGCGCCGAGGCCGGCGGCAAAGTCCGCCAGTGCGTCGTATTCCGCGAGCAGGTCCGCGCAGAAAGCCTGCATCGTTCGAGCCTCAGCGCACCGCGCCGCTGGCGAACAGCGCATCGGCCTGCGCGCCCGTGCGGCCGGTCTCGGCCAGGATGGCCCGCGAATGCTCGCCCAGGTGCGGAGCGCGCGCCTCGGTGCCCAGCGTGCTGCCCCGGAAGATCGCCGCCGGGCGCGGGGCACGGATGCGCCCGAGGCCGGGGTACTCGGTCTCCAGCAGGCTTGCGTTGTGCCGCACCTGCGGATCGTCGGCCAGCGTGCCCTTGAAGTTCACCTGCCCCACGGGCACGCCCGCCGCCGCGAGGGCCGCGACGAAGGGGCGGACTTCCTGGTCCGCCGCGATCGGCTCCAGGATTTCGCGCAGCACGGCCTGCTGGTCGCGCCGCGAGGTGATGGTGGCGAAGCGCGGGTCCTGCAGCAGCTCGGGAACGCCGAAGACGCGGCACATGGCGGCGAACTCGTCGTCCTGCGGCGTGACCATGGCGAACCAGCCGTCGCGGCAGCGCCAGAGCTTCTGCCTGGCGCCGAACTCCACCACGGGGGGCGGCGGCTCGTCCAGGAAGCTGTGGTTATACAGCGCCTCCGGCCACAGGAACGACAGCGCGGCGTCCAGCATCGACAGCTCCACACGCCGGCCGCGGCCGGTTCCGTGGCGCTCGTGCAGCGCGGCCGTCACGGCCTGGGCCGCCACCAGCGAGGTGATCTTGTCGCACAGCAGGGTCTGCAGCAGCTGCGGCTGCTTGCTCTGGGGATCCGGGTGCGCATCGGCGAAGCCGGAGACCGCCTGGATCACCGGGTCGTACACCCGCTGCTGGGCGTACGGGCCGCTCTGGCCGAAGCCGCTGATGGACAGGTAGACGATCCGCGGGTTGGCCGCCGCCACCGCGTCGTAGTCGAAGCCCAGGCGCGCCAGCGCACCGGGCCGGAAGTTCTCCACCAGCACGTCGGCGGTCTGCAGCAGGTCGCGCAGCACCGCCTTGGCGGCCTCCTGCTTCAGGTCCAGCACGATGGAGCGCTTGCCCCGGTTGATGGCGGCGAACAGCGGCGTGATGTCGCCCTTGGCCGGGCCGATCACGCGCGTGAGGTCGCCGCCGCCGGCTTCCACCTTGATGACGTCGGCGCCCTGGTCGGCGAGGATGCCGGCGGCCATGGGCCCGGACACCACGGCGGACAGGTCGATGATGCGGACACCCGAGAGAGGACCTTGCATGGCTACGTTCCTTTGCGTGCAGGTCGTGGCTCCGCTCACAGGCCGCGGGCCACGATTTCCTTCATGATTTCGTTGCTGCCGCCGTAGATGCGCGCCACCCGCGCGTCCACCCAGGCGCTGCCGATACCTTCGGCCATGAAGCCGGCGCCACCGTGCATCTGCAGGAAGTCGTCGAGCAGCCGGTTCTGCATCTCCGAGCCATTGAGCTTGGCCATCGCGGCGCGCTCCGCGTCAAGCTCGCCGCGCAGGTGGCGCGCCAGGCAGTCGTCGACGAAGACGCGCAGCATGACCGCCTGCGCCTTGGCCTCGGCCAGCCGGAAGCGCGTGTGCTGGAAATCGAACACGGACTGCCCGAAGGCCTTGCGCTGGCGCGTCCAGTCGACGGTGCGCGCCAGGAAGGCCTCGATCGAGGCGGCGGCACGCAGCGCGATCACCAGCCGCTCCTGCGCGAGCTGTCGCATGAGGTAGTGGAGGCCGCGATGCTCCTCGCCCAGGAGGTTGGCCACCGGCACGCGCACCTGGTCGAAGAACAGTTCCGCGGTGTCCTGTGCGCGCAGGCCGATCTTGCGCATGGCCTTGCCGCGCGCGAAGCCCTCCATGCCGTCTTCCACCACCAGCAGCGACACGCCGCGACCGCCCGCGGCGGTGTCGGTGCGGGCCGCCACGATCACGAGGCCGGCGTTCAGGCCGTTGGAGATGTAGGTCTTCTGCCCGCTCAGCAGGTAATGCTCGCCCTCGCGGGGGGCGCAAGTGCGGATGGCCCTGAGGTCGCTGCCGGTGCCCGGCTCGGTCATGGCGATGGCGCCCACCAGCGTGCCCGCCGCCATCGCGGGCAGCCAGCGTTCCCGTTGTCCGGGCGTGCCGTAGGCATGCAGGTACGGGGCCACCACCTCGGAGTGCAGGCTGAAGCCCACGCCGGTGGCGTTGGCGCGCGCAAGCTCCTCGATGAGGACGGCGGCGTGGCCGAAGTCGCCCCCCATGCCGAAGGGCGGAGGCAGCGTCGTGTTGAGCAGGCCCGCCTGCCCAGCCGCGAGCCACAGCGTCAGCGGGACCCGGCCTTCGTCTTCCCAGCCGGCATGGAAGGGCGCGATCTCCCGCTCGACGAAGCGGCGCACCTGGGAGCGGAACTGCTCATGGTCCTCGCGCAGCACGGTCCGCATGGCGGATCAGTTCTCGACCTTGATGTTCGCGGCCTTGATGGTGCGATCCATCGTGTCGGCCAGGGTCCTGATTTCAGCGGCCAGCGTCTCTGGCGTGCTGCCCACGGGCTCCAGTCCCATCTCGCGCAGGCGGCGGTTGACGTCCGGCGCCTTGATCGCGGCGGCGATGCCGTCGGAGAGCTTGCGCACCACGTCCTTGGGCGTGCGCGCCGGCGCCAGCACCAGGAAGAAGCCCACCGGTTCGAAACCCTTGATCCCCAGTTCGAGGAAGGTGGGCACATTGGGCAGCGAAGGCGCGCGCTGCGTGCCGGTCATGGCCAGGGCCTTGACCTTGCCGGACTGCACCAGCGGCGCCAGCGTGGCCGTGTCCAGCCAGGCCGCGCCCACCTGGCCCCCCAGCAAGTCCTGCACCAGCGGCGCGGCGCCCTTGTAGGCCGCATGCACCAGGTCCAGCTTTGCTGCGAGGTTGAGCGACTCGCCGAAGATGTGCGCGGTGGTGCCCTGGCCGAAGGAGCCGTAGCCCAGCTTGCCCGGGTTCTTGCGCGCATGGGCGATGAATTCCTCCAGCGTGTTGGCCGGGAAGTTCGCATTGACCGCCACGCCGATGGCGGACTGCGACAGCATCGACACCGGCTCGAAGTCGGCGTCGATGTCCGCCGGAAGCTTCGCGTACAGCGACTTGGCGTAGACGGCGTTCGAGATGGTCAGGCCCAGCGTGTAGCCGTCCGCCGGCGACTTGGCCACCGCCGCCAGTCCCAGCCAGCCGCTCGCGCCGGGGCGGTTGTCGATGATGACGGGCTGACCCCAAGCTTCCGACAGCTTCTGGCCGATGGCGCGCGCCATGATGTCGGTGGTGCCGCCCGGCGTGTACGGGACGATGATGCGGATCGTCTTGTTCGGGAAGGCCTGGGCGCCCTGCGCCAGCGCAGGCAGCTGAATGCCCAGCAGGCCGGCGGCGGCGAGCCCCAGCAGGGCACGGCGGGTGTTGGATGGGGTCAAGGTTGTCTCCTCTTGGTGGCCAGCGCGATGGTCTGCGCGGTGCGCGGCCGGCGCAATGACATTTGCGTTCATCCGGATTGGCCGAAACGTCGAGGGCGCGCCGGCAAGGTCACGCACCTGGCCAATCGCTCTGAACTTTTTTGTCATTGCCGCGAGGGGGCACGGCGCCTAGAGTGCGCACGCATGAACTTCCGAAACCCCGCACTTCCCTCCGTGTTCTCGCGCCTGCGGCTGCCGGTGATGGCCGCCCCGCTGTTCATCATCAGCACGCCGCAGCTGGTGATCGCGCAGTGCAAGGCCGGCATCGTGGGTTCGATGCCGGCGCTCAACGCGAGGCCGGCAGCGCAGCTGGACGAATGGCTGGCCGAGATCACCGAGACTCTGGCGGCGCATGACCGGCAGCATCCCGAGCAACCGGCCGCGCCCTTCGCGATCAACCAGATCGCCCACAAGAGCAACGACCGCCTCGACCACGACATGTCCATGTGCGAGAAGTACCGGGTGCCCATCGTCATCACCTCGCTGGGCGCGCGCAAGGAGCTGAACGACGCGGTGCATGGCTGGGGCGGCGTGGTGTTCCACGACGTGATCAACGACCGCTTCGCCCGCAAGGCGGTCGAGAAGGGCGCCGACGGCCTGGTCGCCGTCGCGGCCGGTGCCGGCGGCCACGCGGGGACCACCAGCCCCTTCGCGCTGGTGCACGAGATCCGGCGCTGGTTCGAGGGGCCGCTGGCCTTGAGCGGCGCCATCGGCAGCGGCGAGGCGGTGCTGGCGGCGCTCGCGGCCGGGGCCGACCTCGCCTATATCGGCTCGGCCTTCATCGCGACGGAGGAAGCGCGGGCAAGCCAGGGCTACAAGGACATGATCGTGGCCAGCAGCAGTCAGGATATCGTCTACAGCAACCTGTTCACCGGCGTGCACGGCAACTACCTGCGCGGCTCCATCGCCGCCGCGGGGCTCGACCCCGAGGCGCTGCCGGTCAGCGACCCGAGCAAGATGAGCTTCGGCTCCGACCGGGTCAAGGCCTGGAAGGACATCTGGGGCTGCGGCCAGGGCATCGGCGCCGTGACCGGCGTCGCCCCGGCCGGCGCCGTGGTGGCGCGCCTGCGCGGGGAGTTCGCGGCCGCGCGCCAGAGGCTGGCAAKCGTGGCGGCCTTCGCGTGACCCGTTCCCCGCGGCGGGCGGCGCCGCGCGTTGAACGTTTTCGCCAACGCTTTTGACGCCTTCGGCGATTGAGGGAACAGGGCCCGTGCGCGAGACTTCACGCCAGTCCTGCCTTCCAGCGCCCGCAGGCGCAAGAGGCTGACATTCACAAGGAGTTTCCATGACGCGCATGCAGCGCCCCGTCCACGTCGTCGGCGTGGGCATGATCCCCTTCACCAAGCCGGGCCAGAGCGATCCCTACACCGTGATGGGTGCGCGCGCGGCCAAGCTCGCGCTGGAAGATGCCGGCGTGCCCTACGAGGCGGTCGAGCAGGCCTACGTGGGCTACGTCTACGGCGACTCCACCGCCGGGCAGGCCGCGATCTACGGCGTGGGCCTCAGCGGCATCCCCGTCTTCAACCTCAACAACAACTGCTCCACCGGCTCCAGCGCGCTGTTCCTGGCGCGCCAGGCGGTCGAAAGCGGCATGGTCGAGTGCGCGATCGCGCTGGGCTTCGAGCAGATGCAGCCCGGTGCGCTCAAGGGCGCCTGGGACGACCGGCCCTCCCCCATGGCGCACTTCGCCGAAGTGATGACCGAGAAGCAGGGCTACAGCACCGAGGCGCCGCGCGCCGCGCAGTTCTTCGGCGGTGCCGGCCGCGACTACATGGCGCAGTACGGCATCCGCCGCGACACCTTCGGCCGCATCTCCGTGAAGGCGCGCCAGCACGCCGCGCGCAATCCGCTGGCCGTGTTCCGCCAGACGCTGACGCTGGACGAGGTGATGGCCTCGGCGCCGGTGTTCGATCCGCTCACTCGCTTCCAGTGCTGCCCGCCCACCTGCGGCGCCGCTGCCGCCATCGTCTGCTCCGCCGAATTCGCGAAGAAGCACAACCTGGACATGCGCGTGGTGATCGCTGCGCAGGCCATGACCACCGACACGCCATCGACCTTCGAGAGCAAGGACATGCGCAAGCTGGTCGGCTACGACATGAGCGCTGCGGCCGCGAAGCAGGTGTACGAGGACGCCGGCATCGGCCCCGAGGAACTGGACGTGGTGGAACTGCACGACTGCTTCACCGCCAACGAGCTGATCACCTACGAGGCGCTGGGCCTCACGCCCGAGGGCACGGCGGAGAAGTTCATCGTCGAAGGCGACAACACCTACGGCGGCCGCATCGTCACCAACCCCTCCGGCGGCCTGCTGTCCAAGGGCCACCCGCTGGGCGCCACCGGCCTGGCGCAGTGCTACGAGCTGGTTTCGCAGCTGCGCGGCCGCGCCGAGCAGCGCCAGGTGGAAGGTGCGCGCCTCGCGCTGCAGCACAACCTGGGCCTGGGCGGCGCCTGCGTCGTCACGCTCTACCAGGCCGCGTGAGCCCGCGATGATCGACCGTCGCCACATCGGCCACGAACTGCCGCCCTACCAGGTCGAGGTGGAGAAGGGGCGCCTGCGCTTCTTCGCCAAGGCCACCGGCCAGGACGACCCGGTCTACACCGACGAAGCCGCCGCGCGCGCGGCCGGCCATCCCGGCCTGCCGGTGCCGCCCACCTTCTTCTTCTGCCTGGAGATGGAGTCGCCCAACCCGGCCGCCGTGCGCGAGCTGCTGGGCATCGACTACCGCCGACTGCTGCACGGCGAGCAGGGCTTCACCTTCCACCGCATGGCCTATGCCGGCGACACGCTCAGCTTCCGCCAGCGGATCGAGGACATCTACGACAAGAAGGGCGGCGCGCTGGAGTTCGTGGTGCGCAAGACCAGCGTCACCAACCAGCGCGGCGAACCGGTGGCGGACCTGCGCTGCGTCAGCGTGATCCGCAACGGCTGAGGGCAGGACCATGACCATCACGAAGCTTCCCGACTGGACCTCCCTGCAGCCGGGCGACGCGCTGCCGGCACTCGAATTGCCGCCGATCAGCCGCCTGACGCTCGCGCTGTACTGCGGCGCTTCGGGCGACCACAACCCCATCCACGTGGACAGCGACTTCGCGAAGAGCGCGGGCATGCCCGACGTGTTCGCGCACGGCATGCTGTCCGCCGCCTGGCTTGCGCGCGTGCTCACGAACTGGGTGCCGCAAAGTGCCATCCGTTCGTTCGACGTGCGCTTTGCCGCCATCACCCACGTGGGCGAGCGCATCACCTGCACCGCGACCGTCACCGAGAAGTTCGAGCACGACGGCCAGCGCTGCGTGAAGCTGCAGCTGGCCACGGCCAGCCAGGACGGAATCACCAAGCTGACCGGCGAAGCGCTGCTCGCCTGGAACTGAACCCCACCAAGGAACCCACCATGACCCGCACCCTCGAAGGCAAGGTTGCCCTCGTCTCCGGCTCCGGCCGCGGCATCGGCCGCGAGATCGCCCTGAAGCTCGCCAGCGAAGGCGCCCGCGTCGTCATCAACGACCTCGACGCCGAGCCGGCCCAGCAGACCGTCGCCGACATCGTCGCGGCCGGCGGCGTCGCCACCGCCTGCGTCGGCAGCGTCACCGACGCCGGCTTCGCCGACCGCTTCGTGCGCACCGCCACCGACAGCTACGGCGGCGTGGACATCATCGTCAACAACGCCGGCTACACCTGGGACAACGTGGTGCAGAAGATGACCGACGAGCAGTGGGACGCCATGCTCGCGGTGCACCTGACCGCGCCCTTCCGCATCCTGCGGGCCGCCTCCAACTTCATCCGCGACGCCGCCAAGAAGGAAGCCGAGGAAGGCCGCGAGGTGTTCCGCAAGGTGGTCAACGTCTCCTCCACCTCCGGCGTCTACGGCAACGCGGGCCAGGCGAACTACGCAGCGGCCAAGGCCGGCATCAACGGCCTGACCAAGGCGATGGCCAAGGAGTGGGGCCGCTACAAGGTCAACGTCAACAGCGTCGCCTTCGGCCTGATCAAGACGCGGCTGACGGAGGCCGACGCCACCGCCGGCGCCAGCATCGACATCGCCGGCCAGCAGATCAAGGTGGGCGTCAACCCGCAGATCCTGAAGAACGCGGAAGCGCTGATCCCGCTGGGCCGCGGCGGCACGCCGCAGGAAGCGGCCGGCGCGGTCTACCTGTTCTGCATTCCCGAATCCAACTACGTCAGCGGCCAGGTGCTGGTCGTGGGCGGCGGACGGCCCTGATGGACCGCGCCGCACGGTCGTCCGAAGGCGTCGGCATCGCACAGGTGGGCGCATGAAGCGGCCCTGGATGAACGAGGAGCTGGAGATGCTGCGCGACAGCGCGCGCCGCTTCTTCGAGCGAGAGTGCGTGCCGCACGAGGCGCGCTGGCGCGCCCAGCACCACGCCGACCGGGGCATCTGGAACCAGGCCGGCGCGGCCGGCCTGCTGTGCGCCAGCATCCCGGAGGAATACGGCGGCGGCGGCGGCAGCTTCCTGCACGAGGCGGTGATCTGCGAGGAGCAGATGCGCGCCATGGCGCAGGGCTTCAGCAACAACGTGCACAGCGGCATCGTCGCGCACTACATCCTGGCCTACGGCACCGAGGCGCAGAAGCGCCGCTGGCTGCCGCGCATGGCCACCGGCGAGCTGGTCGCGGCGATTGCCATGACCGAGCCGGGCGCGGGCACCGACCTGCAGCGCATCAAGACCCAGGCGAAGCGCGACGGCGACGCCTGGCGCATCACCGGCAACAAGACCTTCATCACCAACGGCATGCATGCCGGCCTGGTGGTGGTGGCCTGCAAGACCGGCGCGGACGCCGGCGCCAAGGGCATCTCGCTGCTGGTGGTGGAGACCGAGGGCACGGCCGGCTTCCGCCGCGGGCCGCTGCTGGACAAGATGGGCCAGAAGACGCTGGACACCACCGAGCTGTACTTCGACGACGTGCGCGTTCCGGCCGACAACCTGCTGGGCGGCGAGGAAGGCAAAGGCTTCGCGCAGCTGATGCAACAGCTGCCGCGCGAGCGCATGCTGATCGCCGTCGGCACGGTGGCCACCATGCAGCGCGCCATCGCCGAGACGCTGGAATACGTGCGCGACCGCAACGTGTTCGGCGCGCCGCTCCTGAAGATGCAGAACACCCGCTTCAAGCTGGCCGAGTGCGAGACCCAGGCGCAGGTGGCACGCGCCTTCGTCGACGACTGCATCGCCCGGCTGATGCAGGGCGAACTCGATGTGCCCACCGCGGCCATGGCCAAGTGGTGGACCACCGACACCTGCTGCCGCATCGTCGACGAGTGCCTGCAGCTGCACGGCGGCTACGGCTTCATGAACGAGTACCCGATCGCGCGCCTGTACGCCGACGTGCGCGTCGGCCGCATCTACGGCGGCGCCAACGAGGTGATGAAGGAAATCATCGCCCGGGCGCTGGAGAAGCAGTGATGGCGCACCGGGAAAGTCCGCACTTCAGGTTCTGGCCCAAGGGCGTGGCCCGCGAACTGGTCGTTCCGCAAACCACGCTGCCGGAGTGCCTGGAACTCGCCGCGCGGCGCTACCCCGGCAAGCCGGCCATCGTGTACTGCGGCTCCGTGCTGCGCTATGCCCAGTTGCAGGAGCGCGTGGCCGCCCTCGCGGCCTACCTGCGCGAGGACCTGAAGCTGCAACGCGGCGACCGCGTGCTGGTGGCCAGCCAGAACTGCCCGCAGTTCGTGATCGCCGCCTATGCGATCCTGCGCGCCGGCGGCGTCGTCGTGCCGGTCAACCCGATGAGCAAGGCGCAGGAAGTGCGTTACTACGGCGAGAACAGCGGTGCGCGCATCGCCTTCGTCGCGCAGGAACTGCTGGAACATTTCGAGGAAGACCTGTTCGATCGCATCATCGTGCACGCCTACAGCGAGGCGGTGGGCGACACCACGAACGAGATTCCCGACTGGGTGCTGGAACCGCTGCGCCCGCTGACGCGCCCCGACTGCACGGGATGGGCCGACGTGCCGGCCGGGCGCGATGGTGTCGATGCCGGCATCCGTCCCGAAGACCTGGCCGTGCTGCCCTACACCTCGGGCACCACCGGCCACCCCAAGGGCTGCATGCACACCCACCAGACGGTGATCGCCTCGCTGGCCGCGTCGCACGTCTGGAAGGGCCTGCATTGCGAAACGGTGGTGCTGGCGGTCGCGCCGCTGTTCCACATGCTGGGCCTGCAGAACGGCATGAACATGCCGATCTTCCTGGGCGGCACCTCGGTGATGCTGCCGCGCTGGAGCCCGGCGCTGGCCGCCCGCCTGATCGAGCGCCACCGCGTCACCGCCTGGACCGCGCCGCCGGCCATGATCCTGGACTTCTTCGCCCACCCCGAGGTGGAACGACGCGACATCTCCAGCCTGAGCCTGCTGTCCGGCGGCGCCGCGGCGATGCCGGAAGCGGTGGCGACCATGATGCAGCAGCGCCACGGCATCACCTACAACGAAGGCTATGGCCTCACCGAGACCGCCTCCTTCCTGCAGGCCAACCCGCTCGCGCGCGGCAAGCGCCAGTGCCTGGGCATCCCGGCGCAGGGCGTGGATACGCGCATCGTCGATCCCGCCACGTTGCAGGAACTGCCGCAGGGCGAGGTGGGCGAACTCGTCACCCACGCGCCGCAGGTCATGACCGGCTACTGGCGCAACCCCGAGGCGGACCGCCAGGCCTTCTTCGAGCTCGACGGCAAGCGCTTCTTCCGCACCGGCGATCTCGCCTCGGTCGACGAGGAGGGTTACTTCTTCATGCGCGACCGCCTGAAGCGGATGATCAACACCTCGGGCTACAAGGTCTGGCCGGCCGAGGTGGAGAACATGATGTACGAGCATCCCGCCATCCACGAGGCCTGCGTCATCGGCGTGCCGGACGCCAAGCAGGGCGAGGCGGTGATGGCGCTGGTCGCGCTCAAGCCGGGCATGCGCGGCGAGGTGCGCGAGCAGGACATCGTCGCCTGGGCCCGCGAGCGCATGGCCGTCTACAAGGCGCCGCGCATCGTGGAATTCATCGACGCCCTGCCCAAGTCGGGCACCGGCAAGATCCTCTGGCGCGAATTGCAGGAGCAGCGCCGCGCCGCCGCCCAGGAGACCAAGCCATGAGCACTTCCACCCCGGCCGTCCACTTCGAGCGCCGCGGCACCACCGCCCTCGTCACGCTGGACAGCCCCGCCGCGCGCAACGCGCTCACCGCCCCGGTCAAGGACGGGCTGGCGCAGGCCATCGCGCAGGTCAGGGCCGATGCGGGCATCCGCGCCGTCGTGCTCACGGGTGCCAACGGTGCGTTCTGCGCCGGCGGTGACCTGCGCGGCATGGCGGCCGCCGGCCAGCTGCAAAGCGACGGCCTGCGCGAGCGCATGCACGGCACGCACGCGATCCTGCGCGAGCTGATGACGCTGGACCGGCCGGTGATCGCGGCGGTCGACGGCGCCGCATACGGCGCGGGCTTCAGCCTCGCGCTGTCGGCGGACTTCGTGCTGGTGACGCCGCGCGCCCGCTTCTGCATGGTCTTCATGCGCGTCGGGCTGGTTCCCGACTGCGGCGCCACCTACACCCTCCCCCGCGTGGTGGGCGCGCAGCGTGCCCGCGAGCTGTTCCTGTCGGCGCGCGAAGTGGACGCCCAGGAGGCGCTCACGCTCGGCATCGCCATGGAACGGCACGAGCCCGCGCAGCTGTTGCCGCGCGCCCTGGCCCTGGCGGACAGTTTCGCCGGCGCGTCGACGCTGGCGGTGGGCCTGGTCAAGCGCATGGGCCAGGACCCCGGCGCCATGGAAGCGGCCTTCGAGGCCGAGGCGAATGCGCAGGCGCTGTGCTTCCAGACCACGCCGCACCGCGAGGCGGTGCAGCGTTTCCTCGACAAGCAGCCGCTGGCGTTCCAGTGGCCCACGAACCAGGAGTGATTTCATGAGTGCATCCAACATGGTCGCAGGCAAGGTGGTCGTCGTCACCGGCGCCGGCGGCGGCATCGGTCGCGACATCGCACTGGCGATGGCGCGCGAAGGCGCCAAGGTCGTCGTCAACGACATCGGCGCCTCGGTCGCGGGCGAAGGCAAGGACACCGGCCCCGCGCAGGCGGTGGTCAACGAGATCAAGGCGCTGGGCGGCGAGGCGGTCGCCAACACCGACAGCGTGTCCGAGCAGGCCGCGGCCGCACGCATCGTCGGCACGGCGGTCGAAGCCTTCGGCCGGCTCGACGTGGTGGTCAACAACGCGGGCATCCTGCGTGACCGCTTCTTCCACAAGATGAGCGCCGAGGAATGGGACGCCGTCATCAAGGTGCACCTGTACGGCAGCTTCTACGTCAGCCGCGCCGCCGCCCCGCACTTCAAGGAGCAGGAAAGCGGCTGCTACGTGCACATGACCTCCACCTCGGGACTGATCGGCAACTTCGGCCAGGCCAACTACAGCGCCGCCAAGCTGGGCATCGCGGCGCTGTCCAAGTCGATCGCGCTGGACATGCAGAAATTCAACGTGCGCTCCAACTGCATCTCGCCCTTCGCCTGGAGCCGCATGATCGGCTCCATCCCGACCGAGACGCCGGAAGAGCAGGCGCGGGTGGACCGGCTCAAGCAGATGACGCCGGCCAAGATCGCGCCGCTGGCCGTGTGCCTGGCGAGCGAAGCAGCGAAAGACGTCAACGGCCAGATCTTCGCGGTGCGCAACAACGAGATCTTCCTGATGTCGCAGCCGCGCCCGGTGCGCTCGGTGCACCGCAGCGAAGGCTGGAGCCCCGCCACCGTGGCCAGCCACGCGCTGCCCGCGCTCAAGGCGAGCTTCTTCGACCTGGAGCGCTCCGGCGACGTCTTCTCCTGGGACCCGATCTGAATTCACGCTGGGGTTCGGCTTCGCCTCACCGCCAGCCTACGAGGCATGCCAAAGGCCATTCGTAGGCTGGCGGTGAACGCAGTGAACCCCAGCACAACCGAGATCACACATGACTGACCCTCAAGGCGTGCAGGCCTTCCACCAAGTGGAACTCGATGCCGGCCGCTTCCTGATCCAGCGCTGCACCGATTGCAGCAAGCACGTGTACTACCCGCGCGAGAGCTGCCCGCACTGCGGCAGCGCCGCGCTGGAATGGAAAGCGCCCAGCGGCATGGGCACCGTGCACGCGGTGACCACCGTCCGGCGCAAGCCCACCGAGGGCGGCGACCTCAACGTGAGCCTGGTCGACCTCGACGAAGGCGTGCGGCTGATGAGCCGCGTGGACAACCTGCCGCCGGCGGCCGTGCGCATCGGCCAGCGCGTCAAGGCGCGGGTGCAGGTCAGGGACGGCCACGGCCTGGTCGTGTTCGACGCCGCGCAAGGACTGTGACCATGAGCGACACCCTCCAATCCCTGCGCGGCAGCGCCGCCATCGCCGGCGTCGCCACCTTCGGCAACGGCGAGTCGCCCGGCTTCACCGACATGGAACTGCTGGCGCGCTCGGCGCGCGCCGCGGTCGCCGACGCCGGCCTGAAGATGAGCGACATCGACGGGCTGTGCACCGCGAGCGCCGGCGCATCGATGTGGACCCTGCCGGTCATCGAGTACCTGGGCCTGAATCCCACCTACATCGACGGCACCATGCTCGGCGGCTCCAGCTTCATCGCGCACCTGCTGCCCGCGATGCAGGCGATCCGCTCCGGGCAGTGCAGCGCGGTGCTCGTGTGCTACGGAAGCGCACAGCGCACCAGCACCGTCGGCCGGCGCGAGATCGGGCAGCTGCGCCGCTTCGTCGATCCGCAGCCCTACGAGCATCCCTACGAACCCATGCTGCCGGCGTCCGCCTACGCTCTCGCCGCCTCGCGCCACATGCACCAGTACGGCACGACGCGCGAGCAGCTGGCCGACGTCGCCGTGGCCGCGCGCGCCTGGGCCCGGCTGAACCCGGAAGCCTTCATGCGCGATCCGCTGTCCCGCGAGGACGTGCTGAAGTCCCGGATGGTGTCGGACCCGCTCACGGTCCGCGACTGCTGCCTCGTCACCGACGGCGGCGGCGCCTACGTGCTGGTGAGCGCCGAGCGCGCGAAGTCGCTGCCGAGAAAGCCCGTGTACGTGCTGGGCAACGCCACGGCCGTGTGGAATCGCCAGATCTCGGCGATGCGGGACCTGACCGTCACGTCCGCCCTGCAATCCGGTGCGCAGGCATTCGCGATGGCCGGCCTGCAGCCGGCGGACATCGACGTGCTGCAGCTCTACGACGCTTTCACGATCAACACCATCCTGTTCCTGGAAGACCTGGGCTTCTGCCCCAAGGGCGAAGGCGGACGCTTCGTCGAGAACGGCACGATCGCGCCTGGCGGCAAGCTGCCCGTCAACACCAATGGCGGCGGCTTGTCCTGCACGCACCCCGGCATGTACGGCATCTTCGCCCTGATCGAGGCGGTGCGACAACTGCGCGGCGAAGCAGGCGAGCGCCAGGTGCAAGGCGTGCGCACCGCCCTGGCGCACGGCAACGGCGGCACCTTGTCCAGCCAGTCCACCGCCATCCTCGGCACGGCCGAAACCCTGTGAGGAGACAGCCATGATCCGAGATCCGCAAACCCTGGCCGCCTTGCTCGCCGCCGTCGACCGCTTCGTGCGCGAGCGCCTGGTGCCCGCCGAGGCCATCGTCGCCGAAACCGACGAGATCCCCGAGGACCTCCAGCGCGAGATGAAGGAGCTGGGCCTGTTCGGCCTGACCATCCCCGAGGAGTACGGCGGCTTCGGCGCCACCATGGAAGAAGAGGTGATGGTGATGCTGGCCATGGGCCAGACCTCGCCCTGCTTCCGGTCCCTGTTCGGCACCACGGTGGGCATCGGCTCGCAGGGCATCCTGCTCGATGGCAGCGAGGCTCAGAAGCAGAAATACCTGCCTCGACTGGCGACCGGCGAGCTGATCGCGTCGTTCGCGCTCACCGAGCCGGAGGCCGGCTCCGACGCCGCCTCGCTGCGCACCACCGCCATCCGCGACGGCGACCACTACATCGTCAACGGCACCAAGCGCTTCATCACCAACGCGCCGCATGCCGGCCTGTTCACGCTGATGGCGCGCACCAATCCCGAGGACAAGGGCGCCGGCGGCGTGTCGGCCTTCATCGTCGATGCGGACATCAAGGGCATCACGATCGGCAAGAAGGACAAGAAGATGGGCCAGCGCGGCGCGCACACCGCCGACGTGATCTTCGAGAACGTGAAGGTGCCGGCCGGCCAGCTGATCGGCGGCCGCGAAGGCCAGGGCTTCAAGACCGCCATGAAGGTGCTGGAGAAGGGCCGCATCCACATCGCCGCCATCTGCGTGGGCGTGGCCGAGCGCATGCTGCGCGACGCCCTGAACTACGCGGTGCAGCGCAAGCAGTTCGGCCAGCCCATCGCCGAGTTCCAGCTGGTGCAGGCCATGCTGGCCGACAGCCAGGCCGAGATCTACGCCGCCCGCTGCATGGTGATCGACGCGGCACGCAAGCGCGACGAAGGACGCAACGTGTCCACCGAGGCCTCGTGCAGCAAGATGTTCGCCTCCGAGATGTGCGGCCGCGTGGCGGACCGAGCGGTGCAGATCTTCGGCGGCTCCGGCTACGTGTCGGACCACGGCATCGAACGCTTCTACCGCGACGTGCGCCTGTTCCGGCTGTACGAAGGCACGACGCAGATTCAGCAGATCGTGATCGCCCGCAACATGGTGCGCGAGGCGACGCGCTGACTTCCCTTCCCCCGATCCCCGAGGAGACAAGACCGATGAAGACATCGATACTGCGCAGGCTGTGCCTGGCCGCCGGCGTGGCGTTCGCCGTGAGTGCCCCCGCCTTCGCGCAGGGAACCTACCCGAGCCAGCCCCTGAAGCTGGTCGTGCCCTACCCCGCGGGCGGCGCCACGGACACGCTGGCGCGCACGGTCGCGCAGAAGCTGGGCGAGGCCTGGGGGCAGACCGCCATCGTCGAGAACAAGACGGGCGCGGGCGGCACCATCGGCAACCAGTTCGTGGTCAAGGCGCCAGCCGACGGCTACACCCTGCTGATCGCCATCACGGCGCTGATCCAGCAGCCCTCGCTGATGGACAAGCTGCCCTACGACCCGCTGGTGGACCTGGCGCCGGTGACGCAGATCGCGCGCAGCCCCAGCCTGTTCGCCGTGCCGCTGGATTCCCCCGCGAAGTCGCTCAAGGAATTCGTCACCCTGGTGAAGGCGAACCCGGGCAAGTACAACTTCGGCACCTACGGCGCCGGCACCTCCGCGCACATCCAGGGCTCGCTGCTGAACATGCAGGCCGGCATGGACCTGGTGCACGTTCCCTTCGCCGGCTCCGCGCCGCTGGTGACCAATCTCGTCGGCAGCCAGGTCACCTCGGCCTTCGTCGACAGCGCCAGTGCCCGCCCGCACTTCAAGTCGATGCGCGCGCTGGCCGTCACCGGCACGCAGCGCATGCGCGGCCTGCCCGACGTGCCGACCTTTGCCGAGCTGGGCTACCACTCTTTCGATCCCTATGGATGGTTCGGCGTGTTCGTGCCGGCGAAAACCCCACCCGCAGTGGTGCAAAAGCTTTCCGCCGAGATCAACCGGATCCTTCGCCTGCCCGATGTCACGGCCAAGATCGAGGCCCTGGGGCTCGAGGTGGGTGGCGGCAAGCCGGAAGAGTTCCAGAAGATCGTTCGCGACGACGCGGCCATCTACGCCAGGATCATCAAGGATGCGAACATACGCCTGACGCCCTGAGCGCTACGGGAGCCCTGCATGAACCCCTCCGCCCAACTCGCCGCATTCGCCGCGGCCCTGCGCTTCGAGGACCTGCCGGAAGCGGTCGTCCGCAAGACCGAGGACCTGCTGGTCGACTGGCTCGCCTCCGCCGTCGCCGGCAAGGGCGCCCGCCCGGTCGAAAGCATCGTGCGCTTCACGCAGGCGATGGGGCCGGCCGAAGGCCCCAGCGAGGTGATCGTCACGCGCAGCCGCACGACGCCTTATCTCGCGGCCATGGCGAACGCCGCCGCCTCGCACTTCGCCGAGCAGGACGACGTGCACAACGGGTCTGTGTTCCATCCGGCCACCGTGGTGTTCCCCGCCGCGGTCGCCGTCGCCCAGGCGCTGGGCGCCAGCGGCCGGCAGCTGCTGGCGGCGAGCGTCGCTGGCTACGAGGTCGGCATCCGCGTCGGCGAGTTCCTCGGACGCTCGCACTACAAGGTGTTCCACACCACGGGGACGGCCGGCACGCTGGCCGCGGCCGCCGCGGTCGGCAACCTGCTCGGGCTGGACGCGCAGCAGATGCGCCATGCCTTCGGTTCCGCCGGGACGCAGTCCGCGGGCCTGTGGGAGTTCCTGCGCACGGCCGCCGACTCCAAGCAGCTGCACACGGCGCACGCAGCGGCTGCGGGCCTGATGTCCGCGTACCTGGCCAAGGACGGCTTCACCGGCGCGGAGCGCATCTTCGAGGGCGCGCAAGGCATGGCGGCCGGGATGTCGGACGACGCCGATGCCATGAACCTGACCGATCGCCTGGGCACCCGCTGGGCCACGATCGAGACCTCCTTCAAGTACCACGCCTCCTGCCGCCACACGCATCCTGCCGCCGACGCCCTGGCGCAGGTCCTGCGCGAATGCCGCGTGCAGCCCGATGCGGTCGCGCGCGTGGTGACGCACGTGCACCAGGGCGCGATCGACGTGCTGGGGCCGGTGGTCGATCCCGTCACCGTGCACCAGAGCAAGTTTTCCATGGGCACCGTGCTGGCCCTGGTGGCGCGCTTCGGCCACGCGGGACTGCAGGAGTTCGACCAGCACTTCCGCGACCCCGAGACCCTGCGCTTTCGCGACAAGGTGGAAATGGTGCTCGACCCCGAAGTGGACGCGGCCTACCCGCGCCGCTGGATCGGCAAGGTCACCGTGCAGACGGTGGACGGCCGCGTGCTGCACGGGCGCGTGGACGAGCCGCGCGGCGATCCGGGCAACACGCTCAGCCGCGACCAGCTCACGGCCAAGGCGCTGCAGCTCGCCGCGTTCAGCGGCGGTGCGACCGAGGCCGCGATGCGCTCGGCGGTGGAACGGCTCTGGCACGTGGCGCACTGGCCGCGTGTGGGCGACCTGCTGCCCTGAGGTTCTTTCATGGCCCGGCAACCTCGTGCTGCCCGGCGATCCGGATATTCCAAAGAGGAGACGACATGCAGCGCATCGATCGGTTGAAGCGTTCCCTGGCCCTGGCGGGACTGGCCATCGCGCTGGGCGCCGCCCAGGCGCAGCAGGTGCCACCCACGGTGCGCCTACTGGTCGGCTACGCGGCCGGGGGTCCCGTGGACCAGGCGGCGCGCACGATCGCGCCGGTGCTCGCGCGCGAGCTGGGCACGACGGTGCTGGTGGAGAACAAGCCCGGCGCCAATGCCACGACCGCCGGCGACACGGTGGCCAAGGCCACGCCGGACGGGTCGCTGCTGTGGTTCGCGGCCAGCCCCACGGTCACCATCAGCCCGAACGTGATGGCCAAGATGCCCTTCGATCCGGGCAAGGACCTGCTGGCCGTCGCGCCCGTCCTCAGCTACTACAACGTGCTGGTGATCAACAAGGACCTGCCGTTCAAGAACCTGCGCGACCTGGTCGACTACGCCAGGGCCAACCCCGGCAAGGTGAGCTACGGCTCCGCGGGCGTGGGCGGCTCCAACCATCTTTCCGGTGAGCTGCTCGCTGCGCGCACGGGCACGAAGATGCTGCACGTGCCCTACAAGGGCAACGCGCCGGCGATGACCGACGTGATCGGCGGCCAGCTCACCATGATGTTCGACATCGTCAGCACCGCACGCAGCTACATCGCCGGCGACAAGGTGCGCGCGATCGCGGTCACCTCGCCCGCGCGCAATCCCTCGCTGCCGCAGGTGCCGACGATGACCGAATCCGGCATCCCCGATTACGAGGTGGGCGGCTGGTACGCCGTGTACGCGCCGCCGCACCTGCCGAAGCCGCTGGCCACGCGCTACGGCCAGGCCTTCGCCAACGCGCTGAAGGACCCCGACCTCAAGGCCAAGCTGGAAGCGGCCGGCTACGAGCTGTGGAGCGGCGGCCCCGACACGGTCGATGCCCGCGCGAAGAAGGAGCGGGCGATGTGGGCCGCGGTGACCAAGGACATCAAGGTCGAGTGAGCATGGACGCCACGCGCATCCACGCGCTGTTCGACGGCTGGCTGCGGCGCAGCCCCGACCGCGTGTTCCTGCACCTGCGCGACGGCGAAGGGGAGCCGGCCACGATGACCTACGCGCAGGTCGGCGCGCTGGTCGACACGCTGGAGGCGGAGCTGCGAACGGACGGCGTGCGCGCCGGCGATCGCGTGATGGTGGTGGCGGAGAACTGCCCGCAGCACCTGGCGTTGATCCTGGCCTGCAGCCGCGCGGGCGCATGGTCGTGCGGCGTCAACGCGCGGATGGCGCCGGGCGAGATCGCGGGCTTCTCGGCCAAGGCCGATGCGCGGGTGCACTACTTCACCACCGGCGTGTCCAAGGCGGCAGCGGCCCACGCGCACCGCTTCACCTCGCGCCCTTCGGCGGTGCCGGGCCTGGAACGCAGCGCCGTGCGGCAGGAGGCGATCGCCGAGACCGGCCCGCTGGGCGAACGCGTCGCCGCGATCATCTTCACCTCCGGCACCACCGGCGCGTCCAAGGGCGTGCTGATGACGCACGAGGGCGTCACGCACTTCGGCCGGGTGTCCGCGGCCTCGCGCAACCTGGCGGAGGACGACCGCTCGTACGCCTACCTGCCGATGACGCACATCTTCGGGCTGGGCACGGTGCTGGTGGCCTCGCTGGTGGCGGGCGCGACGCTGCTGATGCGCGCGTCCTTCGACCCCGCCGATGCGCTGGACGACCTGGCCAACCACGGTCTCACGCAGCTGCAGGGACCGCCCACGCTGTTCTCGCGCCTGCTCGCGCACCTGGAGCAGATCGGCGTCGCGCATCCGCCCGCGCCGCGGCTGCGCTACGTCTACACCGGCGCCGGCCCGCTGGACATGGCGCTGAAGCAGCGCGTGGAGGCGGCCTTCGGCAAGCCGCTGCACCACGGCTACGGCCTGTCGGAATACGCGGGATCGGTGCACCTCACGCGGCTGGGCGAGTGGCGCCAGGACACCTCGGCGGGCTACCGTGTCGACGGCGCGGAGCTGTGCATCGTCGATCCGCAGACCGGGCGCGAGCTGCCCACCGGCGAGCGCGGCGAGATCTGGATGCGCGGCGTCGGGCTGATGCCCGGCTACTTCCGCGATCCGGAGGCCACGGCCGCCGTGATCCGCGAAGGCGGCTGGTACGCGAGCGGCGACCTGGGCGAGCTGCATGCGGACGGCGCGCTGTTCGTCGTCGGACGGCTCAAGGAGATGATCATCCGCTCGGGCTTCAACGTGTACCCGGCCGAGGTGGAGGCGGTGCTCAATGCGTTTCCCGCCATCGAGCGCTCGGCGGTGGTGGGCCGGCCGGAGCGGGATGGCAACGAGGACGTGGTGGCCTACGTGGAACTGCGCCACGGCGCCGCGCTGGACGAAGCCGCGCTGCGCCGCTACCTGCGGGAGCACCTGGCGCCGTACAAGCAGCCCTCGGTGATCCGCACGGTCACGTCCTTTCCGATGACGGGCAGCGGCAAGGTGCTCAAGCGCCGGCTGCTCGAGCTGCATCCGGTGGAGTGAGCCGACCATGCTGCACGAAGCGACCGAGGCCTACCGACCGGCGACGCGCTGGTGCCAGCCGCATCCCTTCGGGCAGGAAGCTTGGCGGCCAGAGCCCGAGGCGCAGTGCGAGCGCCGCACCGCGACCGGCTGGGCGACGACGGGTTCGTGCGCCGAGCCCAGCCGCGACGAAGTGCTGCTGCACCTGCTGGACCAAAGCCTGGCCCGCGGCCACTGGAAGCTGGCGCTGCGCCGCTACCTGATGCTGCTGGCGTGTGGCTGCGAGGTGCCCGCTGCGCAGCGCGAGGCCTGCGAGCGCCACCTTCACCGGTGCGAGCCGCGAGGCTTGCGCAAGATGGAGGAGGACGTGCGAGCGTGGAGCCGGTGCATCGCGTGAGGGCGATGCACCGATCGAAACCGCGCGAGCGCTAGTTCTTGAGGCCCGCGAAGGCGATCGCCTGCGTGCGGGAAGCGTGCACCACCGCGGCGTCCAGCCGACGCTGGTCGGGGCGGTAGACCGCGACGCCGCTGAACTGGGCAAACGGGAAGACACAGGGTGCGCCACCGAAGACGATGGTCAGGTCGTAGGCGTTGGCGTCGTTGCGCGGCACCACGCGTCCGGTGATCGGGCAGCCGTTGATGCTGGTGCTGACGTCGCCGGAGGCCGTGACGTTGAACACCGCGGGGCGGGTGCCGAGGATGAACGTGACCGTGCCGGCGTAGGACCCCACCAGGATCGGCAGCCGCGCGATGTCGTCGAACTCGCGCTGGTAGCTCACGGTGAAATTCTGCGCGCCCGGCCTTTCGTTGACCGTGCCGCTCACCGCCATCTTGGGGCTGATCTTCGCGGACACGGTCGCGGCCTGCGTGCCCCGACCGTCCCAGCTGAAGTCGCGCGCATCCGCCGACGTGAACTGGGCGCCGTGGAAATCACCGGTCCCCTGGATGAGGCCCGCGATGGCGTTGGGCGCGCCCGGCACCGAATAGAGCATGTAGTAGGTGCCGTCGTCCAGCACCACGGCGGTGGCGTTGCGGTTGCCGCTCACCGTTCCCAGCCAGAGGCCTGCGTAGGGGTCGCCGCCGCCGCACGACGCAAGCAGCAGCCCCGCCGCGAGGGCGGACGCGCAGAGCCTGGACATGCGCGCCGGAAGGACAGGGTGGGAGCTCATGAAGACACCTTTAGTCACACACAGGCGCTAAGGGTTACAAGCTCGGCAGGAGTCGTCAAAGCCTTTCATCCGGACCTGCTCGCCGGAAACGGCACTAATTCCCGTTCGGCGGGGCCACCCGCCCGGTCGCGAGGCTTAGGGGAATTCCTTCACGCTTGCGCGGCCACGGTGGCGGTCCCGTCGTGGCCGGCAACGGCCGCAGGCGCCCCCGTTTCCACCGGAAAGCCCGCCGCCACCCAGGCCGGAAAGCCCCCCGCCAGCACGCGGGCGGGGACCCCGCGCTTGCGCAGCCTCAGCGCGGCGCGGGCCGCGGAGATGTCGTTCGGGCAGTCGCAGTAGGTCACCAGGTCCATGCCTTCAGGCAGGACGGGCAGTCCGTCGAACATGGCGCTGTCCAGGAAAGCGTGCAGCGCTCCCGGAATGCGCGGGCCCACGTCGGCGCCGGCTCCGCGCACGTCGACCAGCATCACCTGGTCGCCCCGCGCGAGCTTGTCGGCCAGTTCGTGCGGGTGCAGCCGCGGCGCCTTGGCCGCGGCCTTGTTGATCAGCAGGCGGCGCACGGCCAGCCAGCCGATGTACGCGGCCACGGCCAGCAGCAGCCAGGGCACCGCGGCCGCGCCCATCTCCTGCAGCGTCCGCACCGCCTGCATCAGCTGGCGATGGAACACCAGGCCAGCCGCCATGCCGCTGCCCACCCACAGCACGGTGCCGGCGCCGTTGAGCGCGGTGAAGCTGGAGGAACGCATGCCCAATGCGCCGGCGAGCGGCGGCGCCAGCCCGGCGACGCCCGGGATGAACTTGGCCAGCAGCACCGTCAAGGCGCCGCGCCGCTCGAAGGCCAGCTCGCTCTTGCGGATGCAGCTGCCGGGCGAGACGGAGATCCGGCACATCAGCGCCAGCACGCTGCGCCCGTGGCGCCGGCCGGCGAAGTACCAGATCGAGTCGGCGAGCACGGCGGCCAGCGAGGCGGCCAGCAGTACGCTCAACGCATACACGCCATCGGCAGCGCCGCGCGCGCCGGCCAGCAGCAGGAAGGGAAGCGCCGGCACCGGAATGCCCATGCGCTTGGCGAACACGAGCAAGGACAGGGCGAGTACGCCGTCCGCCGGGAAATATCCGGCCACCTGGTTCAGATCCATCGCAGCGCCTTGCGTGAGATGCGGCCGGTGATCGGTCCGCGAAAGCCAGCATAACGGCCGCCCCTGACGGACGCCGCGCACGGCCACAATGCCCACGGTGGCCGGGATGGAACGCGCCGCGCGAACCCTGCCCCATGGCCGCGCCCGCAACGATGCAGCGGCCGACTGCCCTTAGGATGGACCCACGGCCGCGCAGCATGCAGGTGCGCGATCGCAGAACCCTGGAGGTGCCCGTGAGCGGATTCCTGGAGAACGGCCAGTGGCGGGACGGCTGGTACGACACGCGCGCCAGCCACGGCGAGTTCCTGCGCACGACTTCCGTGTTCCGCAATGCGGTCACCGAGGACGGCGCCAGCGGCTTTCGGGCCGAGGCGGGCCGCTACCGCCTGTACGTCTCCCTCGCCTGCCCCTGGGCGCACCGCACGCTGGTCGCGCGCAAGCTCAAGGGCCTGGAGGACGTGGTCCCGGTGACGGTGCTCGAGCCGGTGATGTCGCAGGGCTGGGCCTTCAGCGACGCCCTGCCCGACCCGCTGCACGGCTTTCGCTACCTGCACCAGCTCTACGCCGCAGCCGACCCGCACTACACCGGCCGGGTGCTGGTGCCGATGCTGTGGGACCAGCAGACGGGCACGATCGTCAGCAACGAGTCGAGCGAGATCCTGCGCATGTTCAACGAAGGCTTCGGCGCGCTGGCCAAGGGCGACGTGGACCTGTACCCGGCGCCGCTGCGCGCGGAAATCGATCGCATCAACGCCTTCGTGTACGACAACATCAACAACGGCGTCTACCGCTGCGGCTTCGCCACCGAGCAGGCAGCCTACGAGCGCGCGTTCGATCGGCTGTTCTCGGCGCTCGACGCGGTCGAAGCGCGGCTCGCGCAGCAACCCTGGCTGGTGGGCGCAGCGCCGACCGAAGCGGACTGGCGCCTGTTCACCACGCTGGCCCGCTTCGATGCGGTGTACTTCGGCCACTTCAAGTGCAACCGCAACCGGCTGGAGGACTTCCCTCGGCTCTCGCGCTACCTGCGCGCGCTGTACCTGGTGCCGGGCATCGCCGACACGGTGAACATCGACCACATCAAGCGGCACTACTACATGAGCCATCCGCACATCAACCCGACGCGCATCGTGCCGGGGGGCCCGCGCCTGAAATTCTGCGAGCCCGCCTGAGCCGCTCATGGCTGCAGGTCGAACACCAGCACTTCGGCGTCGACGCCGTTGCCCAGTTCCAGCCGCGACTCGTGCTGCAGCTTGGCCGCGTCGCCCGTGCGCAGCGCCTGGCCGTTGACGGTCAGCGCCCCGCGCACCAGGTGCACGTAGTACTTGCGCGCCGGATCCAGCGCCAGCGTCGCCTGCTCGGTTCCGTCGAACAGGCCGGCGTACAGGCGCGCATCAGCATGCATGCTCACGGAGCCGTCGGCGCCGTCGGGCGAGGCGACCAGGCGCAGCCGGCCGCGCTTTTCCGCGTCGGCGAAACGCTTCTGCTCGTAGCCGGGCTGGATGCCGCGCGCGTTCGGCAGGATCCAGATCTGCAGGAAGTGCGTGGTCTTGTCCTGGGCATGGTTGAACTCGCTGTGCATCACGCCGCGGCCCGCGCTCATGCGCTGCACGTCGCCCGGCGGGATGGTCTCCACGTTGCCCAGCGTGTCGCGGTGCGCCAGTTCGCCATCGAGCACGTAGCTGATGATCTCCATGTCGCGGTGCCCGTGCGTGCCGAAGCCCTGGCCCGCGGCGACGCGATCCTCGTTGATCACGCGCAGGTTGCCGAAGCCCATGTGCTCGGCATCGTGGTAATCGGCGAACGAAAAGCTGTGGAAGGACTTCAGCCAGCCGTGGTCGGCCAGCCCCCGCTCTTCGGACCTGCGCAAAGTGATCATGGGTTCTCCTGGGTCGGGTTGTTCCAGTTCCCATCTGGGGACGCCGGTGCCTTTCACCAACCATGCCGCCGTCACTGGTGCATTGCGCTCGGGTCACGAATCGTCCGCGAAGACTGTCGAGGTGCCCATGGATCGGCCGCATTCGTGCGGCCCGGTCCCCTGCGGCTGCCCGACCCCGGCGCGGTGACCGCGTGCGGGAGCTTGCCGTGACACAGCCCTGACCGCCGCCCCGGCGCAGGGATTACCCCCGCACGCCGACGGCCGGGCCGCGGGGAAACTCGCAGCGCTCAGCCGCATCGCTTCGAGGACTTTCCATGCCCGCATCCCACCGCCTGCCCCCGCTGCACCGCGCGCTTGCCGTGGCCGCCCTGGCCCTGCTCGCCGCGAGCGCTGCGCAGGCCCGCGTCACGCGCATCGTGATCGACCAGACGCTGCCGATGCCGGCGGCCGAGTCCGGCGGCGTGCCCTTCGAGCAGGTCGCGGGGCGCGCGTTCGGTGAACTGGATCCGTCCGCGGCGGGCAATGCGCTCATCAACGACATCCAGCTCACGAAGGATGCGGACGGCAAGGTGCGCTACGTCGCCACCTTCGTGCTCACCAAGCCGGTCGACCTGGCGCGGGCGAGCGGCCTGCTGTGGCACGAGGTGCCCAACCGCGGGCTGCGCCGCCCCAACGTCGTGGCCGAGCGCGCCAATGGCGACATCGACCTGACCTCGGCCTGGCAGGGCGACAACGCGGGCGCCACCGCCGTGCGCCCGACCGCCGCGGTCGCGCAGCCGCACTGGCTGCAGCTGCCGATCGCGCGCAATGCCAACGGCTCGCCGGTCACGGGCCAGGTGTTCGGCCGCATCGTCAACCGCGGGGGCGCGGGCTCGCAGCCGCTGATCGTGCAGACCAACCCGGTGCCCTACAAGCCAGTGAGCCTGGACCCGCGCCAATCGCGCCTGGTGATGCGCACCGCGGAATCCACCCGCGGAGAAGTGATCGGCGAGACGGAGATCGCGCCCGCCGACTGGGCCTGGGCACGCTGCGACGCCGGCAGTCCCTTTCCCGGCACGCCGGACGCCACGCAGATCTGCCTGCGCAACGGCTTCGACGCGAGCAAGCTGTACCAGGTGGTCTACACCTCGAGCGAGGCCTATGCGCTGGGGATCGGCTTCGCGGCCTGGCGCGACGTGGGCATGTTCTTCAAGACGGCCCGCGCGGACGACACGGGCACGCCGAATCCCGTGGCCGGCGCGGTGACGCACAGCATCGGCCGCGGCGTATCGCAGTCGGGCAACTTCCTGCGCGGCTGGCTGCACCTGGGCTTCAACCGCGACGAAGCGGGCAAGCAGGTGCACGACGGCCTGTGGCCCATCATCGCGGGCCGCCGCATCGCGCTGAACTTCCGCTGGGCGCAACCCGATGGCGTGCTGGAGCTGTACCAGGCCGGCAGCGAAGGCCCGCAGTGGTGGCTGCCGCAGGCCGACCCGGTGCGCGGCCTGCCCGCGATCGGGCTGCTGGATCGCTGCACCGCCACGCGCACCTGCCCCAAGATCATCGAGCACTTCGGTTCGGCCGAGGTGTGGGCGCTCAAGCTCACACCGGAGTGGGTCGGCACCGATGCGCGGCAGGACCTGCCCCTGCCGCCCAACGTGCGTCGCTACTACATCGCCTCGTCCACGCACGGCGGCGGCGCCGGTAGCTTCGACAGCAGCGTGCCGGGGGCGGCCCTGCCCACCGCGGGCCCCACCTGCCCCGGCAACAACTACGGCACCGGCCTGTTGCCCGCCAATCCCGTGCCGCACACCGAAACCGTGAACGCGCTGCGCGTGCACTTCCGCAACTGGGTGATGAAGGACATCGCGCCGCCGCCCAGCCGCTGGCCGACGCTGGCCGAAGGCACGCTGGCGGCCGCGCACAAGGACGCGCTCGGCTTCCCCACGCTGCCGCAGCTGCGGCCGACGGTGCCCGAGCCCGACTTCATCATGCCGGTGCTCGATTACGACTGGGGCACGGGCTTCCAGCCCGCCGACGGATCCGGCGTGGCGTCGAAGGCGCCGCCGCCGATCCGCCAGGTGCTGCCCATGCTCGCGCCCAAGGTGGATGCCGACGGCAACGAGCTCGGTGGCGTGCCGGTGGTGCTGCTCGGCGCACCGCTGGGCACCTACCTCGGCTGGAACATCACCGCCAGCGGCGCGCGGCCTTTCCACCAAGGCCAGATCTGCAACTACGTGGGCGGCATGGTCCCGTTCGCGCGCACCGCGGCGCAGCGCCAGGCCAGCGGCGATCCGCGTCCCTCGCTGGAAGAGCGCTACCGCAGCCACGACGGCTACGTCGAGGCGGTGCGCCAGGCTGCAGATCGCGCACGGCAAGCCGGCTTCCTGCTGAAGGACGACGCGGAACGGCTGGTGCGCGAAGCCGCGGCCAGCCAGGTCCTGCGCTGATCCGGGGCCAGCTTCCGGCCCCGTCCTACCGCGCGAGGAGCACGCCTGCGCTACGGTGGGCGCAGTGAACGCGCGAGATCCGAGAGCACCGCCAGCGCCGCCCGCCGCGGCGGACCCCGACCGTAAACCACCGCAAGCGCCGCTGCCGGCGCGCAGCGTGCTTGCGGCCATCAGCGGCCTGCTGATCTCCATGCTGCTGGCCTCGCTCGACCAGACCATCGTCGGCACCGCCCTGCCCGTGATCGTCGGCGAGCTCGGCGGTCTGGAACGGCTGTCCTGGGTCGTCACCGCCTACCTGCTCGCGCAGACCGTTGCCACGCCCGTTTACGGCAAGCTCGGCGACCTGTACGGCCGCAAGAAGATGCTGCAGATCGCCGTCGTTCTGTTCCTGGCCGGCTCGGTGCTGTGCGGCCTCAGCCGCAGCATGCTGCAGCTGGTCGCGTTCCGCGCGCTGCAGGGCCTGGGCGGCGGCGGCCTCATGGTGACGGCGATGGCGGTGATCGCCGACCTGCTGCCGCCGCGCGAACGCGGGCGATACCAGGGGCTGTTCGGCGCGGTGTTCGGGCTCTCGAGCGCGGCCGGCCCGGTGATCGGCGGCTACTTCGCGACCCACCTGTCCTGGCGCTGGATCTTCTACATCAACCTGCCGCTGGGTGCGGTGGCGCTGGCGCTGATCGCGGCCACGCTGCCTGTATCGCAACGCAGCGGCCATCCGCGCATCGATTACGCGGGCGCCGTGCTGCTGGCGCTCGGCCTGTCGGCGGTCGTGCTGGTGACGGACCTGGGCGGCAGCGGCGCCACGTGGGCGCCTTGGCTGGTGGCACTCGCCGTCGCCGGCGTGCTGGCGCTGGTCGCCTTTCCCTTCGTCGAGCGGCGCGCGGCCGAGCCCATCCTGCCCCTGCACCTGTTTCGCCAGCGCGCCTTCCTGGCCGCGTCCGGCGTCGGCCTGGTGGTCGGCTTCGCGATGTTCGGGTCGGTGACCTACATCCCCATCTACCTGCAGGTGGCCAAGGGCGAGACACCCACCGCCGCCGGCCTGCAGATGCTGCCGCTGATCGCGGGCATGCTGGTCTCCTCCATCGCTTCGGGACAGATCATCAGCCGCACGGGCCGCTACCGGCTGTTCCCCATCGTCGGCACCGCCCTGATGACGGTGGCGTTGTTCGCGCTGTCCACGGTGCACGCCGGCAGCGGCCTGGTCTTCATCCTGGCGATGGCCCTGCTGCTCGGCATGGGCATCGGCCTGGTGATGCAGGTGCTGGTGATCGCCGTGCAGAACGCGGTCGGCTACCAGGACCTCGGCGTCGCCACCGCCGGCACCACCCTGTTCCGCTCGGTGGGTGGCGCCGTCGGCACCGCGGCGCTGGGCGCCGTGTTCGTCGCGGCCGTGGCGAGCGCCCTGCCGGCGTCGTCGCACATCCCGAACCTGCAGGACCTCGCGCACCTGCCCCCGGAGGCCCGGGCGGCGTATGCCGGCGTGTTCGCGCACGCGATGGCCACGGTGTTCCGGGTGGCGGCCGTCGTGTCGCTCGCGGGCTTCGCCCTGAGCTGGCTGCTGCCGGAAAGCCCGCTGCGCGAGACTCTGGCGGCCAGCAGCGGCGACGTCGGCGAGGAAGTGGGCCAGGCGATGGCAATGCCGCTCGCGCCGGCGTCGGACGACGAACTGGTGCGCGGGCTGGCGGCGGTGATGGACCGGGACCTGCGCCGCCAGCACATCGGCCTCGTCGTGCAGGCCGCGGGGCTGTCGCTGGCTCCGGCCTCCGCTTGGCTGCTGCTGCGCCTGAACGAGGCGCCGCACGCGCAGCTGCCCGCACTCGCGCCGCTGTCGCCCTTCGACCTCGACGAACTGGAACGCGCCGCGGCCGACCTCGCCGCCCAGGGCCTCGTGGTGCAGGAGCCGGCCGATGCGTGGGAACCGACGAAGAGCGGATGCGCCAGCCTCGCGCGCCTCGTGCAGGCCCGGGAGAAGCACCTGGAAGTGCTGTTCGCGCAGTGGACCACCGAGCAGCGTTCGGATCTCGCGCAGTTGCTGCGCCGGCTCGCGCCGCAGCTCGTGCCCGCGGCGCGCCAGGTCGCTTCCTGATCGCGCGGCGGCGCGCCGCTCCTTACTGCCGCGGCGCCAGCAGCGGCGCCAGCAAGGCCACGTTGTTGATGTTCATCTTGCTGAAGATCGCCTTCACCTGGCTGCGGATCGTCTCCGGGGAGCGCGACACACGGAGGGCGATCTGCTTTTGCGTCATGCCGCCGGCCAGCAGTTCGGCCACCATGAATTCGCGGGGACTCAGGCTGTCGACCGGCTGGCGCATGCGCGCCTTCAGGAAGAACAGGCCCTGCTCCAGTGTTCGCTGCACCACCACCTGGTTGCCGAGCACGCGCGCCTCGTCGCCGTTCAGTTGCTCCAGCAGCGCCGCATGCAGGCGGCCGTCGCCTTGCAGCGGCCACTCGCACTCCATCAGTTCCTTGAAGCGCGGGTCGGCGTGGTACAGCACGCCGCGCGAATCCGCGATGGCGACGGCCCAGCTCTCGCGCGCCACGTCCCCCACCAGCCGGTCCAGGTGGACCAGGCGGTTGATCGCCAGCGACTGCATCAGGTGCGGCGCCAGCGCATCGAGGAACGCGATCTCGCCGTCGGTGCAGCGGCGCTCGGGGTCGGAGCGGAACAGCGACACCCACTGCGCGAAGCGCGTGAGCGGATGGATGTCCGAGGTGATGAGGCAGTGGTGCTGCGAGTAGTCGCGCGCGAACTGGCGGATCTCGGCCTGGTCCTCGCGGATGAACTCCTCCTCGGCGCTGAAGCCGATCGTCATGCGCGGCTGGCTGGTGACGCGCACCGCCGCCGAGTCCTGGTGCTTCACGCGGTCGAAGGCCGCGAACATGGCGTCGTCGAAGTTGTGCCGGTGCAGGCTGTGGATGTCCACGCCCACCGGCGTCATGGTGGCCGTGCCCCAGGTCGAGGCGTCGAAAGGCAGCGTGGGTTTCAGCGCGTGAAGGACCGCATCCTGGAATTCGTGGACGGGAAGTTCCTGTGCGTGGCGGTAGAGAGTGAGAAGGAGTCGGCTGAATTCAGGCAGGTTCGATTGCAACATCTTGGTCCCTGGGCCACACCGCGTGGACGCCCTTGTTCTGGCTTGGTTACAAGATGATACACGGCTGATCCCAAGAGAAGAAGCCCCGCTGGCCAGGCCAGCGGGGCTCCGAACGGGAGAGGACGGGCGTCAGTTGTAGGTGTAGACGGCCGATCGGTTGCTGCTGTCCGTGGACCGGTAGGCAATGAGGATGGCGCGGATCCCCGAGGGTGCGGCGAACGCGGGGACGGTCGCGATGTCGTAGACCATCGAGGTCGCGCCGAGCGCCACGAACTTGTTCACCCCGAAGTTGCCCGCCGCATCGACGGAAGCCAGCGCGCTGCCGATCTGCGGCGCCGCCGGGTTCTGCACCCAGTCGATCGGCAGGGCGGCCTGCGCACCAGCCAGGGCGCCATTGGGATCGAGCGCGGCCCGCGTGGAGGAACCGGCGGTGTTCCACGGCAGGTTGACCGCCATCGTCGCCGGCACCAGGTCGGTCAGCAGCGTCTTGTTGACCACCAGGTCCGCCGTCGTCGTGTTGGTGCCGTAGAACAGCTCCACCTGGTAGCGGGCGCCCTTCACGAACCTGGTCGGGTCGTAGCCGTCGGCCGGCTGCGCCCAGATCAGGTTGTTGGGATTCGTCCCCAGCGTGGTGGCGGCGCTGCCCGTGAGGCCGGCGGTGCGGGAGAACCACACGTTGGGGCAGTTGAAGGTGGCTCCGTTGTTGCCGCACTGGCTGCCCACGGTCAGGCTGCCGGTCTTGTTCCACAGGTCCATGTACGACTGGGCGGTGGAATTGGACACCTTGTAGACCAGGCCGCCGGCCGTCAGGCCCGGGCCGGTGACACGCGCCATGGTCAGGTTGCCGCCAGTGCCGACGGAGCCCGGGCCCTTGACGTTGATGTTGAACACGGCGCCGGTCTGGAAGGCGCTGAACTTGCCGGTGTTGGCCGGGTTGAACTGCTCCACGCGACGCAGGTTCACCCGCACGGTGACGTCGACGGCCTGCTGGTTGCCCACCAGCCACCACTCGGTCGGTCGCGCGGTGGTGGCGCTGCCGGGAATGCGGGCGGCCACGGTGATCGTGTTGCCGGGGTTGCCCACGTTGTCGATGTAGCGGATGTTCACGATCGCGCGGTCATAGGAGTCCGGCGCGCCAGCGGTGGCGGTGGCGGACTTCGGATAGAACGCGACGATCTCGGGCACGCTGAACTGGGCGCCGGTCATGCGGTCGGAGGTCAGGATGCCGTAGAAGAACTGGCCGGCGTAGTAGCCGTTGTGGATGAAGTCGATGCCCCCGCCGTTGGTGGCGTCAGACACGAAGTCCTGGCAGGCCGCGCCCACGTCGGTCACTTCCGGGCCGCCCTGCGACTGTGGCACGGTGGTGTCCCTGGCCAGGACACGGTTGGCCGTGGTCAGCGCGAAACAGCTGGTCATCTTCTGCGCCACCAGCTGGGCGGCCTGCGACAGAGAGCTCACGGCGGCATCCGGCTGCGCCAGGGTCGAGCCGCTGGTCGTCGCCGTGGCCAGCGCGATCGGCGTCGGATTGTCGACGGTGGTCAGCGCCAGCTGGCCGGTGGCCGGGTCGGTGACCACCTTGACGATGTCGAGCACCATGTCGGCGGTGTTGCCGGTGTTGCCCGCGGTGGCCGCGGTGATGCTGGTGGTGAAGGGGTTGTAGTCGCTCGGAGCGCCGATGGACGACAGCACCTGCGACAGCTGCGCGACCACGTTGGCCGTGATCGTCGCGAGCGCGGCGGCATCGACGCTCTTGCCGCTGACGACGCTCAGTGCGTTGCCGTCGCTGGACAGCTG
Source organism: Ramlibacter sp. P4_H7 (assembly GCF_056400765.1). Taxonomy (NCBI): domain Bacteria; kingdom Pseudomonadati; phylum Pseudomonadota; class Betaproteobacteria; order Burkholderiales; family Comamonadaceae; genus Ramlibacter; species Ramlibacter sp. P4_H7. Next base: position 266,182 of record NZ_JBFUKP010000005.1, read on the forward strand.
GGCGACGATCGCGGTGGTCAGGGGCGTGGCGTTCACCGTCAGCGGAGTGCCGGCCGCCGGCGTGGTGGTGGCGATGCTGACCAGCGCGCCGTTGTTGCCGGTCGGGTCGGTCACGACGATGAAGAACGGCGCCGTCTCACCGGCCTTGAGCGTGCAGGTGTAGCTGCCGAGCGCGTCGGTGGTGATCGGTGCCTCCACGCACGGGGACGCCCCCGCGCTGTTGGTGATGGTCACCGGTGCATTGGCCATCGCCGCGCCGGTGGCGGCAGTCCCCTTGATGAGGCTGGCAATGACGGGGCTCTGCTGGCCCGTGGAGCCCGTGCTCCCGGTGGTGGTGGTGGACGTCGACGTATCGGAGGCGGCGGAGCCGCCACCGCCGCACGCGGTGAGTACCAGGGCAGTGGCCACGCAGGTGGCCGCCAGCCTAAACGAGACAAACTTCATCGGATTCCCCTCGAAACGTTGAGTTGCGCGGGGTGCCGACCCCGTCGAGGGGCATTAAAGAGATCACCCTCGGGAGGGCCCATCCCATGAACGGGTGAAAGTAACCAAGTGTTGCAGGAATGTCTCTCCCATTCGGGAGAGGGTGCACCGCGCGTCCAGCGCAGGCCGCTGCCGGCGCGCACCCATGTTTACCCCTAGGCGAATGACAGGGGATCGACAGCGCCGGGGCCTAACTTCGTGGCTCCCGTTTCGCCCGGAGACCCACGCCATGCAACGCCGCCATTTCCTGCAGTCCACCGCCGCCGCCAGCCTGATTCCGGGCTGGGCCTGGGCGCAGGACAACTACCCGTCCAAGCCGATCATGCTGGTGTGCCCGTACGCCGCGGGCGGCAATGCCGACCAGCGCTCGCGCCAGATCGGCCGCTTCCTCTCCAGCGCGCTGGGACAGCCCGTGCTGGTGGACAACAAGGCCGGCGCCGGCGGCAACATCGGCACCGACCAGATCGCCAAGGCCAAGCCGGACGGCTACACCATCGGCATGGGCAACTTCGCGCCGCTGGCGGTCAACCCGGCCATGTTCGACAAGATGCCCTTCGATCCCGCGAAGGACCTCACGCCGATCTGCCTGATCGAGAAGGGCCCGCTGATCCTGATGGTGAAGCCTGATTCGCCCTTCAAGTCGGTGCAGGACGTGATCGCCGCCGCAAAGGCCAAGCCGGGCAAGGTCACCTTCGCCTCCGGCGGGCTGGGCGGCTCGCACCACCTTTCCGGCGAACTGTTCAAGCAGATCGCGGGCATCGACATGACGCACGTGCCCTACAAGGGCGGCGCGCCGGCCACCACCGACCTGATGGGGGGCCAGGTGGACATGATGTTCGAGCAGATGTACGCGGCGGCGCCCTCGCTGCGCGCGGGCAAGCTGCGCCCGCTGGCCATCACGAGCAAGACGCGTTCGCCGCTGTTTCCCGACGTGCCCACCATGGCCCAGGCGGGCGTGCCCGGCTTCGAGGTGCAGAACTGGCAAGGCCTGGTCGGCCCCGCCAACCTGCCGCCGGCCGTGGTCAAGCTGCTGAACGACACCTGCAACAAGGCGCTGGCCGATCCCGCGATCCGCCAGCAGATGCTGGGCCAGGGCAACGAGATCGGCGGCGGTACGCCGGAGCAGTTCGCCGCCTTCGTCCGCTCGGAAGCTGCGCGCTGGTCCAAGGTCGTCAAGACGGGCCACATCCGGCCCGAGTAAGGACGCGGTGGCGGGCGGGGACGCGCCGAGATGCGCGATCTCGCGCGCCCGGCCTCGCGGCACTCCGCGTTGTGCTGCCCGTCCGCCCTTCCTGCGGTCGACCTTTTAATTGAGGTCCGAATCCTTGTAGTACTTGGTGCCCTTGGCGGTGAGTTCGAGCGCGAGGCTGTCCCCGGTGACCTGGTACAGCCACACGCCGGGCGACACGGCCACTGCGCCCTGGTAGCCCGCACCCTTGTCCCCCGTCTTGGCCGAGGCCGTGGCCTGGCCACCGATCTCCCAGCCGGAGTTCACGAACTTGTTGAGCGCGTCCTCGGTTTCGAACACCCACACGAGCTGGAATTTCTTGACGCCGAAGCCGATGCCGGCCTGGAGCTCCGCCATCTTCATGTAGGTGACCGCCTTGGTCTTGTTGCTCACCGCGACGCCCTTGCCGGTGCCGCTGCCGGCGACCAGGATCTTCATGCCGAAGTTGCTGAAAGCGGCATAGCCGGCGGCGGACTCGACGGCCTTGCGGGCACTCGGCTGCACCTTGTAGACCGCGGCCAGGGCCTGGTCGGCGGCCTGGCGCACCTCGGCCTGTTCCTTGCCCTTGTCCTTTTCCTTGGCGGCAAACACGATGCCCGGAACTGCGGCGGCAGCTCCTGCGGCGAGAACGACGGCACGACGCTTCATGGGAACCCCTCCACGCCCTGCAAGGACGCATGGTTCCAATCTAGCGTGCCGTCGAGCCAGGAGCTTGCGGTGCGTCAACTTCGCCAAAGCGCGGCTGGCAGGCGACGTGGCGCTTCCCGAGCGGGTGGAGCCTCTAGAATCGATTCAAAGCTTTGAACAGGTCGTCGGATGCCGTTGAAGATATCGATTGCAATGTGCACTTACAACGGAGTGGCGCACCTGCCGGAGCAGCTGGACAGCCTGTTGGGGCAGCACCGGATGCCGGACGAAATCGTCATCCACGACGACGGCTCCAGGGACGGCACCTGGGAGCTTCTCGAGCGTTACGCAGCCAGGCACCCCCAGCTCATCCGCATCCATCGCCACGAGACCAACCAGGGTTTTTCGAAGAATTTCGTGGGCTGCATAGCCGCCACCCATGGCGACGTGATCCTGCCTTGCGACCAGGACGACATCTGGCTGCCTGAAAAACTGTCGGCTTTCGAACAGGTGTTCCTGCGTGAACCCGACGTGGGCCTGGCGTTCTGCGACGCGGCCCTGATGAACGCGCAAGGTGAAGATCTTGGGCAATCGTGGTGGCAGGCCCAGGGCTTCGACCGGCGTGCGCAAGACATGCTCGAATCCGAACAGGGCGGCGAACTGATGATCCGCAACCCGGCCTGGATGGCGGCGGGCGCGACGATGGCGTTCCGGGCTTCCTTCAAACCGGCGATTTTCCCCATCGAGCCCGGATGGACGCACGACACCTGGATCGCCACCCGCATCGCTGTTGCGAGCCGGGTGCGGCTGCTGCATCAGCAACTGAACCGCTACCGGCAACACGCCCAGCAGGTGTACGGGGTGGCCATGACCACCTCCAGAAAATGGGACCTGGCGCAGGGCCGCGGCCGGGATCCACGCCATTTCGTCGAAACACGCCTGCGCTACGAGGCGCTGCGCAGGCGTCTGAACGAGCCGAGCGACTTTCCTCCGAGACCGGACTGCCTCAGGTCCCTCGAGCAGAAACTCACGCACTGGAACAACCGGGCCCGCATGCGTTCGGTGCCACGGCTGTATCGGTTCGCATTGATCCTGCGTGAACTGGTGACCGGTCGCTACTTTCGCGCTTCGCAGGGGGTGAGGAGCCTGGCCATGGACTTGCTGATCTAGACGCTTCGGGCGGCTCGGAAACGGGACGCACCGAGGGCTGCCCCAGTCGCTCCCCGTCGGGTCGCTCAACGGGAACGCACCCAGCGCCGCGCCAGAAAAGAGCGGCCGCACAAGGCGGCCGGGAAATGCCCACCACCACCGGGACGGGCGGGCAAGGAGATGCGGGAGATCCCGCTCACAGTGTCCGCGCCAGGGACTGACCGCAGTCTGACTTCCGCCGCGCAACCCCGAAGGGCTGGGGCTTGGCACAATTCCCGAATGCGCATGCGTGTGGCCTCCTGGCCGGTGCTGTTCTTCGCCTGGCTCGTTCTGCTGACGGGTTGCGCCAGCGTGCCCGGCACGGTCGAGATCTCGCGGGAGCAGATCCAGGCGGCGCTGGAGCGGCGCTTCCCGTTCGAGGCCAGGCCGGTAGCCGGGCTGTTCGTGGTGCGGGTGGCCAGCCCGCGCCTGCAACTGCTGCCGGCCGACAACCGCCTGCGCGTGGACTTCACGGTGGATGCCTCCGAACGGATCACGCGCGCATCGGGTCGCGGCGCGCTGGCTCTCAGCTTCGGCCTGCGCTATGAGCCCTCCGACACGACCCTGCGCGCAACCAGCGTGCGGGCCGAGAACGTCGAGATGGAGGGACTGGCGCCCGAGTGGCGTGCCCCGCTGCAACTGGCCGGCGGCCTGGTGGCCGAGAACCTGCTCGAAGGCGCGGTACTGCACACCTTGCGTCCCGAAGATCTCGAGCGCTCACGCCGCTGGACCCCGGGCGAGATCCGGGTGACGTCCCGGGGCGTGCACATCGAGCTGGTGCCGCCGTCCGCGGCGCTCCCGGCCAACGGGGCGCCGGCGCTCTGAAGGTCGGCGTTGGCACGAGACCCTCTGGACGCGCCCTACTGGCTGTACCTGCTCGAATGCGAAGGCGGCCGCTACTACGCCGGCATCGCCCTCGACGTCGAACAGCGCTTCTACCGGCACGTGCTGGGCGTGGGTGCGAAGTACACACGCGCGTTCCAGCCCTTGCGGGTGCTGGCCTTGCGCCGCTACGCCTCCAAGTCCGCGGCACTGCGCGCGGAACTCCAGCTGAAGAAATTGCCGCGCGCGCAAAAGCTCGCCTTCTTCGGCGGACGGGCGCCGCAAGCGGTGTAACGCGGCGGGCGTGCGCGGTTGGCCCCGGCGAACGAGGCAGCGGCCCCTCGTTGGCGCGAGAGAAGGCGCCGGCCCGCCCCGGACGAAGCAACGCCCCCGGGGCGAAGTGCTCCGGGGGCGTTGGTGCGAGGTCCGTGTCGGCAGGCGCCCTTCAACGGCGCCACGCATCAGCGGCGGTACGGGTTGGCAGGCGCGTGGTCGTAGCGGTTCGGCACGCCGTCCCGGTCGGCATCGCCCCAGCCGCCGTGGCGGTGGGCGGCACGCGGGTCGTAGAAGCGCGAGTCGCGGTCGTACACGTTCGGCACGCCGTCCCGGTCGGCGTCACCCCACACGCCCCAGCGATGGGACGTGCGGTAGCCGCCGTAGTAGACCGGCTGCGGCTGCACGTACGCCGGGCGGGGCTGCACGTACACCGGCTGCGGCTCCACGTAGACCGGGCGAGGCTGCACATACACCGGTTGCGGCTCCACATACACCGGCTGCGGCTGGGCATAGCCATAGGGAGCCGGCACGCCGATCGAGAAAACCACGTCGGTGCGCGCGTGGGCCGCGGAAGCTGCGGCGAAGGCGCCGACGACGAGGGCGGCGGCGAACAGGGGCTTGGCGGAAATCAGGTTCTTCATGACAACTCCTGGTTGGGATGCCTGCATGGTGCGCCGGTGGGGATGAACCGAAGCTGAACGGATGCGATTTGGTGGAATGATCCAGTCCCGACGCTGCGCCATCGCCCTTTCGCCTTGCATTCCGACGTTCCCACCTCCTCCCGCCGATCCGCCGCCGGTCCTGTGCCACCCTTGCCGCAGCGCATGCTGCGCGGGCTGTGCTTCGTGGCGGCGCTGGCCTTGGGGGCGGACGCGCTGTTCCTCATGGCGCGGCGGGCCTTCAGCCTCGGGGTGACGCTGCCCTTGGCCATCGCGTTCGCGTTGATGCTGCTCGGGCTGCGCTGGAACGCGGTCCATGCCTGGATCACCGCGAGTCCGCGGCGCCAGCGCCTGTGGCGCTGGGGCTGGGCCGCCTTCTGGCTGTGGATCGCCAGCGTCGCCGCGTTCTGGGTGGTGCTCGCGCAGGCCGCTTCCGGCGCCGCAGGAGCGCCCTCGGAGCCAGCAGCCGCCATCGTGGTGCTCGGTTCGGGAACGCCCGGCGGCAAGGTGTCGCCCGTACTGGCCGCCAGGCTGGACCTCGCCCTGGAGCGTGCCCAGGCGCATCCCGGGGCGGTGGTCGTCGTCAGCGGCGGCCTCGATTTCAACACGACCCGCAGCGAGGCCGCGGTGATGGGCGACTACCTGCGGGCCCAGGGACTGCCGGCCGCGCGGATCACGCAGGAAGAACGCAGCACGAGCACGGAACAGAACCTCGTGTTCTCGCGCGGCCTGCTGGAACGCCAGGGCATCCTGGTCGCGCGCGACCCCGTCGAACTGGTGACCAGCGACTTCCATGCGCCGCGGGCGCGCTGGATCGCCGAGCGGGCCGGCTACGCGCGGCCGCGCACCGTCGGTGCGGCCACGCCCCTCTACGTGCGCTACAACGCCTGGCTGCGCGAATACTTCGCCGTCCTCAGCGGTTTCCTGTTGCGCGAATACTGAGCCGGTCCGGGCGGATGCGGTCCGTGCGCATGCAGCCCCCAGCGGTCACGCCTCAGCGGCTGGCGCCCCTTCCGCCGACGTGAAGATCAGCCGGTTGCCGAACGGGTCGGCGATCGCCATGTCCCTGCCCCAGGGCTGTTCGGTGATCGCCGGACGGGCATGCTTGTAGTTCTTCGCAAGCAGCTCGACGCGCAGTTCCTCCAGCGCGTCCACGCGAATGCGCAAGGCCGAGCCGGGGCTGCAGTCGCCGTGGTGTTCGGAGAGGTGCAGGACGCAGCCGTTCCTGGACACCTGCAGGTACAGCGGCAGGTCCTGCTGGAACCGGTGCTCCCAATCGCAGTGGAAGCCGAGGAAGCCGACGTAGAACTCCCGCGCCTTCCCTTCGTCGAAGATGCGCAGGATGGGGATCGGGCTGTCGAGACGCATGGGCATTCTCCTCGCGGAGATCGTGCCATGCGCGGCTTTCCGCCGGCAAGCTCAGATCGCGCCGGCGTCGCGCAAGGCGGCGATCTCCTCGCTGCCGCGGCCGAGTTCGCGCAGGATGGCCTCGCTGTGCTCACCCACCGCGGGCACCGGGTCCATTCGGTAGTCGAAGCTGCTGTTCGCACCGGGTGGCAGCAAAGCCTCGACCGGCCCGGTCGGCGAGCCGACGGTGCGGAAGCGCTCGCGGGCCTTCAGCTGGGGATGGTTCCAGAGATCGCCGACGTCGTTGACGTGCGCGTTGGCGATCTGCGCCTCCTCCAGGCGTTCGATCACCTGTTCCGCGGTGAGGCTGCGGAAGGTCGCGAGGATGATCGCCTCCAGCACGGAGGAGTTCTCGCTGCGCCGCGGGTTGGCATCGAAGCGCGGATCGGTCGCCAGTTCCGGCTGGCGCAGCACCTTGTCGCAGAAGGCCTTCCACTCGCGCTCGTTCTGCAGGCCCAGCATCACGGTCTTGCCGTCACCCGCCTGGAACGGGCCGTACGGGTAGATGGTGGCGTGCGAGGCGCCGTTGCGCCGCGGCGGCGTCTGCCCCCCGTAGGCGTAGTACATGGGAAACCCCATCCACTCGCCCAGCGCCTCCAGCATGGACACGTCGATGCGCGATCCCTTGCCCGTGCGATCGCGCTGCAGCAGCGCGGCCAGCACGCTGCTGTACGCGTACATGCCCGCGGCGATGTCGGCGATCGAATTTCCGGCCTTGCACGGTTGCTCCGGCGTGCCGGTGACCGAGAGGAAGCCGGCCTCGCTCTGGATCAGCAGGTCGTAGGCCTTCTTGTCGCGGTAGGGGCCGTCGTCGCCGTAGCCCGAGATGTCGCAGACGATCAGACGCGGGTTGCGCGCGCTCAGCGCATCGAAACCCAGGCCCATGCGCGCGGCCGCCCCCGGCGCGAGGTTCTGCACCAGCACGTCGGCCTTGGCGACCAGGTCCTTCAGCGCGGCCAGGGCCTGCGGCTGCTTCAGGTCCAGCGCCAGGCTCTCCTTGGAACGGTTGGTCCAGACGAAGTGCGACGCCAGCCCCTGCGTACGCGTGTCGTAGCCGCGCGCGAAGTCTCCGCTGCCCGGCCGCTCGACCTTGATCACGCGGGCGCCAAGGTCCGCCAGTTGCCGCGTGCAGAACGGGGCGGCGATCGCGTGCTCCAGCGACACCACCGTGATGCCATCCAGCGGGCGGCCCATCAGAAGCTCCTCGGCAGGCCCAGCAGGTGCTCGGCCACGTAGGAGTAGATCAGGTTGGTGGAGATCGGCGCCACCTGGTACAGGCGCGTCTCGCGGAACTTGCGCTCCACGTCGTATTCGTGCGCGAAGCCGAAGCCGCCGTGCGTCTGCAGGCAGGTGTTCGCGGCTTCCCACGACGCCTTGGCCGCGAGGTACTTGGCCATGTTGGCTTCGCCGCCGCAGGGCTTGCCGGCATCGAACAGCCCGCAGGCCTTGAAGCGCATCAGGTTCGCCGCCTCGGTCTCGATGTAGGCGTCGGCGATCGGGAACTGCACGCCCTGGTTCTGCCCGATCGGCCGGTTGAACACGACGCGCTCGCTGGCGTACTTTCGCGCCTTGTCGACGAACCAGTAGGCGTCGCCCAGGCACTCCGCCGCGATCAGCGTGCGTTCGGCGTTCAGGCCGTCCAGGATGTACTTGAAGCCCTGGCCCTCGGTGCCGATCAGGTTCTCGGCCGGGATCTCCAGGTTGTCGAAGAACACCTCGTTGGTCTCGTGGTTCACCATGTTCATGATGGGCCGCACGGTCATGCCGTGGCCGATGGCCTGGTGCAGGTCGACGATGAAGATGCTCATGCCCTCGCTCTTCTTCTTCACCTCGGCCAGCGGCGTGGTGCGCGCCAGCAGGATCATCAGGTCCGAGTGCTGGATGCGCGAGATCCAGACCTTCTGGCCGTTGACCACGTAGCGGTCGCCCTTGCGCACCGCCGTCGTCTTCAGCTGCGTCGTGTCGGTCCCGGTAGTGGGCTCGGTCACCGCCATCGTCTGCAGGCGCAGCTTGCCGCTGGCGATGCGCGGAAGGTACAGCTGCTTCTGCTCGGCCGAGCCGTGGCGCAGCAGCGTGCCCATGTTGTACATCTGGCCGTGCACGGCGCCCGAGTTGCCGCCGGAGAAGTTGATCTCCTCCATCACGACCGAGGCCTCCGCCAGGCCGAGGCCGGAGCCGCCGTACTCGGCCGGGATCATGGCCGCGAGCCAGCCGGCTTCCGTCAGCGCGTTCACGAAGGCCTCCGGATAGCCGCGCGCTTCGTCCACTTGCTGCCAGTAGGCGGAGTCGTAGCGGCCGCACAGGTCGCGCATCGCCTCGCGGATTTCCTGGAAGGCGTCGGGGGTGGGGATCTGTGTCTTCATCGCGGGTCTCTCAGTGGGCGGCGGCGGGGTGCTGCATGGGCAGCGATCGTGCAGCAGCCGGTCCGTGCGCACAATGCGCTTGTTCGAAAGCGAGCCTTCGGAAAATCCGAAGGGTGGTGTAATCACGCTCATGGACTTCGACCTGCTGGACCTGCGCCTGTTCCACGCGGTCGCGCAGCACGCCAACATCACCCGCGCCGCGCAGTCCCAGCACCTGTCGCTGCCGGCGGCCAGCGCGCGCGTGAAGGCACTGGAGACCCATGCGGGCGTACCGCTGCTGTACCGCGAGGCGCGCGGGGTGCGGCTCACGCCGGCCGGCGAGGCTTTCCTGCACCACGCCCGCGCGCTGCTGCGCCAGACCGAGCAGCTGCGCGGCGACCTGCAGGAGTACACCCGGGGCCTGCGCGGCCACGTCCGCATCCACGCGAACACCACGGCCGTGTCGGACATCCTGCCGGAGGTTCTGCCCGGCTTCCTCAAGGCCAACCCCAAGGTGAACGTGGAGTTGCAGGAAATGCAGAACCCGGAGATCGCACTGGGCGTGCTGGATGGCCATGCCGACCTGGGCATCGTCTCCGCGCGCGTCGACACGCCGGGCCTGCGCGCCATCCACTTCAGCACGGACCGGCTGGTGCTGGTGGTCCCGCGCCAGCACCGGCTGGCGCGCCGCAAGACGATCGCCTTCGCCGACACGCTGGACGAGCCGCACGTGGGCACCCATCCCGGCAGCACGCTGCGCGACCATCTCGCCAAGGTGACGGCCGGCCTGGGCCGGCCCTTGCGGCTGCGCGTGGAGTTGTCCAGCTTCGATGCGGTGTGCCGCATGGTGGCCGCCGGGGTCGGCATCGGCGTGGTGCCGGAGATGAGCGCGCGGCGCAACCTGGCGGGGTCGCAGATGGTGCAGGTGGAACTGACCGACGCCTGGCGCGTGCGCGAACGCTACGTGCTCGTGCGCGAGGGCGAGGCGCTGCCCGCCTACGCCCAGGCGCTGATCGACGCGCTGCTGGCGTTCTACGCGAACGAACGCAAGCCGGCGGGCCGTCCCGCGCGCTTGCCCAAGGGAAGCCTCACTTCTTCGGCGACATGATCCCCATCATGAGGTCGGTGTTGAGCTTGGCGATCTGCTGAACCAGCGCCCACTGGCTCGTCATGAGCTGGCTGAACTGGGGATTGGTCGGATTGGCCTGCCCAGACAGTGCCAGTTGCGCGGTCGCCTGGGCGATCTTCTGCTGCTCGGCGACGATCTGCTTGATCGCTTCGTTGTACTGTTCCAGGGTCATGGTGGATGCTCCGGTGGCGCGGAAGGCCCGCCCCGCATCTTAGGCACTTGCCCGGCGCCCGCGAAGCGACCTTCGTCAGCCCGGCAGCGGCTTTGGGGCCCCGCGCAGCTTGGACCGCGACGCCGCCGGCTGGCGGCAGGACGGCCGCGATGCGACCAAGGTCCAATGCCCGCCGCAACCAGGTGCCGCTATCGTCGCTGCGTCGCGTCGTATCCGGCGAAGAAAAGGCGTAGTGAGAGCCCACCATGCCAGGCCCGCAACCTGCTCCCGTCATCGCTCCGTTGCAGTACGTCGGCCGCCAGCCAACCCCGGCGACCGACGGCAGTCGCGCACCGTGGAAGACGCTGTGCTCCACCTGCCATCTCAGGGACTTCTGCCTGCCCAGCGGCCTTAAGGGCGAGGACGTGGAGCGGCTGGATGACCTGCATTTCGCGCGCCGGAGCATCCGGATGGGACAGGTGCTGTACCGACAGGGCGAGCATTTCCAGTTCATCTATGCCGTGCGCGGCGGCACCTTCAAGTCGAACATGACGCTCAAGGACGGGCGCGAGCAGGTCACCGGCTTCCAGATGGCGGGAGAACTGCTGGGGCTCGACGGCCTGGCCTCCGGCCAGCACGCCAGCAGCGCCATCGCCCTGGAAGACGCGGAGATCTGCGCCATCCCCTACGACCACCTGAGCGAACTGGCGCAGCAAAGCCACGACCTGCAGCAGGCCATCTCCCGCATCATGAGCCGCGAGATCGTGCGCGAACACAGCCTGATGATGCTGCTGGGCAGCATGAACGCCGAGGAGCGCCTGGCCGCCTTCCTCTTGAACATCTCCCAGCGCATGAAGGCCCGCGGCTACTCGGCCAGCGAATTCCACCTGCGCATGTCGCGTGCCGAGATCGGCAGCTATCTCGGGATGAAGGTCGAGACCGTCAGCCGCACCTTCTCCGCCTTCGTCCACCAGCACATGCTGGACGTGGACAAGCGACACGTGCGCATCACCGATCTCGCCGCGTTGCAGCAGGCCTTCGACAAGCGCGTCCAGTAGCGAAAGCGGGTCCGCCGCGCATCAGGGACGGCGCGGGCCCAGGGGCTCCATGCCGCCGTTGCGGATCGCCGCCGCCGCGCGCTCCGAGGCCAGGAAAGCGATCAGTCGCTGCGCCGCGTCGCGCTGCGTCGTCGTGGCGGTCACGGCCGCGGCGAACACCTGGTTCAGCTGGATCTCCTGCGCCAGCACGCCCACCAGTTCGATGCCAGGGGCGTGGACGATCTCGCTCACGGGCATCACGGCGATGTCCGCCTCGCCCGAAGCGACCATGGCGGCGGCGCCGGTGCCGCGCGGCGTGGCCTTCACGTTCACCTTGTCCGCGATGCCGAGCCGGGGAAACACGTCCTTGGCCAGGAAGATGCCGCTGGTGCTGCTGGGCACGGCGATGGCGCGGGCGCCCAGGGCGACCAGCTTGAACGCTTCAACCGTGCTGACGTCCGGCTTGGCAGCGCCTGTCCGCACCGCCACGCCCAGGGGCGTGCGCGCGAGGTCGACGTCCGTCCCGGCGGCGATGCGGTTGGCGGCGATGAGCTCCGCGAGGCCTTCCCGGGACAGGATGACCACGTCCGCCGGTACGCCACGCGCCAGCTGGGCCGCGATGGTCTGCGGGCCCGTCCCCTGCGACGAGCCGGAGCCGGTCGTGACCTGAAGGCCCGTGGTGCGCTGGAACTCCGGCAGCAACTGCTCGTAGGGGCCGGAGAAGCCGCCGGAGATCAGCACCTGGACCTGGCCCGATGCGGCCAGCGGCCCCAACAGCAAAGCGGCCAGGAGGGCGCAGGCGCGCACCGCGCTCCACTTGCGAACCGATACCATGTGCATGGATGCCTCCTTGCCGCCAATGGCAGGCGGCCTGCGGACCCGGGGCGGCCAGAGCCCCGATCCAGCGCGAAACTTACCGCAAAACCCGCGACAAAGGCCGGCGCTTGCGGACTGCCGCCGGGCACGCAAGGCGGATCAGGTTCATAATGGGCCTGCGCGCGCGAGTGCGCGCGCGCATCTGCGGTGATCTGTCAGTCTCGCCTTTTCGAATGAGTGCCATGAGTTTGTGATTGCATTCGGGCTCCATCGCGTTTTCCTGTTTTTTCAATGGAGTCCCTCATGGGCAACAAACTTTACGTGGGCAACCTGCCCTACTCGTTCGGCGACAGCGACATGCAACAGGCCTTCGGCCAGTACGGCACCGTCAGCAGCGCCAAGGTCATGATGGACCGTGACAGCGGCCGTTCCAAGGGTTTCGGTTTCGTCGAAATGAGCTCGGAATCCGAGGCCAAGGCCGCGATCGAGGGCATGAACGGCCATCAGTTCGACGGCCGTGCCCTGGTGGTGAACGAAGCGCGCCCGATGGAGCCGCGCTCCGGCGGCGGACCCCGCCGCTCCTATTGAGCCCCCATCGTCCGGACACCGGCGCGGCATCCGCTGCGCCGGCACCGCATGCCCGTTTGAACTCTGAAGGGAGAGCCCCATGGCCAAGGAAGAACTGATCGAGATGCGCGGCCGCGTCGAGGAAATCCTGCCGGATTCGCGCTGCCGCGTCGTGCTGCAGAACGGGCATGAACTGGTGGCCTACACCGGCGGCAAGATGAAGAAGCACCGCATCCGCATCATCGCCGGCGACGACGTGACCCTGGAGCTGTCCCCTTACGACCTGACCAAGGGCCGCATCATGTTCCGGCACCTGCCCGAGCGCAGGCCGCCCACCGGCCGCCCGCCGCAGCGTCGCTGAATCCCAGGCGGCCCGGCGTCCGCCTGGGCCGCCGCCGGGGGCGGACAATCCGGTTTCGACTTTCCACGAGGCACTCCGTTTTGGCACGATCCCCCGACTGGCCCGACAAGGTCGTCGCGCTGCTGCGCGCCGGCAACCCGGCCGCCGCCATCGCCCAGATCAAGGTAGCGCCCAGCGCCCGCGAGCTGCAGGCCCTGCAGAAGGCGCTCGTCACGCAGAAGCTGGCGGGCCGCTGGAGCGACGTCGACCTGGCGATCCGCGACAGCATCGAGGCGCTTTCCGCGCCGCGCCTGCACCGCTCGCCATGACCGCACCGGATTTCGCATCGCTGGGCCTCTCGGCCTCGCTGGCGCAGGCTTGCACGCAGGCCGGCTTCGGCACGCCCACGCGGATCCAGCTGGACGCCATTCCCGCCGTGCTGCGCGGGACAGACCTGCTGGCCCTGGCACCGACCGGCTCGGGCAAGACCGCCGCTTTCGCGCTGCCCCTGCTGCAGCGGCTGGCCGCGGCGAGACAGGGCTATCGCCGCAGCGTTCGCGTGCTCGTGCTGGTGCCGACGCGCGAACTGGCGGCGCAGGTGGGCGGGGTGTTCAGCGACCTGTCGCGGTTCGCGCCCGCGCCGCCGCGGGTTGCGGTGCTGTTCGGCGGTGTCTCGGTCAATCCGCAGATGATGGCCCTGCGCGGCGGCGCCGACGTGGTCGTCGCGACCCCGGGCCGCCTGCTGGACCTGCTGCAACGCAATGCGCTCGACATCGCGCGCGTCGAGACGCTGGTGCTCGACGAAGCCGACCGCCTGCTGGACCTCGGCTTCGCGGCCGAACTCGAACAGGTGCTGGCGGCGCTGCCTGCGCGCCGGCAGACCCTGCTGTTCTCCGCCACCTTTGCCGAGGGCGTGCAGGCGCTGGCCGCCGGCTTGCTGCGCGACGCCGTGCGCATCGAGGCGGCAGTGCCTGCGTCTGAGGCGCCCGCCATCGTCCAGCGGGTGATCGAAGTCGATGCCGGCCGGCGCACCGAGTTGCTGCGCCACCTGGTCAGGCAGGGCGGGTGGCGGCGCGTCCTCGTGTTCGTGGCCACGCGCTACGCGACCGAGCACCTGGCGCGCAAGCTGTCCGACGCGGGCATTCCGGCGGCGCCGTTGCACGGCGAGATGAGCCAGGGGCTGCGCACCGAGACGCTGGAAGCCTTCAAGGCGGGACGCACCGATGTCCTCGTGACCACCGACCTCGCCTCACGCGGGATCGACATTCCGGCGCTGGACGTCGTGGTCAACTACGACCTTCCGCGCTCGGCGACCCATTATGTGCACCGCATCGGCCGCACCGGCCGTGCCGGCGAGAGCGGCCTGGCGGTGAGCTTCGTGAGCGGCGCCACCGCAGCGCACTTTCGCCTGATCGAATCGCGCCAGCATCTCGAAGTGGCGCGCGAACAGGTGCCGGGCTTCGTTCCGGTGGAGGCCGCGCCGCCCCCGGTGGCTGCCCCCGGAACCGGCGGCATCAAGGGCAAGCGTCCCAGCAAGAAGGACAAGCTGCGCGCGGCCGCGGCGGCCGCCGCGCGGGGCCGCCAGGGCCGCTGAGACCCGGAACGCGGCGCGGGCACTCAGCGCCGTCGAGCGCGCAGCCGCATCCATCGCTCGACACCCCGGACCATCGCCCATGCGAGCAGCAGGCCCGCGGCATCGGCCAGGACGTCCTCGGCATCGGCGGTTCGCGTGGCGGTGAAGGATTGCAGCAACTCGATGGTCCAGCCGTAGGCCAGCAAGGCGGGCAGCGACGTTCGCACGTGGGCGGGCCAGGCCAGCGCGGCGAGCAGCGCCAGGGTGGCGAACGCGACGACGTGGTGGACCTTGTCCAGGCCGTCCGGCGCCACCGGTTCACGCTGGGGAACGAGCGCGAGGACCAGAACGGCCAGGGCACAGCACCAGAAACCGGCGCGCCACAGTTGCGCACTGCGAGCGTTCACCACGAGCGAACAGCTGGCGATCAGCCGTTCGACACCACTTGCACCATCACTTCGCCGTCCTTGGCCCACAGGTAGTAGGACTTGCGGGCCGGGATGGTCCAGGTGTGCCCCCGCGTCATCGGCATCGTGGTCTTCTCGTTGAAGCTGTCTCCAAAA
This sequence comes from Ramlibacter sp. P4_H7, assembly GCF_056400765.1. NCBI lineage: Bacteria > Pseudomonadati > Pseudomonadota > Betaproteobacteria > Burkholderiales > Comamonadaceae > Ramlibacter > Ramlibacter sp. P4_H7. The sequence goes on from NZ_JBFUKP010000005.1 coordinate 281,390, forward strand.
CCGATGTGCAGGGTGCCCGACACCACCGTGACGATGCGGTGGCTGGCGTCCTGGGCCGGCGGTTGCCGGAACCCTGCGGGGAGTCTGGTGCGTTGGATGTACATGGCAGAGAACCCACTCTGCCTCAAGTGCATGACGCTTGTGTGTAAATGTAGAGCCACGCGAATGTGAACGCGGCTCCGTCCTACAAGGCGCATTGGAACGCGCGAAGGAAGCGTCAGGTTCCAGCCACACGCCGGACCCAGCCGAGAAATTCGCTGGTGCGCACCTTGTTGAACACCACGTCGGCGCCGAGCTTCAGGCAGTGCTTCTCGACCGCATCGCTCACGAAACTGCTGAGCACCGCCACGCAGCCGTCCGCGTGCGTCTCCCTGGCGCGGCTGACGACGTCAAAGCCAGAGCCGCCCGACAGCACGAGGTCGACGACCGCGACGTCCCAGTGCGCGGGGTGCGCATCCAGCCACGCCTTGGCCTCGCCTTCGCTTGCCGCAGTGCCGACGACGCGGAAGCTCCCCGCCGATTCGAACACATCGATGAGCAGGGTTCGCATGTCGTGCAGATCGTCGACGACGAACACCCTGAGGTTCACGAATGGCTCCTGCAACGTGGGAAGGGCGGAGCGCGTGCGGTCTTCGCGCACGGCCTCGCTGCCCATGGGGGCCATTGTGGGGATGCGGAATTCCTGCCGCCACAGGTGGATTGCCCAATCCGGTGTCAGCAAGAGCCCGCCGACGCAGACGAATGGGCTTACTCGCGCATCACTCCGAAGCCGGCTTGTGCTCCTTGGGGTCGGACTCCAGTTCCTTGCGCCCCTCGCGCGCCAGCCGCACGGTCTCTTCCAAAACCTGGTCTTCCGATGCCGCGGGAATGGGCTCGTCTTCGCGGGCGGTCTCGTCGTTGTCCGCCTGGCCCGGCTTGATGTCGTTCGGCATGGAGTCTCCTTTTGCTTGAGCAACGATTGTTGGGCGGAGCCGGCCGAGCCAAGTGGGAGTTGGCCCCCGGCGCGCGTAGGCTGCGGACTACGCCGCATCACGCGCTTCATTCCGCTGCGCTGCGACGTCCCTTCACGACCGAGACCATGCCGAATCCGTTGGCCGTCGTGATCTCCAGCTCGTTGCCGCTGAACCGGATCAGCGAGTGGACCCACGCAGCCTCCTCGGGCCAGCGCTGCTCCACCAGCAGCGTGTTCGGATCGCGCCAGGTCGCGCGGGTGAATAGCGGCCGTCCTTCGTCGTTTCCTTCGGCGAAGCGTCCCTCCAGGCCCACGGGCGCCACCAGTTCGCGCGCACCGGTGAGCGTGCGGTAGCGCGGTGGATGGGCCGTGAAGTCGAAGCTGAACTCGCGCACGCCGGCGATGTTGTCGTCCAGCCGGAAGCTGCCTTGCATCAGGGACGGCTTCACGGGATCGCCCGGCAGCACGGCGAAGCCGTCGGCAGCCGCCTCGGTGCGGGCGCGCAGACGCGCCTGCATGTCGGCGTTCTCCGGAAGCGGCACGCTGGAGCTGGCCGCCCGCTGCACCAGCTGGATGAATTCCTCCAGCGCATAGTTGCCACGGCCGGTGGTGGCCACCACCAGGTCCAGGTCGGGCATCACCATCACGAGCTGCCGGTTGAAGCCCGACATCATGTAGGTGCGGCGCGCGGGCAGGCTCCACCAGAAGTCCGCATAGCGGAAGCCCGGCAGGTTCATGTCCGTCTTGGGATCGAACACCCGGTCCACCCAGTCCCGCGGCACCAGCTGCCGGCCATTCCAGGCGCCGTGCTGCAGGTACAGCTGGCCGATGCGCGCCATGTCGCGCGTGTGCATGTACAGGCCGAAGCCGCCGATGGCCACGCCCTGCGGGTCCTTGAGCCAGCGGGTGTCGCGGATGCCGAGCGGTTCGAACAGGACCTTGCGCGCATAGGCGTCCGTGGACATCCCGGTGCGGCGGGCGAGCACCATCGACAGCAGGTGGGCGTTGCCGCTGTTGTAGTCGAAGGCCGATCCCGGTGGGCGCACGACCTGGCGGGCGAGGATGAACTCCTGCCAGTTCGGGCTGCGCTGCAGCGCCAGCAGCGTTTGCGGAACCCCGGTGAGCGGCTCGTTCCAGTCGAGGCCGGAGGTCATGTCGAGCAGGTGCTGCACCGTCACGGCATTCCAGCGCGGATCGCCGATGGCGGCGACGGCGGGCAGCAGCCTGGCCAGCGGCATGCTGGTCGCCGGCAGCTCGCGCCGCGCGATCGCGATGCCCGTGACGGTCCCCAGCACCGCCTTGGTGGCCGAATTGATGCGGTGCTTCATGGACGCCCGGTAAGGGCCGTAGTACACCTCCGCGACGATGCGGCCGTTGCGCACGACCAGCAGGCTGTCCATCATCTTTTCGGCGCCGTATTCCACGATCGCCGCCAGCACCACGGACTCCATGCCCTGCGACTCGGGCGTCGCGGTCGGCCAGTCCTGCGCCCGCGCGCCCGCGCAGCAGGCAAGGGTCCACAGCAGGATGGCAGCGAGGCGCTTCACGATCATCTCCTTGGGAGCAGCCCCATCGTAGCCGCGGACGTGGCCGCGTGCAGCAGGCGGCGGGGACTCCTTCGCCGCGCTCGGCACTGGCGAGCGGGCGCGGCATCGTGTCCAATGCCCTCCATCGTCGTTGCCGGACTGCCCCGATGAAACTCAGGAAGATCGCGCTCGGCTTGCTCGCTGTCGTGGTGGTGGGCGGCGGCGTCGGCTGGTTCAGCCTGGACAAGGAAACGCGCGGCCTGCTGGCGACACTGCCGACGAACCGCGACCTCCTGTTCTGGAGCCAGCCGCAGCGGGATGCCGCCTTCCGCGCGCTCGATCGCCTGCCCGTGCTGGCAAAGTCACGCCTCGTGCAGGCGGGCGGCACGCCGCGGCCCTTGCCGGCCGGCGCGCCGCTGAAGCTGCCGCTGGACCTGGACGCGTACCTGGCGGGGCAGCGCAGCGCGGGCCTGGTGGTGGTGCACGACGGCAAGCTGCGCGTCGAGCGCTACGGCCTGGACTTCGACGCCGGCGGGCGCTGGACCAGCTTCTCGGTGGCCAAGTCGATGACGTCCACCCTGGTCGGAGCGGCCATCCGGGACGGCCACATCCGCAGCATGGACGACAAGGTCAGCGACTACATCCCGCAGATGAAAGGCTCGGCATACGACGCGGTGAGCATCCGCCAGCTGCTGACGATGACCTCGGGCGTGCGCTGGAACGAGGATTACGCCGATCCGAACTCGGACGTGGCGCGCTTCAACAACCACAAGCCGGAGGATGGCGTCGATGCGCTGGTGAGCTACCTGCGCCGCCTGCCGCGCGACGTTCCGCCCGGCACGCGCTGGCACTACAGCACCGGCGAGACCAACCTGGTGGGCATCCTCCTCGGCCAAGCGGTGAAGAAGCCCTTGTCGGCCTACCTGTCCGAGAAGATCTGGGCGCCCGCCGGGATGGAGCAGCCGGCCACCTGGCTCCTGAGCAAGACCGGACAGGAAATCAGCGGCTGCTGCATCCAGGCCGCCACGCGCGACTTCGCCCGGTTCGGCGTCTTCATCCTCGAGGGTGCGCGCATCCAGGGCCAGGGCATCGTGCCCGAGGGCTGGCTGGCGGAAGCGACGAGCACGCGCACGGACATCGGCCAGCCCGGGCGCGGCTATGGCTACCAGTGGTGGACCTATGCCGACGGCAGCTTCGCCGCCCGCGGCATCTTCGGGCAAGGCCTGTTCATCGACCCGAAGCGCAGGATCGTGATCGCATCGAACGCGAACTGGGCCGGCGGCGCGCGGGACCGCACGGCCAGCGATGCACGCGAGGCCTTCTACCGCGCGGTGCAGAAGGCGATCGATGACGAAGGGGCCGCGCCGCCGGCGAGCGACGCGCCGCGCTGACGCGGCGGCACCCCGGCTGCGCGCGCTCAGTAGGAGATCGGCGTGCTGAATTGCGGCAGCCGGTGCCAGTCCCAGTAGGTTTGCGCGAACTGCTGCGTCACCGCACCCGGCCTGCCGTCGCCGATCGCCTGGCCGTTCACGCGCGCCACGGGCAGCACGCCGCCGCCCGATGTCGTGAGGAAGGCTTCCTCGGCCGCGAGCAGTTCGGTGAGCGGCAACGCGCGTTCCTCCACAGGCTGGCGCAGCGAAGCCGCGATCTCCAGGACCGTGCGCCGCGTGATGCCGTGCAGCACGCCTTCCGACGGCGTGACGAGCACGCCTTGCACGCGGGCGAAGACGTTGAAGCCCGGTCCTTCGACGACGTTGTCGCGGGCATCCCGCAGCAGCACCGTGTCGGCGCCGGCGTCCAGCGCACCCAGCAGCCCCATGGTGAGGTCGTTCCAGTGGTAGTTCTTGGCGGTGGGGTCGACGCTGGCCGGTGGAATGCGCTGCACCTCGCTGACGACCACGTGCAGGCCGCGCCGGCGCTGCTCCTCGTTGGCCAGCCAGACATAGGGCACGGCGAAGGCATGGAACTGGTTGACGGCCTGGCGCGGATCGCGCGATCCCCAGGGCGGCTGCCCGCGCGTGACGATCATCTCCACGTACGCATTGCGCAGCCCGGAGCGGCGCACGCATTCCGACAGGATCCGGGCGACTTCCTCGCGGCTGCGGCCGGGGTCGAGGCGAAAGCGCCCGCAGCTGGCGAAGAAGCGCTCCAGGTGCGCATCGAGCCGGAAGAACGCGCCCTCCCAGGCCGTGACGACGTCGTAGGTGGCGTCCGAGCGCAGGAAACCCCAGTCGCTCAGCGGGATGCCCGCCTGTGCGATGGGAACGTAGTCGCCGCGCTGGTAGGCGCAGCCCTGGGAGAAGTCCTGGGTCATGGTCCTGCCTGAGAGGGCGCCCCAGCCCGGGCGATCGCCGACTGGCCGGAGCTAGGGTGTTGCAACCGCGGAGACGCCCAGTGTAGGCACGGCAGGTGGCTTGGCGTCCGCGAGTCCGAGCGATCGCGCCAGTTCGTCCAGCAGCCCGGCCACTTCGCCGGCGTTGGCCGCCACGCCATACACGTAATTGTCGGGCCGCACCAATGCCGCGCTGCATTCATGACGTTCGAACCAGGCCGCCGCGAGTCCATCGGCTTCGGCGAGCTCGCCCAGTTGCACGACGCACAGCCCCGACACGTCCTGCTGGTCGCTGGCCGCCGGCGTTCCGGCCGCCAGGACCAGCCGCCAGCCATTGCCGGTGACGCCATCCAGCCGCTTTCGCAGTCCGTCCACCTGCACCCAAGGCTGCGGGAACAGCGTGCCGCGCGCATCGTGCGGCGTCGCCGATAGCAGGCCGTCCTGCAGGCGCGGCAGGATGTCCTGGCGCGGAGTGTCCTTCACGACGCCGCCGCAGGCGGCCAGCAGCTGTGCATCGCGCGCGCGTGCCTTGTCCGGATCGCGCTCGCAGATGACGGCGCCGACGCCCTTGATGCGGCTTGTGAGCTCCGTCACATGCAATCTGCGCTCGGTGCCGTAGCTGTCGAGAAGGGCTTCGCCCGCCGCGCCGCCGACCTCGCCGCGCAACACGGCGCCGAGCTTCCAGACGAGATTGGCCACATCCCGGATGCCCTGGCACATGCCCTGTCCGAGGAAGGGCGGCTGCATGTGCGCGGCGTCCCCGGCGAGGAACACACGCCCCTTGCGCCACTGGCTCGCGACCAGCGCATGGAAGCGGTAGCTGGCCTGCCGCCACAGCTCGCCGTCCGCCGGCGTCAGCCAGCGCGAGAGCAGCTTCCAGGTGGCGTCGGCCTGCGCGACCTGCTTCGGGTCTTCCCCGGCCTTCAGCGAGATTTCCCAGCGCCGGTGGTTCTTCGGTCCGATCACCAGCGTGCAAGGGCGCTCCGGCTCGCAATACTGCACGCTCACCCGCGGCAGCTTGGCCAGCCCCTGCTCGTTCACCAGCACATCCACAACCAGCCACGGCTCGTCGAAGCCCAGGTCTTCCAGCGGCATCTCCAGCTGTGTGCGGACCGTGCTGGAGCCGCCGTCGCAGGCCAGCGCGTACTTCGCGCGGACCTGCCTGTCGCTGCCGTCGGCCCGTTGGACCTGCAGCGTGACGCCCTCGGCGTCCTGCGCAATGCGCCGCATCTCAACGCCCAGCTCGACCACCACGTGACCCATCCGGGCCACGCGCTCGCGCAGTGCCTGCTCCACGGGCGGCTGCGTGAACACCATCGACGGCGTGTGGCCCTGCGGGTAAGGCGGATCGACCATGGTCATGCGGCGGATCAGCTGGCCGTCGACTCCAAAGTATTCGGAGGGTGTGAACGGCTCGCAGAACGGCTGGATCGCATCGGCCACGCCCAGCTGCTGGAACACCCGCATGATCTCGTGGTCCAGCGCGATCGCCCGCGGGATCTGGAAGACCTCCGGCAGGCGGTCGCACACGTAGACGCTCAGGCCCTGCTGCCCGAGCAGTCCCGCCGCCACGGCGCCGGCCGGCCCGTAGCCGACGATCGCGACGTCGTAGGTCGGCTCGCTCATCGCGCTTCGTCGACGATGGGGTTGGCCAGCGTGCCGATCCGTTCGATGTCGATCTCGATCGTGTCGCCGGCCTTCATCCAGACGGGCGGATTGCGCGCCTGGCCCACGCCGGCCGGCGTGCCCATCACGAGGACGTCGCCGGGCTCCAGCGTCAGCACGTCCGCCAGCAGCGCGATCGTTTCGGCCACGCTGAAGATCATGTCGCTGGTGTTCGCGTCCTGCATCACCTGCCCGTTCAGGCGTGCCTGGATGCGCAGGCCGGCGGCGCCGGGCGGCAGTTCGTCCGCCGTCACCAGCACGGGGCCGAAGCCGCCGGTGGCGTCGAAGTTCTTGCCGATGGTCCATTGCGGCGTGCGCTTCTGGTAGTCGCGCACGCTCATGTCGTTGAAGCAGCCGTAGCCGAACACGTACTGCAATGCGTCCTGCTGCTTCGTGTGGCGCGGCACCTTGCGGCCGATCACGACGGCCAGTTCGGCCTCGTAGTCGAACTTCGTCGAAACGCTGGGCGCCAGGCCGGGCTGGCCGTGCGCCACCAGCGAGGAGGCCGCGCGGAAGAAGAACCAGGGGTAGTCCGGCTTCTCGCGGCCGCCCTCCTTGGCATGGTCGTAGTAGTTGAGTCCCAGGCAGACGATCTTGCCGGGCTCCGGCACCAGTGGCGCGAGCGTGGCGTGCGCCAGCGGCTGCCGCGTCGCCTGGTCGCCGACTGCGCTGCGCGCGGCGGCCGACACATCGATGCCCGCCTTGAGTGCGGCGCGCAGGTCGCTGGGCACCCGCGGCTGCGCATCGTTCAGGTCGATCAGGTCGTTGCCGTCGACGACGGCGAGGCGGGGCGCGCCGTTGCGCAGGTAGGTGGTGAATTGCATGGGTTTCTTTCGGAAATCGGGAGGGTCAGGAAGGAACGAACAGCACGCGCCGCTGCGCCTCCTTCAGTTGCGGTCCGGGCGGCGGCGAGATGCCCCACTGGTCGACGCGGCCGGGCGGCCACTTCCAGTCCTGCGGGCCGCGCGGCTGGTAGCGCTCGTCCACCTGCTGCACTTCGGCCGTGTACTCGATGACGACGCCGAAGGGATCGATGAAGTAGTTGAAGAGGTTGTTGCCCGGCCCGTGGCGGCCGGGGCCCCACTGGATCGGGAAGCCCGCATCCTTCATGCGGCCGCCGCCGCGCATGACGGATTCGAAGTCTGGCATCAGGAAGGCGATGTGGTTCAGCGCATCGTTGTCGGCGATGCCCACCGCCAGCGTGTGGTGGTCGCTGTTGCAGTTCATGAATGCGATCGCGACGGTGCGGTCCGCCAGCGTGAAGCCCAGCGCCTCGCCGAGGAAGCGCTGCGTGGCATCGACGTCGTGGCTGTTCAGCACGACGTGCGTGAGGCGCTCCGGACGATCCTTCTCGGGCAGCGTTCCCCCGTGGCGGACGTCGCCGTGCACGACCTCGAAGATGCGGCCGTGCGGGTCGCGGAACTTCAGGCCGATGCCGCCGGCGGGCCCGGCCATGGGCCCCACGGGCGCGAGGATGCTGCCGCCGGCGCGCGGCACCGCCTCGGCGACGGACTGCAAGGCTTGCGTGCTGCGTGCGCGCAGCGTGACCTGCCGGATCTGCGGCACCTCGCCGCCCGGGTGCAGCGCCAGCAGGTGATGGTCGCTGCCGCTGCCACGCAGGTAGACGGCGTCGCCCTCGCGCTGCGCGACCTGCAGGTTCCAGACCTGCGTGTAGAACGATTCGGCGCGCGCGAGGTCGGGCACGTTCAGTGCCACGCTGCGCAGCGCTGCGATGGTGGGGGAACTCATGAGGGGGCTGGGCTTCGCAAGCCGAGGAAGCGCTCCGCATTGCCCTGGAGCAGCTGCCCCACGGTGGCCGCGTCGAAGCCGGCCGCCTCGATGCGTTCCACCGGCGTGCGGTCGTGGAAGTTGAAGGGATGGTCGGTTCCGATCAGCAGCTGCGAGCTGCCGAAGGTCTCGACCAGGTGGCGCAGCATGGGGCGGTCGAACACCAGCGTGTCGTAGTAAAGGCGGCGCGCCTGCGCCACCGGCGCCTCCTGCACGGCCTCCTGCAGCGCGGGGAAGACCTTCCAGCCCTCCTGCAAGCGCGGCAGCAGCGACGCGAGCGTGCCGCCCCCGTGGCTGAAGGCGATGCGCAGGTTCGGGCGGCGCGGCAGCAGGTTGCTGGTGATCACCGACGCCGCGGCGAGCCCCACGTCACCCGGATAGGCCAGCACCTGCTGCAGCGGCGCGGGCCCCACGAGGCGATCCATGCCGGCCGGGCGCAGCGCATGCACGAACACTGCGGCCCCGAGCGCCTCGCAGGCTTCAAAGAACGGGTCGAACCGTGGCGCACCGACCGGCACGCCGTTGATGTTGCTGCCGATCTCGACGCCGGGAAAGCCCAGGGTCTTCACCACATACTCGAGCTCGCGCAGGGCCAGGTCGAGATCCTGCAGGGGAACGGCACCCAGGCCTGCGATGCGTCCCTGGCCCTCCCCGACCATGACAGCGATCTGGTCGTTGGTATAGCGCAGCAGCTGCTGCGCGGCGCCGGGCTCCATCCAGTAGGACAGCAGCTCCGGCATGGGCGAAACCACCTGCAGGGCGAGGCCCATGGCGTCGAAGTCGGCGATGCGCCTGGTCGCATCCCAGCAGCGGTCGGACACGGTGCGATAGACCTTGCCCGCGATCATCACGTTGCGGTGGCAGGCGTGCGCCGGCGCCATCGATGGCCACTCGGCCGGCACCGCCGAGCCCAGGTAACGCGGAAAGTTCTCGGGCACCACGTGCGCATGCACGTCGGTGCCGCAGCCACAACTCGCCATGCCTATTCCGGCTGGATGCCGACGGTCTTGACCACCTTGCCCCAGCGCTCGCGCTCGCCGCGCAGGAAGGTGTCGAATTCCGCCACGCTCATTCGCGGCTCGGCCAGCGAGCCCAGCACCAGCAGGCGCTGCGCGACCTCGGGCTGCGCCAGCACCGCCTCCAGGTCGCGGTTCACGCGCGCGACGATGTCCGGCGGAGTGCCCGCAGGCGCGAACAGGCCGTTCCAGCCGGTGAACTCGAAGCCCGGGAAGCTCTCGGCGATGGTGGGAACGCCCGCGAGCTGCGGCTGGCGCTGCGCGGTACTGACCGCCAGCGCGCGGACCTGGCCGCCCTGCAGGTAGGCACTCAGCGCCGCATCCGGCAGGCAGACCAGCTGCACGCGACCGCCGATCACGTCCTGCAGCGCATCCGGCGCCTTGGTGTAGGGCACGTGGTTGAACTTGACGCCCGCCATCACCGCGACGCTGTCGGCGAGCATGCCGGAGAAGGTCTTGGGCCCTTCGGTGGCGATGGCGATGGTGCCGGGCTGCGCCTTCGCCTTCGCGAACACCTCCGCCAGGTCCTTCGCGGGGAAGTTCGCCGCCGCGGCGATCACGAAGGGGCTGCGACCCACCAGGCGCACTGCCGTGAAGTCCTTCGCCGGGTCGTAGGGCAGCGCCTTGAACGTGTAGACGTTGGTGACCATGGCCGCCGTGGTGGCGTAGTAGAACGTGTAGCCGTCCGCCGCCGAACGGGCCGCCGCCTGGGCGCCGATCACGTTCTGGCCGCCCGGCTTGTTGTCGATCACCACCGGCTGGTTCCAGGTCCTGGACAGCTGGTCCGCAAGGTAGCGGGCGAGGATGTCGGGGCCCGAGCCGGCCGGCTGCGACAGGATCCATTTCACCGGCCGCTGGGGCCAGCTGCCGCCTTGCGCGAAGGCGCTGCCGGCCAGCGGCAGCCATGCGGCTGCCCTGACGAAATCTCTGCGTTTCATGGTTTGTCTCCGGTTCTGTACCAGGCTTTGCCCTGCGTCAATGCACGCGTCCGCATCGGATGCTAGGGACCGGCAGGCTATCTGGCGAGGCAATTCGGTGGATACATAAAATCCACCACATGGATATTCGATCGGTCGACCTCAATCTCCTGGTGATCTTCGACGCCATGGCCCGGCTGCGCAGCGTGAGCCGCACGGCGGAGGCGGTCGGGCTCAGCCAGCCCGCGACCAGTGCCGCGCTCGCTCGGCTGCGCACGCTGTTCGGCGACCCGCTATTCGTGCGCACCAGCGCCCAGATGGAACCCACCCCGCGGGCGCTGGAGCTCGCACCGGCGGTGCGGCGCGTGGTGCAGGCGATCGAGTCGGAGATCCTGCTGGAGGCGGGCTTCGATCCCGCCCGGGCGGACCGCAGCTTCACCATCCTCACGCCGGACATCGGCGAAGTGGCCTTCCTGCCCGGCGTGCTGACCCGCCTGCGGCAGGAGGCCCCGCACGTGCGCCTGCAGACGCTGGCCCGCCCGCGCAAGGCGGCGGCGGAGGCGCTGGAGACCGGCGAGGCGGACCTCGCCGTCGGCTTCTTCCCGGACCTGCAGAAGACCGGCTACTTCCAGCAGGCGCTGTTCAAAACCTCGTACGCGTGCATCGCCTGCGCCCGCAATGGCGCGGTGGGGGCTCGCATGACACTCAAGCAGTACCTCGCGGCCCGCCACATCCTGGTCCGGCCGGACGGCCGCGAGCACACGCTGGACCGCTTCCTGCAGGACAAGGGGTGGCAGCGCCACGTGACGCTGGAGCTGTCGCATTTCATGAGCCTGCTGGCCCTGTTGCCGGGCAGCGACCTCGTTGCCACGGTGCCGAGCGACATCGCCACCGTCGTCGGGCGGCACGTTCCGCTCAAGCGCATCGAGCTTCCGTTCCGCATGCCGCAGGTGCAGGTGCAGCAGTTCTGGCATCGCCGCCTGCAGAACGATCCGGCCAACCGGTGGCTGCGCGGCGTGTTCTACGAGGTGAACAGGCGCGACGCCCACGCTGGCATGCCCGGCTGACGGCGTCCGCCGGCGTCAGGCGCTGGCCAGGCCGGCCGCCGCGATGCCGGCGATGCAGATCGCCTCGTCCTCGTCCCCCGTGCCGCCGCTCGCACCGACCGCGCCCAGCACGCTGCCGCCGGCGTCCTGGATCAGGACGGCGCCCGTCTGCGGCAGCAGCTTGCCTTCGGCAGTCGCCGCCAGCGTGATGAGAAAGTTCGGGTTGTCCTTGGCGCGTTCGGCGAGCTTGCGGCTGGACACGCCCATGCCGACGGCACCCCAGGCCTTGGCGCGGGCGATGTCGAAGCGGAACATGCTGGCGCCGTCCTCGCTGATGAAGGCCTTGAGGTGGCCGGCCGCGTCGAGCACGGCGATCGCCATGGGCTTGTAGCCCGACTTCCGGGAGTGCGCCAGGGCGCCGGCGATCACGGCCTGGGCCTGGTCGAGGCGAAGGGCGGTCATGTCCTGCTCTTTCTCGGGTGGGTGAGGGGTCGAACGTATTGTGCGGGGCGAAAGGGCCGAACGGCCTGGGCGGCCGCGGCAGGTCAGGCTCCGGTCAGGCGCCCTCCCCCATCGTGGAACGGTTTGCGGACCCGCGCCCACCGGCGTAACCTGTCTCATCCCATCAGGAGGCGTTCCATGACCCCCAACACCTTGCCCGTCCTGCCGCGAATCGGCGCAGTTCGCCTGTGCCAACCCGCCCAGGGCCAGCCGAGCGTGTCGCTGGATTCGTCCGCGCTCCTCGTGATGACCGACCTCAAGCGCGTCGCCGCCGCGGTGACCTCGCCGCAGGACACGATGGAGCAGGCACATGCCTTCATGATCCAGCGCGGCGTGCGCATGCTGCTGGTGATCGGCGATCAGGAGACCATGGCGGGCATCCTGACGACCAACGACGTGCTGGGCGAAAAGCCCGTCGCCGTCGCGCAGGAGCGGCGCATCCGCCACGGCGACATCCTCGTGGCCGACGTGATGACGCCCGCCGACCGCCTGGAAGCCTTCGACATGCACGTCGTGCAGTCAGCGCGCGTGGGCCAGGTGGTGGCGAGCCTGCAGCAGGCGGGCCGCCACCATGCGCTGGTCGTGCAGACCGCCAACGACGGCATGCGCGAAGTGCGCGGCATCTTCTCGCTGTCGCAGATCGCGCGGCAGCTGGGCGTGCCGCTGCAGCTGCCCACCGAGGCGAGGTCGTTCGCGGAGATCGAAGCGGCGTTGTCGTAGCGGCCGCGCGGCGCAACTCCTCTCACCTGCGGCGCCTGCGCGCAGGCGACACCGGATCGGGACCAAGCCATTGTCCTTTGCCGGCCCCTGCCCTAGAGTGCGGCGATGACCACCACGACGCTGCAAGTGCGCAAGGACCGCCTCACCGAGGCCAGGCTCGTCGAAAGCGAGGCCGCCGCCCTGGCACCCGGCCAGGTGCGGGTGCGCGTCGACGCATTCGCCCTCACCGCCAACAACGTCACCTACGGCGCCTTCGGTGCGGCCATGCACTACTGGGAGTTCTATCCGACGCACGAGGAAGGCTGGGGCATCGTCCCGGTCTGGGGCTTCGGCACGGTGGTGCAGTCGCTGCATCCCGGCGTGGCCGTGGGCGAACGCCTGTATGGCTACTGGCCGATGGCGAGCAGCGCGATCCTGCAGCCGGACAGGCTCGGCGAACGCAGCTTCGTCGATGCGGCGCCGCACCGGGGCGCGCTGCACGGCGTCTACAACCGCTACCTGCGCGCCAGTCGCGACCCGTTCTACACGCCGGACACCGAGGACCTGCAGGCGCTGCTGCGCCCGCTGTACCAGACGTCCTGGCTGATCGATGACTTCCTGGCCGACAACGACTTCTTCGGTGCGCGCACGGTGCTGCTGTCCAGCGCTTCGAGCAAGACCGCGTGGGCCACGGCGCTGCTGCTGCAGCAACGCGCAGGCATCACGACGATCGGCTTCACGGCCCCGGCCAACCTGGCCTTCTGCGAAAGCCTGGGCTGCTACGGCCGGGTCCTTCCTTACGCGGACGTGGCCACGCTAGCCGCGACGACGCCCTGTGTCTACGTGGACTTCGCCGGCGACGCGCGCTTTCGCGCGCAGGTGCACGAGCACTTCAAGGAGTTGCGCTACAGCTGCTCGGTGGGCGGCACGCACGTCGGCGAGCTCGGGGGCGCAAACGGCCTGCCGGGACCGCGCCCGATCCTTTTCTTCGCACCGGCGCAGGCGCAGAAGCGGCAGGCCGACTGGGGAACCGCCGCGTTCGGGGAGAAAGTGCTCGCCGGCTGGCGGGACTGCCTGGCGCGGCTGCAGGAGGCCAAGCGCCCCTGGCTGCGCGTGCAACGCCACGATGGCGCACCGGCGGCCCTACGGGCCTGGCAGCGCATGGCGGCCGGCGACGTCGATCCCTCGGCCGGGCACATCGTGACGCTGCGCTGAGGCGCTGCGCCCGGGCGGGCTGCTAGATGCGCACGCCCAGCAGGCCGGCGATGGCCGTCAGGTGCGATTCCTTCAATTCCTGCGGCTTCACCTCGTCCTCGGCGGCGGTGGCGTTTTCGTGGTTCTGCAAGGCGGCGCGCATGTCCTCCTGGCTGGACCAGACCATCACTTCCTGCTTGGGGCACATGTGCCGCATCGTGTGGTACCAGTAGTAGCCATCCGCGCCACCGAACAGCTTGTCGATGCCGGCGAGGTCGTTGGATTTGATGCGGTGCTTCTGCAGGACCTCGTCGAGCACTTGGTGGGACAGGATGAAGGTCATGGCGGTGCAGTGCGGCGGAGCGCGCAGAGGGGGCTGGGGCAGGGCCGCGATTGTACGACCGGCGCGCATCCGGGCCGAGGCAGGGCCGCGCCCTGCCCGCGGGGACGCGCGGCGCTTCCGGGCGTCAGTTCGCAGCGGCCGCGCTGCCGGTGCCTGCCGCGCCGAGCTGCGCCAGCGCGGTGCGGCTGCCCAGGCTGGCGGCGCGCTGCAGCCAGCGCTGCGCCAGGCTGGTGTCCTGGGGCACCGTCGCACCCTGCAGGTAGGCAACCCCCAGGAAGTAGTTCATCTCCATGCGGCCGAAGCGGATCCCCTCTTCGGTCGACTTGCCGGAGCGCTTGATGATCGCGGGGATGTCGCCCTTGTCATTGGCGAAGGCCTGCATCTCCTGGATGGTCCGGGCCAGGAAGCGGTCGCGCGACTGGGTCGCCTTTGCCTTGTTCGGCAGGATGGCCACCAGTTCGTCGGCCAGGATCGGCAGCACCTCGAAGGGCGTCATGCCACCACGGGCGCGCGGCGAGTACCAGGCGCGCAGGATCGCCTTGTCCAGGGGCGTCAGGCCCTCGACCTGGGTGGCGAAGTAGCTCAGCACGGTCAGGCCTTCCGGATGGCCGCGCACGCCCATCACGTGCATGACTTCGTGGTAGGCGCAGCGCCACTCTTCGCTGTCGCGCATCTGCATGGTGACCGACTCGAGCTTGTCCTCGGTACGAAAGTTCAGGCGCGTTTCGCAGGGCTGGCGGTCGGCCAGCGCATCGTTGGCCGTGATCTCGATGCTGACGTTGGCCTGCTGGGCCGCGTCGGGCTGGTCGCTCACGTCGACCACCTTCACCCCGGCCTCGGCAGCGGCGGAGCGCAGCGCGGCCAGCGTGTGGTCCCTGTGGGCGGCGAGGTTCACGCCGAACACGCGCACCTTGAGGTCCTGCTCCCAACGGACGAGGCGCGTGGGGGTCCCGGTCTGGTGCCAGAGCACTTCCCACATCGTGCCCATGCCCTGGTCGAAGGCATCGGCACGGGCAACGCAGGGACTGAACACTGCGGCCGCCATGAGCGCGGTGACAAGGGACTTCCACATCTGAGCCAGCTCTCCTTCAGGGGGTGAAACGGGTAGGACCCCTCCTACTCGAACGGGGTAGGAGCCCTCCTACCGCCGTGAGTTCATCGTCCGACAAACTCCGTGGCCGGATCCACGAATATTCCTCAACTCGGAAGCGCCACGGTCGAGCTTTACCTGGCGGTCCGGTGCCTCGCGCCTCCGACCCGGCGGCGCACAATGGCCGCGCCGTCATGGCCCGAACCGGAGGAACACATGCCCTCGCCCCAAGACACGCCCGCCCGCCGGCAGGCCTTCCGCCAACTGCACGCGGAGGGCTGTTTCGTCATCCCCAATCCCTGGGACCCGGGCAGCGCCTGCTACCTGGCCAAGCTCGGCTTCAAGGCCCTGGCCACGACCAGTTCGGGAGCGGCCTGGCGCCACGCCATGGCCGACGGCCAGATGTCCCTGGACGAAGTCCTGGTCCACCTGCGCGAGATGGTGGCCGCCACGGACCTGCCGGTGAATGCGGACTTCGAGGGCGGCTATGCGGCCGACGCCGCAGGCGTCGCCCGCCACGTGCGCCTGGCCGTCGATACCGGCGTCGCGGGTCTTTCCATCGAGGACTCCACCGGCGACCCGGACCAGCCCCTGCGCGACATCGCGCCGGCCGTCGAACGGATGCGGGCCGCCCGCGCCGCCATCGATGCGGCCGGTGGCGACACCTTGCTGGTGGGCCGCGCCGAGAACTTCATCGTCGGCCGGCCGGACCTGGAGGATGCGATCCGCCGGCTGCAGGCCTACGCCGAGGCCGGGGCCGACTGCCTCTATGCGCCGGGCATCAAGACCCGCGCGCAGATCGCCGCCGTGGTCGCGGCGGTGGCACCCAAGCCCGTGAACCTGCTGGTGGGCGCCACCACGGAGCTGACCCTGGCCGACATCGCGGCGCTGGGCGTGCGGCGCGTCAGCGTGGGCGGCGCGCTGGCGCGCACGGCCTGGGGCGGCTTCATGCGGGCGGCGCAGGCGATTGCAACCGAAGGCAAGTTCGATGGCTTTGCCGGCGCCGCCAGTGGCGCGGAACTGAACGCCCTGTTCCGCGGGGATTGAGACGCCTCACCGGCCTGGCCTGCGACTCCGGATGGTGGGGCGGCGTGTGCCGGGTTTTCCCGGCCCGCGGCGGCCTGGAGGCCCTGCGCGCATACACCCGGATGCAGACGTTGCGGGCGCGTGCATCACGGATGCAAAGTGGAGCCACGGAACGGGCACGTCTCCCCCTACCATCAAGGCGTGCTGCAATCTCTCCAGACTTCCCTGGCCCGCCTGGTGGCGGGCTGTACCGCGCTGCTGTCGGACTCACCCCGTACCACCGAACAGAGCTCCTTGCCGGCGGACGCCGGAGACTCGGTCTCTGCGCGGATCTCCCTGCTCAGCGTGGTCAAGCAACGCGGCGGGCGCCAGTACATGGCGGTGGAAGAAATCTCCGGAGATCAAGCGCTTTGCGCCTGGATCGAAGGCGGCCTGCGCCGGACCGCGTCGTTCCCGGTGCGCTCCCTGGAGGTCGTCCCCGTGCTCGGACGGGACGACCACCTCTGGCGGGAGGCGTTCCGGGCGGCCTCGCACCGCAAGGTCGGCTAGGCACCGGCCCGCGGCGAGTTCGGCCCGCCGGGCGCCGGCCTGGCCGCGCCGGCGCCCTCACGCTGCTAGCAGCCCGCCGTGCACTTGGCCGCGGCGTCGAACTCCATGGTCTTGCCGGACAGCGGAATGTGCACCGGCACCTTGACCGCCTTCATGAAGGTCTCGGTCTTGCTGCCCGGGCGCACCTTGCCCCCGACCGTGCCGACCTCGTTGGCGTGCGAGGCGATCACGGCCGCCGGCTTCACCAGGTCGTTGATCACGAAGGCGGCCTCGGCGGGTCCGGTCGTGAAGCCGTCGCCGATGTTCATCACCGCCAGCTTCGCGTGGTAGAGGTCGCGCACCACCCGCTCCTGGTCGGCCGTGATGCCGGTGTCGCCGGACAGGTACACGACCAGGCCGTTGCTGAAGCGCACGACGTAGCCGGTCGCCAGGCCGACGTCGCCCCAGATGCCGGCGTCCTTCATGGCCTTGCCCAGGTCGCCGCCGATGTAGTCCGGATCGAGTCCGTTGCTGTGCATCGCGGTCACGGTGGCGATGCGGATGCCGTTCAGGGTGACGCTGCCGCCGAAGCGGGCCAGGATGGAATCCGCCGGGTTGCCGCCGTTGGCACGCAGCTTGGCCGCGAAGAAGGACGGCATGTCGCTGCCGGTCACGATCTTCGCCTTCTTGGCCAGGGCGATGTTGACGGCGCTGGAGTTCGGCATGGCGGACACGGACATGTCCGGCGCCTCGCAGCTGCCCGAGTTCGGCGCCTTGTTGTGCGCATTGCCGACGTGGTCGCCGTGCATGTGCGTCACCAGGATGATGTCGATCTTGCCCAGGCGCGGGTCGCCGGCGCCCGCGACGGTGCGGCCCGGGTCGAACAGGACGCGCATCCCGTTCGGGTCCTCGAAGACCAGCGCGCGGTCCTGCGGACAGAACTCGCCCTCGATGCCGCCCAGCGGCGTCACCTTCACGGTCTGCCCGAACGCGGGCCAGGCCATCGCCGCGCAAAGGGTCCCCAGGGCCATCATCGACTTCAAGCGTTTCATGGAATTCCTCTTCTTCGTCGTTGGGAAACTGTTGCGGGCGTCGCACCGCAGGGCGGTCACTCCACCTTCACGTTGGCGCTCTTGACCAGGCGCACCCAGAACTTGCCGTCCTCGACCAGGAAGCCGGCGAACTGCTCGGGCGAGGAGGACAGCGACACTTCGGTGCCTTCGCGCGCCAGCGAGGCCTTCACGCCCGGCTGCTGCATCGCGGCGGCGGTCGCTTCGTAGAGCCGGTTGACGATCGCGGGAGGCGTTCCCGCGGGCACGAACACGCCGTACCAGAACTCGAGGTGGTAATCCGGCAGCCCCGCCTCCTTCATGCCGGGGAGCTCGGGCACCAGCGGCGAGCGCTCCCGCGTGCTGACCGCGAGCGCGCGCAGGCGGCCCCCGTTGGCCTGCGGCAGCACCGAGGGCGAGGTGCCGAAGGTGAGCTGCGCGTCACCCGCCATGACCGACTGCACCGCCAGCGCGCCGCCGCGGTAGGGCACGTGCGTCATCTGCGTGCCGGTGATCAGGGTGAACAAGGCGGCGCCCAGGTGCGGCGCAGAGCCGTTGCCCGAGGTGGAGTAGTTCAGCTTGCCCGGGTCCTTCTTCGCCGCGGCGACCAGGTCGGGGACCGAGCGGATGCCGGTGTCGGGGTTCACCGCCAGCACCAGCGGCGAGGTGGTGATCTTGGTGATGGGCTGCAAATCGGCCGGCTTGTAGCCCAGCTTGGGATTCAGGGCCGGATTCACCGAAATGCTGCTGGGACTCGCGATCAGCACGGTGTAGCCGTCCGGCGCGGATTTCGCCACCAGTTCCGCCGCGATGCTGGAGCCATTGCCCGGCTTGTTGTCGATCACCACGGGCTGGCCGAGCGCCTTGCTGTAGGCATCGTTCATGGCGCGCGCCACCTGGTCCGCCGCGCCGCCCGGGGCGAAGCCGATGACCAGGCGGATCGGCTTGCTGGGATACGCGGCCTGCGCCTGCACGTTGGACACGGCCGCCACGGCGAACAGGGCCAGCGCCAGCCTCTCCGACCACTTCTTCATGCGGTTGTCTCCTTGTTCTGGTCCGGCTCAGGCCGGTTCCGGCATGCGCAGCACGATCTTGCCCACGTGCCCGCCCGTTTCCATCAGCGTTTTCGCTTCCACCAGTTGCGCGAAGGCGCAGACGCGATCGATCTGCGGGCGGATGCGCCCCGCGGCCAGGTGCGGCATCACTTCGGCCATAAAGCGCGGCACCGCCGCGGCGCGCTGGGCCTTGGTGCGCAGCTTGTTGGAGACGCCGAACAGCGTCAGCCGCTTGGCATGCAGCGCGCCGAGATCGAGGTCGGCGTTCAGCACGCCGTCCACGTAGCCGACGGTGGCCAGGCGGCCTTCGAAGGCCATCACCCGGATGTCCTCCGCGAAGACCGAGCCGCCGACCGTGTTCACCACCAGGTCGGCGCCATGGTCGCGGGTCGCCCGCATCACCGCGGGGCCGAAGTCGGCCGCGCGCGTGCACACGGGCACGTCGAGGCCCAGCGACTTGAGCCGGGCGAGCTTGTCCTGCGAGCCCGAGGTGCCGATCACCCGCGCGCCCAGCACCTTGCCCAGTTGCAGGCAGGCCACGCCAACGCCGGAAGACACCCCGTTGACCAAGAGCCATTCACCCGCCTGCAGCCTTCCCTGCAGCACGAGCATGTCGAACGTGACCAGGAAGGTGAGCGGGATCGCGGCACCCTCTTCCCACGCCAGCGAAGCCGGCATGGGGATGGCCTCGGCGACCTCCATCACGGCGAATTCGGAGAAGCCACCGGTGCAGCGACCCATGACCCGGTCGCCCGGGCGGAACCCCTCCACACCGGCGCCCAGCGCCGCCACCTCGCCGGCGCACTCGCCGCCGATGGCCTTCCAACTGCCGGCCTTGCCATGCAGGCCGTGGCCCAGCACGAACTCCCCGCGGTTCAGCGAGGCCGCGCGCATGCGCACGAGCAACTGGCCGGGGCCCGGTTCGGGCACCGCGGCGTCGCGCAGTTCGAGCGCGGTGCCCGTGTCCGTCATCTGCATCCACCAGGACTTCATGGTTCGGTCCTTTCCTTCACTTCTGGAGTTGGCGCAGCACGGCCTGCACGAAGCTGGCCGTGCTGCCGGTGCCGCGGATGTCGCCGGTGCGGGCGGCGGGATCGGCCAGTGCCGCCGTGACCGCACGCGACATCGAGGCCGCCATGCGCACGGCGCCCTCGTTGGCGCGGCTGTGGCCCAGCCACTCGAACAGCATGCGCGTGGACTCCACCATCGCGTAGGGATTGGCGATGCCGCGGCCGGCGATGTCGGGAGCCGAACCGTGCGTGGCCTGCGCCATCGCGACGTCGCCCTCGCCGATGCACAGGCCCGGCGCCATCCCCAGGCCGCCCACCAGCCCGGCGGCCTCGTCCGACAGGATGTCGCCGAACATGTTGGTGGTGACCACCACGTCGAAGTTCTGCGGATCGCGCACCAGGCGCATCGCGAAGGTGTCGACGATCACGTCGTCGACCCGCACGTCCGGGTACTCCGCGGCCAGCTTGCGGCACTCCTCCACGAACATGCCGCATCCCAGCTTGAACACCGTGTCCTTGTGCACGTAGGTCAGGTGCTTGCGGCGCTGGCGCGCCAGCTCGAAGGCGGCCCTGGCCACGCGCCGGCTGCCGGTGCGGGTGATGACGCGCACGGACAGCGTCACTTCATCGGTGGGCCGGAATTCGCCCGAGCCCGCGACCATGTTGCGGTCCGGCTGGAAGCCTTCGTTGTTCTCCCGCACGATCACCAGGTCCACGCCCTCGTGCAGGCAGCCGATGTCCGGGTAGGAGCGCGTGGGCCGCACGTTGGCGAACAGGTTGAACTGTTTGCGCAGGATGGGGTGCGGATTGATCGCGTTGGGCCCCTTGGGATAGGCACGGTGGCCGATCGGTCCCAGGATCCAGCCGTCCAGGGTCTTGAGGGTTTCCAGCGTTTCGGGCGGCAGTGTGTGGCCGTGCGTCTGCAATGCGCGGGCGCCGATGGGAAGCGGCATCCAGTCGATCGCCACGCCGTGCAGTTCGGCGGCGGCGCGGCTGATCTGCACGGATGCGGGAACGATCTCGAGGCCGATGTCGTCGCCGTCGAGGATGCCGATGCGAAGGGAGGTGGGAGTCATGGACGCGGACTACTCGTCGAGGTGGATGTTGCGGGCCTTGGCCAGGGCGGTCCAGCGGGCGACCTCGCTGCGGATGTACTGGCCGAACTGCTCCGGCGTCATGGGCCAGGGCTCGACCGCTTCGCTGGCCAGCTTTTCGGCGAGGTCAGGCGCCCTGAGCACCGCGACCTGTGTTTCATTGAGGCGGCGGACGACGTCGGCCGGCAGTCCCGCCGGGCCCACCGAGCCATACCACTGCATGGCATCGAAGCCCTTGAAACCGACCTCCTCCATGGTGGGCACGTCCTTCAGCTGCGGGCTGCGCTCCTTGCCGGTGACGGCCAGCGCGCGCATGCGGCCCGAACGCAGGTGCGGCAGCGCCGCGGCGAGCCCGGGGAACATGGCCTGGGTCTGCCCGCCGAGCAGGTCGTTGATGGCGGGGGCGATGCCGCGGTAGGGGATGTGCAGCATGAAGGCGCCCGTCTCCTGCTTGAACAGCTCCATCGTCAGGTGCGTGAGCGATCCGGCGCCGGCCGAACCGTAGTTCACCTTCCCCGGATTTCGCTTCACGTAGTCGACGAACTCCTTCACGTTGCGCGCAGGCACGTTGGCGTTCACCGCCAGCACGTTGGGCGTGGCGCCGATCATGCCGATGGGCGTGAAGTCCTTGAGCGCGTCGTAGCCCACCTTGCGCGTCGCGGGCGTGGTGCCGTGGGTTGCAACGTAGCCCTGCATCAGGGTGTAGCCGTCCGGCACGGCGCGTGCGGTCGTCATGCTGGCCACGACGCCGCCACCGCCGCTCTGGTTGTCGACGACGAAGGCCTGGCCCAGCAGCTTGCCCCAGCGTTCCGTCACCACGCGGGCAATCATGTCGTTGCCGCCGCCGGCGGCCACCGGGACGATGTAGCGGATGGGTTTCGCGGGATAGGCCTGCGCGATCGCGATGCGGGGCAGCACGAGAGCGGCCGATGCGGCCTGCAAGAGGTGCCGGCGTTTCATGGATGTCTCCTTGGCGTCGATCTTGACGAAGAGCGTCCCTGCTGTAAATTGCATCTTTCGGAAGCTTTGTTGCAGTCCTTGCATGAATCGAGACGCCGCTCCGTGAGCCCCCAGAAGCCTTCGCTGGCCGACCTGCGCGCCTTCGTGACCGTGGGCGAGCTGCAGAGCTTCGCCGCGGCCGCCAGGGTGCTGCACCTGTCGCAGCCGGCGCTCTCCCGCCGCATCTCGCACCTGGAAGAGCTGCTGGGCGTGCGCCTGTTCGACCGCACCACCCGCAGCGTGGAATTGACGCTGCTCGGGCGGCGCTTCCTCGGGCAGGTGCGCAGCGTGGTCGACAACCTGGACCGCTCGGTGTCGAGCCTGCACGACCTGGCGCACCTGGAAGCCGGCGACGTCACCGTCGGCTGCGTGTTTTCCGCCGTGCACCACTTCCTGCCCGGCGTGATCCGCGCGTTTCGCGAGCAGCATCCGCACGTGCTCGTGCGGCTGATCGAGGAAGGCGCGCAGGAGGTGCTGGCCAGCGTGAAGTCCGGCGAGGCGGATTTCGCCCTCAACTACACCGGCATGCAGGACCCCGAGGTGGAGTTCACCAACCTGCTGAAGGAACCTTTCGTGCTCGCCTGCCCGGCGGACCATCCGCTGGCCAGGCGACGCTCCGTGCGCTGGGCCGAACTGGCCGAGCATCCCTACGCCCTGGTCACGCAGGCCAACCGCAACCGGATGCTGATCGACCAGGCGCTGGCCGACCAGGGCCTGCAGCTGCGTCCCGTGTGCGAGGTGCGGCACGTCTCCACGCTGGTGGGCCTGGTGGAGAACGGGCTGGCCCTCGCGGTGGTGCCGCAACTGGCCTTGCCCCGGCAGACGGCGGCCGTGGTGGGGATCCCGCTCACGCACCCTGCCATCACCCGCACCATCGGGATGATCCGGCGCGTCGGCCGCAGCCTGTCGCCGGCGGCGACGGCGTTCGCGCGCATGCTGACGCAGGCGAGCCGGGACACCGCGCGACCCGGCCGGCGCAGCTAGCGCACCGCCGACGCGCGCCGATCGCGCCCGGCACGCCGGTAGGACCTTGGTCCAATTCGCCGGAGCCGCCGGTCTCGCGAGACTCCTCGTGGACACCCGTGCCTTCCACGGGCGGAGGAATCCATGCGCAAGAAGGTGCTGGCGGCGGCAACTGCACTCGCCCTGTGCGGCGGCGTCCAGGCGGAGACCACCGAGGAACTGAAGGGCCTGCTGGACCAGGCGATGCGCACGATCCAGGACCTGCAATCGCGCGTGCGCGCGCTGGAGGCGCAGAACGCGCAGAAGGCGCAGGCACCGGCGCCCGCGGCCACCGCGCCCGCCGCGGCAGCCGCTCCCGCACCTGCTCCCGCAACCGAGTCCGCCGGGGCGCCCGTGGTCGCACCGAATGTCGCCGCCGAAGCCGGCACGCCCGCGGCGGACAAGGCACAGGTCGCGTTGTACGGCCAGGTGATGGTGGACGCGATCTACGACGCCAAGCGCATGCACCCGAGCTGGCAGGCGACGCTGCGTCCCTCCCAGATTCCGGTCACCTGTCCCGGCGACCCCGGGTGCGGCAAGGACGGCTCGTATGCGATGAGCGTTCGCCAGTCCAGCCTCGGGATGCGCGCGACGATCCCGACCTCGCTCGGACTGGTCAAGACCGACCTGGCCTTCGACCTGTTCGGCACCGACGGCAGCACCAGCATCCACTGGCTGCGCGCCTGGGCCGAACTGGGCAAGTGGGGCGTCGGCCAGACCGACTCCAACTTCATGAACCTCGACGCCTTTCCCAACACCATCGATTACTGGGGGCCGCCCGGGATGGTGTTCCTGCGCAATCCGCAGCTGCGGTACACGCAGGAGGCCGGCCCCGGCGCCTCCTGGGCCGTGTCGCTGGAGGCGCCCAATTCCGTGATCGACACCGGCAAGCTGTCGCAGGTCGATCCGGCGCTTGGCGCTGGCGTGACGGCGCGCAACCGGCTGCCGGACCTGGTGGGTTCTTATCGCGTCGAGCGCGACTGGGGGCACGTGAAGGCGGCCGCCATCGTGCGCGAAGTGGGGTTCCAGACCTCGACCACCGCCAGCGGCAATCCGTCGAACACGAAGACCGGCTACGGACTCAACCTGAGCGGCGTGCTGAAGATCGCCGGACGCGGTTCAGTGAGCTGGGGCGTCGCCGGCGGCAAGGCCATCGCCAGCTACATGAACGACGGCGGCACCGACCTCGCGCCGGATGCGCGCGCCCGCGCCCAGGCCGTGGACTCGCTCGGCTACTTCGTCTATTACGGGCATGCCTGGGACGCCAAACTGAACAGCTCCGTCGGCTACAGCCAGCACCGGCAGGACAACACCGGCGGCCAGGCGGGGAACGCGCTGCACGCGGGCAGCTACGCCTCCGCCAATCTGCTGTATTCGCTGACGACGAACGTGCTGCTCGGGGGCGAGTACGTCTGGGGCCGGCGCGAAAACAAGGACGGAACGGCGTCCAGCGACAGCCGCATCCAGTTCTCGACCAAGGTCAGTTTCTAGCGCGCGGCGGCGCGCTGCAACGCTAGGGTTTCGGGCCGTTCACCACCGCCTTGAGCGCGGCGCCGGGCACGAACTTGACGGTCGTGCTCGCCGCGATGGTGATGGCGGCGCCGGTCTGCGGATTGCGGCCGGAACGCTCCGCGCGCTCGGACTTCTTGAAGCTGCCGAAGCCGGGGATGGTCACCTCGCCGCCTTTCGCGAGCTCATCGGAGACCAGCTTGATGAAGGCCTCCAGCGTCCTCGCCGCAGCGGCCTGGGAAGTGTCGGTGGCGACCGCGAGTGCCTGCACGAGCTCGGACTTGTTCATCTGGATTTCCTTGTGACCCGAAGGGCGCCGAGTTTAGTGCAGCTCCTGCCCGACATTGGGCCGAACCCGCAGGTTTCACCGCCGCTTCGCGGATTTGTCGAATTTGCGCCAGTAGCCGAACTCGGTTTCCTGCACCTCGATGTCGAGCTCATCGACACGGTTGCGGAGCCGATCCTGCACGTCCCTGACCGCCTGGTTGTAGACCACGGGGCCGATCTCTTCCAGGAAAAATCCCAGGAGCCCGCCCGCCGCGACGTTGCCGATCGGCTCTTCCATGTGTTCGCTGAAGTAGCGCTGGATGGAAGCGATGGCCTGTTGGCGCGCGTCTTTCGGCATCTCGATCATGCCGTCATTCTGCATGCGCGGGGTGGGGGCGACAGCGCGAAGCCGCCGGACGCGCGAGCGCTTCTACTCAAGCTGGGGGTTGCGGCCGCCTGGACGGGCGACCTTGCCGCAGCGCGGCCTTGCGGATCAGTTGTCCGAAGTCGACAGGGCGTCGGCGGTGCGGTACGGCTCGCGCAGCACGCCGTTGGCGCCCGGCTCGGCACGGATGCTCAGCACCTGGGGCCCAGGCACCACGTCCCCGAAGATCGAGGCGTAGGCGGAGTCCGCGGCATCGCGCCCGGACGTCAGCCGCACGAACCCCATCGGGATCGCTGTTCCGGAAGGGTCGAAGAGGTACCAGCGGCCGCTGAGGTAGGTCTCGACGTAGGCGTGGAAGTCGGTGGGACCCAGCGCCGGGTCGGCACCGTAGTCGATGCCGGTAGTGAAGCGCGCGGGAATGTTCACGGCGCGGCACAACGCGATCATCAGGTGCGCGCAGTCGCGGCAGACGCCGCGGCGCTGGGCCAGCGTGTCCACGGCACCGGTCGTTCCCGTGGAACTGCCGGATTCGAAAGTCACGTGGCGCTGCACCCAGTCGCAGATCGCCTGCACGCGGGAGTAACCCTGCCACAGCGTGCCGAACTGCGCCATCGCGAAGGCGTTGAGCTTGTCCGATTCGCAATAGCGGCTGGGATAGAGGTACGGAAGCACCGGCCCCGGCAGGTTGGGGATCCAGATTTCTTCCAGGCCCTGGGGATGCTGGCGGTGATGCTGCACGTCGACGAGCGCCGCATAGCGCACCACCAGCTCGCCGGCATTCGCCCGCAAGCGCAGGAAGCGGCCGGACGACAGCGGATCGCAGTATTCGTTGACGGCCACGTTCTGCGTGATCGCGAGCGATTCCCACAGCACCTGCTGGCGCGGCGTGCGCGCCGCCTGCACGTTCAGGATGAAGTCGGCGCCGGCCGTGCGGACCTGGTAGGCCAGTTCCACTTCGTAGCGGAGTCGCACGGGAGCGTCCATGGTCTTACACGGCCAGGGCGGAGCGTGGCGCCCCGATCCACTGCAGGCCCTCGCCGCGCGCGTAGTCGGCGGCGGCCTGGGGATCCAGGAACAGTCGGGTGATGCGCAGCAGGCGCTCGGTGCGGCTGGCGCCTGCGCCCGAGCGGATGGACACCGAGCAGGCGAACCAGCCGTTCTGCAGCGCCTGCGTCAGCGGGGAAATGAGGTACTTGCCCACTTGCAGCGGGAGATGTCCGGCGTGCGGCATCGGGCCCTTGGTGCTGGTCATGGTGTCAGTCCTCGTCCCTGCGGGCATTCAAGCCAGCGTGACGATATTGGAAGCCTGGGGGCCCTTGGGGCCCTGGGTCACGCTGAACTCCACGCGGGCGTTTTCGGCCAGCGTCTTGAAGCCGCCCGTGCCCTGGATTTCGCGGAAATGCGCGAACAGGTCCTTGCCGCCGTCGTCCGGAGCGATGAAGCCGTAGCCCTTGCTCTCGTTGAACCATTTCACGATGCCGGTTTGCGTCGTTTGCATGTCGATCTCTTTTCTGTCTGGAAATTGCCGCGCAGCAACGTGCCGCGTGGTGCACGACGCCAGAGAGAGCATCAATGGGGGAATTCGACAACGACGCGCCGGAGGCCGGCGGCAGGAGAGGAAGAGACCTCGGGATGAGCGGTCTGTAGAACGTCTAGCGAGGCCATGATAGCAGCTTTGCCACTTTCGCGCTCCTGAACGGCGCCCTTGGCCGCATCGGCGGCAGCGACGGGGCAGCATTTCACGGCGCGGCGTTCGCAGGGGGGATACCCCGTCTGCTCTTGACGACGGAAGTTGTACATTGCCCCGGGGGAAAGCGCGCGCGCCACGCGGCGCGCGCAGAACAAGACGGATGCACCACGTGCACCGGACAACGCAGGGACGTCGCAATGGGATCCATCATCGGTTGGGTACGTGCCACACGGGGTTGGGTGCGATCGCCTTTTGGCGACCTGCCCCGCTTGCGCGCCGACGACGCGATGGCCCACCAGACCTGGCTGATCCTCGCCGGCGGCATGGCCCTCCTGCTCTCGCGCGCCTCCAGCGCCGAACTCAAGGAACGCTTTGCGGCGACGCGCCAGGTGTATGCGATCGCCCGGGCCCGGCTGGAGAAGCGCCGGCTGCCCAAGCCCGATGCCGAGCTGCTGCGCGATGCGCTGCGCGAGATCGCCAACCTGGCCGATCCGATGACCAAGGAAGCCGGCCGCGAATGCCTGGCTCGGGTGGTCGAGCGCGGAGCGCGCAAGGGGGGCGCCCCATCGACGGTGTCCAGCAACCCGCCAGCATCCATGCAGTCGGCCGCCGCGTCGCTCACGACCGGCCAGGCACCGCTCGCGCCGGCCGCGGGCGCCGCGGGAGAGCCGGCGGAACCGGAGCACGCCGAAACGCGACTCGACCTGGACCTGCTGTTCGAGCGATCGAACAAGCTGCGCGGCACGGTGGCCACCGCACGTTCGACGACCTTCGGAAACGACAATTGAGGCCGGCGCCGCGCGCGCCGCTTCTTCGCCTCGATCAGGCCCGCGTGGGCAGCAGCACCCGGGACAGCGCCGGGATCAGCACCACGGCACCCACCATGTTCCACACGAACATGAACGCGAGCAGGATCCCCATGTCGGCCTGGAACTTGATGGGCGAGAACGCCCAGGTCCCCACGCCCACCGCCAGCGTCACGCCGACCAGCACGACGACCTTGCCGGTGAACTGCAGCGCGCGGCGGTAGGCCAGCGCGAGCGGAACGCCCTGGCGCTGCTGCGCGAGTTGCACCGACAGCAGGTACAGCGCGTAGTCGATGCCGATGCCCACGCCCAGCGCGATCACCGGCAGCGTCGCCACCTTCACGCCGATGCCCAGCGCGACCATCAGGGCCTCGCACAGCACCGAGGTGATCACCAGGGGCACCACCGCGACGACCACGGCACGCCAGCTGCGGAACGTGATGAAGGACAGCAGGATGACCGCGGCGTAGACCAGCACCAGCATCTGCATCCAGGCCTTGCGCACCACGATGTTGGTGGCGGCTTCGATGCCGGCGCTGCCGGCGGCCAGCAGGAACTGCCGGTCCTTGGCGTCGTGCGCCTGGGCGAACTGCGACGCCGTGGCGACCACGCGGTCGAGGGTTTCGGCGCGGTGGTCCGACAGGTAGGCGATCACCGGCATCACCGAGCAGTCGGTGTTGAACAGGTCCGGGTTGTTGACGCTGGCCTGCTGCGCGCCATAGTTCAGCACGTCCTGGTTGCGGGCGATGGTCAGCCACTTGGGGCTGCCTTCGTTGCTGCCGGCGGTGATCTGGCGGACCGCGTTGGTGAGCGCCGTGGTGGTCTGGACGCCGGGCACCTGCTGCAGCGACCAGGCGAGGCGGTCGGCTTCCACCAGGGTCTCGTACTTCAGGCAGCCCTCGCGCGGCGTCTTCACGATCACGGCGAAGGTGTCGCTCGACAGGCTGTAGTGCGCCGTGGTGTAGGCGTTGTCGCGGTTGTAGCGCGAATCCGCGCGCAGTTCCGGCGCGCCCGGATCCAGGTCACCGATCTTCAGGTGGGTGCTGGCGACGTAGCCGAGCACCGTCAGCACTGCCGCCGCGGACAGCGCGATGGTGGACCAGCGCGGTTCGACGAAGCGCTCCAGCAGCGCGAACACGCGGCCGAAGCCGGCGGTCCGTCCTTCTTCGCTGTCCGCGTGCAGGCTGCGGGCGGCGGCGCCGGCGCTCACGCCGACATACGACAGCAGCACCGGCAGCAGGATCAGGTTGGTGAAGATCAGCACCGCGACGCCCAGGCTGGCGGCCAGCGCCAGCTCGCGGATCACCGGGATGTCGATCACCATCAGCACGCCGAAACCGACGGCGTCGGCCAGCAGCGCCGTCAGGCCCGCCAGGAACAGGCGGCGGAAGGTGTAGCGCGCGGCCACCAGCTTGTGCGCGCCGCGGCCGATGTCCTGCACGATGCCGTTCATCTTCTGCGCGCCGTGGCTCACGCCGATGGCGAACACCAGGAAGGGCACCAGGATCGAGTAGGGATCGAGCTCGAAGCCGAGCGCCGCCACCAAGCCCAGCTGCCACACGACGGCGGCGAGCGAGCAGGCCACCACCAGCACGGTGCTGCGCACGCAGCGCGTGTAGCCGTAGATGATGGCCGCGGCGATCGCCGCCGCGAGCGCGAAGTACAGCGCGACCTGGAGCATGCCGGCGATCAGGTCGCCCACCAGCTTGGCGAAGCCGGTGACGTGCAGGCGGACCGGCGCCTTGTCGCCTTCCGCTTCGTAGCGGGCGCGGATCTTCTCGATCGACTCGGACAGCGCGCGGTAGTCCAGGCGCTGGCCGCCGCCGGCGTCCTGGTCCAGCAGCGGCAGCACGATCATGCTGGAGCGGAAGTCGTCGCCCACCAGGTTGCCGACCAGGCCCGAGCGTGCGATGTTGGTGCGCAGCTGCTCGATGGCGCGCGGCGAGCCGTCGTAGTTGTCGGGCATCACCGGGCCGCCCTGGAAGCCCTCTTCCGTCACCTCGGTCCAGCGCACGCCGGGCGCCCACAGCGACTTCACCCACGCGCGGTCGACGCCGGGGGTGAGGAAAAGCTCGTCGTGGATCTTCTTGAGCGCGTCGAGGTAGCGCGGCTCGAACACGTTGCCGGAGGGGCTTTCCACCACCACCCGCAGCGAGTTGCCGAGTCCACGCAGTTCCAGCCGGTTGTCCAGGTAGTTCTGGATGTAGGGATGGCTGCGCGGGATCATCTTGTCGAAGCTCGCGTTCAGCGTCAGGCGCCACGCGGCCGCGGCGGCAAGCACCAGCGTGAGCAGCAGGCAGATGGCCAGCACCGCAGCGCGGTGGTTGAAGACCATGCGCTCCAGGCGCGAGCCCGAGGCGGTGTCGAAAGTCTCCTGCGACGCGAGGGTGTTCGCGTCCGCAGTCAGGGCGGCGGCATGCATGGGGGTCTCCGCAATGCGGTGTCAGGGCAGCGTCTGCGCCTGCACACCGCGGGGGCCGGCCACGAGGACGCGGCCGGGTGCGACGCCCAGCACCGCAGCCGCGGGAAAGGGTCGCTCGATCTTCAGGGGCGCGAACGTCGCGCCGTCATCGCGGCTTGCCAGCAGGTGGCCGGCCTGGCTTGCGAGCAGGATGCGGCCATCCGCGCCGGTCGTGCTGGCGGTCATTCCCACCTGCAGGCCCGTCGCGATCGCGTTCCAGTTCGCACCGCCGTCGGTGCTGCGCAGCACGTTGCCGCGCAGGCCGTGCACGACCACCGCGCGGGCCGTGCCGGTCACGCCGAACAGCGTGCCCTTGTAGGGCAGCGTGAGCGCATTGAAGCGCGCCGCGCCGCGGTCCAGCTTCAGCAGCAGGCCCTGCTCGCCCGCGACATAGACGTCGTCGCCGATGCCGCGCACGGCGTACAGGTGCATGTTCTTCGGGTTGTCGCTCGCTTGCTGCAGCGAGGTCCAGGTCCGGCCGCCGTCCGTGGTCTGCAGCAGCAGGCCGAATGCGCCGACGGCGTAGCCGGTGCGCTCGTCCTGGAACCACACGTCGAGCAGCGGCGTGTCGGCGGCATCGGGCCGGCCGTCGCGTTGGCGTTGCCAGTTGCGGCCGCCATCGGCGCTGTGCAGCACCACACCGTCGTGGCCCACCGCCCAGCCGAGTTGCGGCGTGGGAAAGTGCACCGCGACCAGGTCGGAGCTGACCGGGACCTGGGCCTGCTTCCAGGTCTGGCCCTGGTCTTCGGACACCAGGATATGGCCACGCTGGCCCACGGCGACCACCCGATCGCCGGCGCGGGCCAGGCCATTGAGCAGGCCGCGCGCCGCGAGGGGGCTGGTGATCGCCGGAGCGTCCAGCACGTCCAGCCAGCCCTGGGTGGCCCCGGTCGCGGCCATGCCCGCCAGCGCGGTGCCGGCGGCCAGGCCCAGGAGGATGCGGCGCGTGATCATCATGGCGATTCCTGCGGCGTCGCTGCGCTCAGCGGATGCCGGCGCCGGCCAGGGCGTCGGCGGTCCACTCACGCTCGGACAGCGGCTTGGTGTGGCGCAGGCCACCCGTTTCGGCGATGAAGCCGGTGAGCGAGTAAACGCGCGAGACCAGGTCGTAGTGGCCGAACATGTCGGTGTACGGCGCGGGCAGGTCGTAGCTGGGCGCCATGTAGGCGAAGCCGGCACGCCACAGCTGGCCGCGGGCGTCGTACTCGTCGCTCGCCAGCGCCGCCCAGGAGTCTTCGTCCAGGTAGAAGGTGCGCTTGCTGTACACGTGGCGCTTGCCTTCCTTCAGGGTCGCTTCCACCACCCACACGCGGTGCAGTTCCCAGCGCACCAGGTCCGGGTTCAGGTGGTTGGGCTTGAGCAGGTCGTCCTGCTTGGCCTGGTACACCGCCGCGTAGGCGTTGTAGGGGACGAACATCTCCTTCTTGCCGACCAGCTTGAAGTCGTAGCGGTCCATCGAACCGTTGAAGATGAACGTGTCGTCGAAGGTGGTGGCGCCGGCGGTGCCGGGGTTGGGCGTGTCGTGCGCCAGGTCCGGCGCGACCTTCACGCGGCGCTGGCCGGGCAGGTAGGCCCAGGCACGCCGGTCCTTGGCGCCGATGTCCAGCGGGTCCACCAGCATCAGCGCCTCGCCGGCGCGGCGCGCGGGCGCCGTGTAGCTGAGCTTGATGCGCCAGAAGGTGTCGGCGGAAGTGCGCGCGTTGTCCCAGAAGGGGAACTCCTGCACGCTGTTGCCTTCGGTGGCCAGCGTGACGCGGCCGGTGGTGTCCACGTTCAGGTTGCGGTACTTGGCTTCGTAGGACTGGCCGTTGAAGCGCACCAGGTGGTTCCACATCGCCTCGTAGCCGGTCTTGGGGATCGGGAACGGGAAGCCGGCGTGGGCGCCCTCGATCGAGCGGCCTTCGTTGAGCGTCTTGGGCTTGGTCGCGTTCTTCGCCGTGTTGTCGGTGACGAACTTCGGGAAGGCCACGCTGCGCTGCGTCGGGTACACGTCCACGCGGTACGTGGGGTACTTCTGCAGCAGCGCCTTGGTGCCCTCGGTCAGGTTGCCCGCGTACTGCGCCATGTTCTTGGCGTCGACGGTCAGGCGCGGCTTCTCGCCGGCGAACGGATTGGGACGGATGCCGTCGCCGGCCTTGAAGGCGGCGGGCGCCGTGGTCAGCCCGCCGGTGTAGGCGGGGATGGTGCCCTCCTTGTTGGCGGACTTCTCGGCGCCGATAGCGGTGAGCGTGGTGCCGAGCGTCTTGGCCTCGTCGGCCGTGATGGCCTGCGCGGAGAACGCGGCGGTGGCCGCGAGGAGCGCGGCGGCGATGCGGGTGGGGTGCATGGTTCTTCCTTAGAAGGTGGTGCGGAAGGTGAGGCTCACGAAGCCCCGGTCCTTCAGGAACGTGGTGAGGCCGTTGGTCGACGTGACCTGGGTGGCATTCGCCTTGTAGCGGCCCACGTAGTCGATGTACTTCAGGTCGATGCGGTACTTCTGGAACACGTCGGCGGACAAGCCGACGCTGTAGTTGCCCAGGCCTTCGTTGCCGCCGAAGACCGTGGCCGCGTTGCCGCTCAGGCCGATCGCATAGGCGACGGGCATGGAGAGGTCCACGCTCGGGAACACCTGGTACCAGGTGGGCGTGAATGCGAGGCTGGTGCCGACGTAGTTCTTCGTCGTGCAGCCATCCCATTTGTCCTTGCCGTTGCAGGGCGCGAAGCCGACGGCGTTGAACAGGTTGCCGCCGCTGCGCACCTTGGTCCACTGCGACCACTGCAGTTCGGCCGCCCACACGGCGGCGTCGAAGACGGCCGTCTTCGGCAGCACGCCGGTGGCGTTGACCAGGGCGTGCAGCGTGTCGCCGCGCGGGCCCTTGGTCTCCCCCTGGGCCGGCAGGCCCGGGGCCACGCCCAGCACCTGCGCGTTCAGCGGCGTGTTGTGGCGCATGGAGAACTCGGAGCCGACGCTCACGCCGGCGATGTTCTTGGTGAAGCTCAGGCCGTACAGGTCGATGTTGTCGGCGTAGACGAGGTTGTACGTCGTCGTTCCCGCGCCGCCGCGGGTGATCAGCGTCTGCGGCAGCTTGTCCGCGTAGCGGCGGTAGTACAGGCCGACCGATCCGCCGTCCAGCGCCTTCGGGCTCCAGCGCGTGGACAGGCCCAGCTCGCCGTGCTGCGACGGCTCGGATGGGTCGCCGCGGCGGGCGAAGCCCACGGCAGGGGAGATGAACTGGCGGTCCGGCCCGTTGAACACGAAGTCCACCGGTCCCAGGTAGGTGCCGCCTTCCGGATAGCGCGCCGACTCCCACTCCAGCAGGTACTGCGCGGCGACCGAGACGGTGTCGCTCAGCTGGGCCTGCCCGGAAATCTGGTTCAGCGGCCGGAACAGTTCCTTGGCCTCGGTGCCCGGGGTGGCGAAGCCCTTCTGCAGGTCCAGGGGATTCTGCGAGTAGGCGATGGAGTGCATGTGGCCGCCCAGGAACAGCGACTCGCCCCAGTACAGCGTGTGGCGCCCGGCCTTGGCCTGGACCGGCACGGCGCCGAGGTCGAAGCCGCCGAACACGAAGGCGTCCATGATCTCGCCGGACGGGCCGTGGTACAGGCGCTTGACCAGCGGGCTGTAGTTGTTGCCGACGTAGCTGGGGATCTGCGACAGCGGTGCATTCGGGTTGCTGCGGCTCTTGTCGCCGTAGGCGTTGTCGTACCAGCCGGCGCCGCTCACGCGGAAGCCGTACTTCTTCTGGAAGACCAGGTCGAACTCGGACAGGATGTCCAGGCGGTTGGCGACGGTCTGGCCCTTGTCGAAGCTGTAGTCGCCCTCGTCGGACAGCGCCGAGTTGCCGATCTTGGGATCCCGCTGCTCGACCCGCACGCCCAGGTTGTAGCGGATCGTGTTGTCCCAGCGCACGGCGAGGTCCGGATTGCCGGTGTCGAACTCGAAGGCCTGGGCACCGGCGCTGGCGAACAGCGTGGCGGCGGCAAGGGCGGTCGGCAGGACACGCAGGGAACGGGACGCCGGCATGCGGCGGTACGGAAAGGTCACGGTTTCTCCTCGGGAGTTTTGGTGGGAACGGCGCGCACGCACCGTCAGCATCGCGAGGTGGATTCTTGGCAGGAGAGGCCTTCCGAGCCCCCCTCTCGTATGGGGGGAGGGGGGCTCCGGGCCGACCCGGATGGCGGTCCGGGAATTGGGCCTAGGGCGACCCGCTGGCGCCCTGCTGCTGGCGCAGCCAGCGGGCAATCGCGGCGATCGCGCGGGCCTGCTCGGCGGCGTCCAGCTCCCGCCCCTGCGGAATGCCGTGCCACTTGGCCAGGCAGCCGCGGCAGCAGGTCGCGGTGGCGTGCTGGGCGATGAAGACGGGGTGCCCGCGCATGGGCGTCTGGCGGCCGTCGTTGCGCGGCTGCGCGGGCGCCAGCCGCGCGGCGATGAAGTCCGCCGCGTGTTCCAGCACCACCGGCAGGCCCTTGTCGCGCAGGTAGGCCTGTTCGCGCGGGCCGAGCCGGAAGCGCTGGCGGAACGGCGAGCGGACGAGCGCCGCGAAGACGGAGTCGAGGTCCCTCATGGCTGCAGGGACAAGCCTAACTGGCCCGGACCAGGCACCGCAAGCGCGGCGGTGTCCCCCTGCCCTTGACCCACCTCAACCCGTACCGCGCCTTGGCGCCTAGAGTGAAAGCGGGCCTGCAAATACACCAGGAGAACACCATGGCCGCCACCGACACCACCCTGATCGTCCTGATCCGCGAGCAATGGCAGCTCCTCACCGACGAGGACGTGCAGCATGGGCTGAAGCATCGCGACAACTTCCTCGAGCGACTGCGGCACCGGCACAACCTGGGCCTGGACGAAGCCCAGGCCCAGCTGCATGCCTTCGAGCAGAAGAACCCGGAACTGCTGTTCGAAAAGTCCTGAGCGTGCGCCGCCGACGCCGGCGCTGCGCCCGCTAACGCGCCTGTCCAGACGCCGTCGGCGGCAGCCACAGTTCCAGCACCCGGCGCGTTCCGACCAGGCCGCGCGCCAGCGGCCGCACCGTGAGCTCGCCATGCGAGATGCGCAGCTCTCCGGCGCAGGCCTGCTCGTCGTCCGTGTGGTAGATCAGCGTGGGCCCGGGCACCGGGCGCGGCGGCGTGCGTCCGTCGCGCAGCGCCGTGGCCACCACGTCCTCGGTCGCAGGTACGCGAGCCCCGATGCCACGCAGCTCCTCGGTCCAGCGCTGTGCCTCGGGCCGCTGTTCCTCGCTGTAGATCTGCACGTAGACGCGCTTGTCGTCGCAGGCGGACGCCGTCCGCGGCTCCTGGGGGGCCGGCGCGCGGGCCCGTGAGAGGGCCAGCCGCTCCGGCACCGGCAAGGGGGGGATGGCCTCGGCGGCTGCCGGGCCCGATGCGGCGGCCTCCGGTGGGGGCAGCGCCGGTGCCGCGGAGCGCGCAGGTGCCAGGGCGCGGGTCGGCCGGGATGCGGATGCCGAGACGGTGGCCGGTGTCACCGATGCGGGCGCGGGTGCCTGCGCCGTCGCCGACGGTTCCGGCGCGGGCGGATACGCATCCAGCGTGGGGACGCTCGCCGTCGCGTACGCATCCGTGTCTGCACCCTGGCGCGGCAGCCGCTGCTGCGCCCACAGCGGATCGGTGTAGGCCACCGCCCAGTACACCGGCCGCCCCAGGCGCTCGCCGCCGGCAAGACAGTTGCGCACCTTGGCATCGGCCAGCACGGCGCAGGCCGGCGTCACCATGGGCGCGCCCGCCTCGTCGCGGCGCAACGTGCAGCGCTCGCGCACGTCGCTGTAGATCGCGGTGATCTGCGGCGTGATCGACACCTCGGGAGCGCCCTCGCGGCAGTAGGTGTTGGCCAGCGCCGCGAGCCGCGCCGTGAGCTCCGGCAGCGTCCCCTTCTCGCCCACCACCAGGCGCTCGTGCAGCAGCGACGCGTGGTTGATCTCGGTCCAGTACGCGTTGCGCCGGGCCTGCGCGCTGTCGGAGAACTTGTCCCACACCTGGGTGCCGGTGGTCAGCACCGCCGCCAGCGCGCCCAGGCTCAGGCCGGACTTGGCCAGGCTCACGGCGCGGGGGTAGCGCACCGTGAACGGCAGGTCCTTGTCCTTGTCCTTGTCCTTGGGCGTCGGCGCCGCCGCGCCGGGCACCGGAGCGGCGGACTGCGCAATGCGCCGCATCAGCCAGTCGTCCTCGCGCGCCAGGCCGTCCAGCACCCGCCGCTCCAGTTGCAGGCCCAGTTCGCGGCCGAGGCGGAAGTAACTTTCCCACTGCGACTCGCTGAAGAACTGGTCGGTGGTGGGCTCCTGCGGGAAGGTCGGGTTGTCGCGCTTGTAGTTGATCAGGTCGATCGGCAGGCCGCCGAAGATGTTGGGCTTGACGTACACCAGCCAGCTGCGGCCGCCGTCGGCATAACGAACCCGCGCGAGCGCCATGCACGCGCTGCTGGCGGCGTCGCGCAGCTGGTCGAGCGAGCCGAAGAAGGCGAGCGAGGATTCGCCCGCGCTGTCGACGTCCACGAACTCGATCTCCGCCTGCAGGTCGATGCGCACCTTGCGCACCAGGTTCTCCAGGTCCTCGAAGGCATAGGCCGGATCGGCGCCGGCGTCGGCCACCACCACGAGCTTGGTGCGTTCGCGCAGCAGCGCGTAAGCCGCCGTGTTCTCGAAGTGGCCGCCGTCGCTCAAGTACCAGAAGCGGTCCTCGGTGCCGCCGAAGCGCGCCAGCGCCTCGCCGAACAGCAGCCGGTACTTGGTGGGCGACAGCAGCGCCTGCAGACCGCTGGCCGGCGGCGCCATCTCCCACCAGTAGCCCAGGCGCACCCCCGCCATGAACAGCAGCATCGCGAGGCCCGAGGAGGTCTGGCCGCCGAGGCCCGGCGCCACCGCCGCGCCGGAGATCGCCATCCAGGCCGGCAGCTGCGACTCGGCGAACGAGCTGTCGTGCCGCCAGGGCTCCTGGCCGATGCGGTAGTGGCCGGCTGACGTGATGGACAGGTACTGCCCCTTGCGGTCCTGGTTGAACAGGCCGCCGAGCGGATCGTGCGTCTGGTTGACGGTGACGTTGAGGATGTGCACCGGCCCGCCGTGCGCCTGCGGCTGGTAGTCGCGCATCAGAACCGTGTCGGCCGGATCCACCTCGTACACCGAGCGGCGGTTCGCCACGTCGACCAGCGCCTCGGCGTCGGCGGGACCCAGCGGATCGGCAGCGCGGGCGCCGTGGCCGCGCGTGTGCACGCGGAAGCGCTCCGGATTGGCCGCGCCCAGGTAGCTGCGCGTCAGGCGCGCGCGGTAGAAGTTGTGCAGCGAGGAGAGATTGGGGAAATCGGCCTTGTTGCAGGTGAAGGCCATGTACAGCAGCGGCAGCGCGACGAAGGGCAGCACCAGCAGCATGGCCTCGCTGAACTGCAGTTCGTCCAGCGGCGGCGGCGCGAACAGGTTGATCACCGCGACGCGGTACACCAGCGCCACCCAGAACACCGCCAGCAGCCCGAACAGGATCCATCCCGCGTACTCGACCAGCTCGGACAGCAGGCGCCCGCTGACCGCGGTCGACGCTTCGTGCGTGGGAAGCTGCACGGCGAGCGTGCGGGCCGTGGCGAAGCCGATCGCCAGCAGCACCGGCAGCACGTAGGTGTAGTGCTGGCGCTCGAAGGCGACGAACCAGGCGGCGCGGTCCAGCACCCCGAGCAGCAGCAGCAGCAGCGCGACGCTCACGCAGTTGGCGAGCCAGGCGGTGAGCCGGTTGCGCTGCTCCGCGGAGGCGCCGGTGTCGACGGTGCTGGTGAGCACGCCGTGCGCGTAGCGGCCGAGCCGGCGCAGCGCCGACCCGCCCGTCCCCGCGCGCGCGGCCCGGAGTTCGGCCGCGTCCTTCTTCTCCTGCCGGCGCGGCGGCCGCGCCAGCCTCGCGATCAGCGGACCCGGCGCCGCCAGCAGCATCAGGGCCGCGAGCCCCGCGCAGAACGCGCGCAGCGCGCCGTCGTGGTGCGAGCCCCAGAGCGATCCGTCCAGCGCCGCCGCGCCCGCGGCAAGGCCCAGGGTGGCCAGCATCAGCGAGAGCAGCACCTCCGACAGCACCCAGCGCCGGCCGCGCTGCGAAGGGATGGTCCAGTACGCGGCGGCCAGCGGGATCGATGCCAGCACCGGCAGCACCATGGCCACCCACAGCGTGGAGAGCCAGGGCTGGAACAGCGGCCCGACCGCGGGCAGCATGTCGGGATGCGCCGCGAACCAGCGATAGAGCAGTTGCCAGGCGAACAGGTTGAACAGGCCCACGATCCCGCCCAGCACCATCAGCGTCAGGCCCAGCTCCAGGTGCACGGCGAACATGTTGCGGCCGTAGGTCGCCGCCGAGATCACCAGGTCGCGCGCGCCGCGCGGCGTCAGGTAGCGGCTGGTCGCGCGCAGCCACCAGACGAACCAGGTGCCGCCCGGATCACCCAGGCCTTTCTGCACCTGCGCGGAGGTCGCGCCGCGTGCGTTGAACAGCTTGCCGAGCGCGGCGCCGGTGTAGCCGCCGCCGGAGACAGTGGACAGCAGGTCGAAACGCTGGAACAGGCCCTTCTTGGCGAGTCCGCTGGCCAGGCCGAGGCAGAAGGTGGCGCTGCGGATGCCGCCGCCGGAAAAGGCCAGGCCCCAGCGGGGATCGTCCTGGTCGGGCGGCGGTACGTTGTCGGGTCCCTGCGCAGCGGGGTCGGCCGAAGCCGCCAGCATCTCCCGCCGCTGCCACACCCACGGGCCGAGGGGCGAACCGGTCACCGCCGGATCTCCCGCCTTGCTCTGTTCCATGAGCCCCCCTGCACCCGGCGTTTTCGGCCGGGGTCGGGCGCAGTCTAGTCCTGCCGCGGCGCCGGCGCGATCGGCCGGTCGGGGGGTAAGCGAAATGCTTGGTGCGCGGCAGAGAAACGGGCCCGCGCAGACTCCTAGGAGTCGGCGTCGGCCCAGCGCGTGTGGAACTTGCCGGGGCGATCGAGCCGCTGGTAGGTGTGCGCGCCGAAGTAGTCGCGCTGCGCCTGCAGCAGGTTGGCCGGCAGTCGGCGCGAGCGGTAGCTGTCGTAGTAGGCCAGCGCGCTCATGAACGCGGGCACCGCCACGCCGTGCTGCGCCGCCGTCGCCACCACTTCGCGCAGCGCCTGCTGGCCATCGGCCATCACGGCGGCGAAGTGTTCGTCCACCAGCAGGTTGGCCAGCTGGCCGTTGCGCGCATAGGCCCGCCGGATGTCCTCCAGCAGGCGCGCGCGGATGATGCAGCCGGCGCGCCAGAGGCCCGCGATGGTGCCCAGCGTCAGCGCCCAGCCGTACTCCTTGTCGGCGGCGGCCAGCAGCTGGAAGCCCTGTGCATAGGCGCAGATCTTGGCGGCCAGCAGCGCGCGGCGGATCTTCTCGACGAACACGGCGCGCTCGCCGGTGAAGGGCAGCCGGGGGCCGTTGAGCACGGCGGCGGCGGCGGCGCGCTCGCCGCGCACGGCGCTCACCGTGCGCGCGAACACCGCGTCGGCGATGGTCGGCGCGGTGACGCCCAGGTCCAGCGCCACCTGGCTGGCCCACTTGCCGGTGCCCTTCTGTTCCGCGGTGTCGGTGATCAGGTCCACCAGCGGGCGGCCGGTCTCCCGATCGATGCGCTGCAGGATCTCCGAAGTGATGCCGACCAGGTAGCTCGACAGTTCGCCACGGTTCCATTCGGCAAAGACGTCGCCCATGGAATGCGCCTGCATGCCTAGCAGTTCGCCCATCAGGTGGTAGGCCTCGCAGATGGTCTGCATGTCGGCGTACTCGATGCCGTTGTGGACCATCTTGACGAAATGGCCGGCCGCGCCCGGGCCCACCCAGTCGCAGCAGGGCTGGCCGTCGTCGGCGCGCGCGGCGATCGCCTGCAGGATGGGCTTGATCACCGGCCAGGCCTGCACGTCGCCGCCCGGCATGATCGCCGGCCCGCGCAGCGCGCCCTCTTCCCCGCCGCTGACGCCCGCGCCCACGAACAGGATGCCGGTGCCCGCGAGCTCGGTGATGCGGCGCTGGGTGTCGGTGAAGCGGGTGTTGCCGCCGTCGATCACGACGTCGCCCGCCGCCAGCAGTGGCCGCAGCCCGGCCAGCACCTCGTCGACGGCGTCGCCCGCCGGCACCATCATCAGCAGCACGCGCGGCTGCGTGAGGCTGGCCACCAGCTGTTGCAGCGAGCGCGGCGCCACCGCGCCGGTGCGCTTGGCAA
Source organism: Ramlibacter sp. P4_H7 (assembly GCF_056400765.1). Lineage (NCBI taxonomy): Bacteria > Pseudomonadati > Pseudomonadota > Betaproteobacteria > Burkholderiales > Comamonadaceae > Ramlibacter > Ramlibacter sp. P4_H7. The sequence continues at coordinate 321,513 of NZ_JBFUKP010000005.1, forward strand.
AACTGTCGCGCTTGGGATCTTCCAGGTCGAAGCCGCTGACCGCGAAGCCGTTGCGGTGGAGGTTGAGCGCGAGGTTTTCGCCCATCACGCCGAGGCCGATGATGCCAATGTCGGAAGACTGCTTGGGTTCCATGCACTGGATTTTCCCCCAGTCCGGCTTCCGGAGCCCTGTCAGGGGAAATGCGGTGCACTGTCAGGCCGGTGAAGGCGAGGCGGCGCAGCATCCCTGCGTTGCCCCGGCGTCGCCGGAGGACGGAAATGACCGAGTCCACCAGTTCCTGCCAATTCCAGCTCTGCTTCGAGTCGCTGACCGACAGCAGCCGCAGGTTCTGCTTTCCCTGCGATGCCGGCGGCCGCGTCAACCTGGACGGCATGACCGAGCGGGCACGCAACAACTACTTCTATGCCCGCGCCATGATCGGGCGGGAACTCGCGCAGCCGGCCGTGGAGGCGTGGCACTGAGCGGCGCCGCCCCTCAGGACAGCGCCGGCTCCAGCCCCGCGGCCTTGCGCACCTCGATGCGGATCTCCTCGGTGAGGCGCGCCTTCAGTTCGGCGAACGGCGGCGTGGTCTTCATCGCGTAGTGGCGCGGATGCGGCAGCGGCACCGGCAGGTCGCACTTGATGCGGCCGGGCCGCGCGCTCATCACCACCACGCGGTTGCCCATGAAGATCGACTCGTCGATATCGTGCGTGACGAACAACACCGTCTTGCGTTCCTCTTCCCAGATGCCCAGCAGCAGTTCCTGCATCAGCTCGCGCGTCTGGTGGTCCAGGGCGCCGAAAGGCTCGTCCATCAGCAGGATGCGCGGGTTGTTGGCCAGTGCGCGCGCCAGCGCGGTGCGCTGCTGCATGCCGCCGGACAGCTGCTTGGGGAAGTGATTCTCGAAATCCTTCAGCCCCACCTTGGCCAGGAAATGGCGCGCGGTCTCCAACTGCTGCGCCGGCGGCATGCGCTTTTCGCGCAGGCCGAAGCACACGTTCTGCAGCACCGTGAGCCAGGGAAACAGCGTGTAGCTCTGGAACACCATGCCGCGGTCGGCGCCGGGGCCGCGCACCGGTTGGCCATCGAGCGTGATGACGCCGCCGCTGGGCGTGTCCAGACCCGCCACCATCCGCAGCAGCGTGCTCTTGCCGCAGCCCGAGGGGCCGAGGATGGTGATGAAGTCGTTCTCCTGCACCAGCAGGTCGGTGGCTTCCAGCGCCACCGTCGCGCCGCCGCGGCTGGTGAAGCTCTTGGCGACGCCGCTCACCTGCAGGATGCTCATTTTCAGATCCGGGCCCATGGGAACAGCTTCCGGTTGAATGCCTTGAAGGCGAAGTCGGTCACGAGCCCGATCAGGCCGATGACGATGATGCCGAAGATGATCTGGTCGGTCGCCAGCAGCGCCTGGCTGTCGGTGATCATGTGGCCGATGCCGCTGGAGGCGCCGATCAGCTCGGCGACGATCACGTAGGTCCAGGCCCAGCCCAGCACCATGCGCAGCGTCTCGGCGATCTCCGGCGCGCTGGAGGGCAGCAGCACCCGCTTGACCACGCCCGCATCCATCGCGCCCAGCGTGTACGCCGCCTCCACCAGGTCGCGCCGCGTGTTGCCCACACTCACCGCGATCATCAGCACCAGCTGGAAGAACGAGCCGATGAAGATCACGGCCAGCTTCTGCGCCTCGCCGATGCCGGCCCACAGGATCAGCAGCGGGATGAAGGCGGACGCCGGCAGGTAGCGCGCGAAGCTCACGAAGGGCTCGAAGAAGGCCTCGACCGGCTTGTACGCACCCATCAGCACGCCCAGCGGCACCGCGAGCGCCGCGGCGATCACGAAGCCGCCCAGCACGCGCCACACCGTCATGCCGATGTCGCCCAGGAAGCCGTGCTGCACCAGCAGGGTCCAGCCGGACTTCACCATCGTCAGCGGATCGGCCAGGAAGGTCTTGGGCACGACGCCGCCGAAGGTGACGGCCGCCCACACCAGGAAGAACAGCACGAAGAAGGAGATGCCCAGCACCACGCGGGTGCCCGGGTCCACCGGCGCCAGCGGTTTCATCACTTCAGGAAGCGGGTGTCGGCCAGCTTGGCCAGGTCGGGGATCTGCTTGATGATCCCGGTCTCCAGCAGCAGGTCGGCCGCTTCCTTGCTGAAGGCGGCGTGCTCACCGGAGAAGAACTTCTGGTTGGACTCGCGGTCCTGCCAGCGCAGGTACTTCGCGCTCGCCTCGAACTGCTCGCCGCTCTGCTTGACGTCCGCGCCCATGATCTCGAAGCTCTTCTTCGGATCGCGCTTGATCATGTCCACCGCCTCGAAGTAGCTGTCGGCCAGCGCCTTGGCGGCCTTCGGGTTCTCGGACAGGAACTTGGGCGTGCAGCCGAAGGTGTCCATCACCATCGGGTAGTCCAGGGTGGTGGCGATGATCTTGCCGGCCTCGGGCTTGGCGCGCACGGCGGACAGGTAGGGTTCGTAGGTCATCGCGGCGTCGAGGTCGGCGGTGCCCGCGATCATCGCGTTGGCGGCGGCCTGCGGCTCCAGGTTGACGACCTTCACGTCCTTGGGCGACAGGCCGTTCTTCTTGAGCATCCAGGCGAGCGTGAAGTAGGGCGCGGTGCCCGGTGCGCTGGCAGCGACCGTCTTGCCCTTGAGGTCGCTGATCTTCGCGACGTTGCCCTTGACCACCATGCCGTCGGCGCCATAGGACTTGTCCAGCTGGAAGATCTGCGTGGTCGCGACGCCGTTGGCGTTCCACACGATCCAGGTCTCCACCGTCGTCGCCGCGCACTGCACGTCGCCGGAGGCGATGGCCAGGTGGCGGTCCTTCTGCGGGATCTTGCGCAGCGTGACGTCCAGCCCGTTCTTCTTGAAGATGCCGGCCTCCTTGGCCAGCGTCAGCGGCGCGAAGCCGGTCCAGCCGGACAGGCCGATCGCGACCTTGGTGTCCTGCGCCTGCGATGCGGCGGCGGCCAGGGCCAGCAGCGTGAGGGTCAACAGCTTCTTCATGGGATGCGCTCCGTGGTGGTGGATTGGGGGGACGCTATGCAGGGCTCATGCCAGGCGCAGGGCCTGCAATTCGGGGATGTGCTGCTCGGTGGCGTGGCCGATGTCGCCGGCCGCCACCATGTGGTGCATCGCTTCGATGTCGTGCGCCAGGCTGCGGTCGGCCATCATCGCGGGCGAGACGCTGCGCACCAGGCGCAGAACGCCTTCCAGTGCCGGGGCACTGGTGAGGGGCCGCAGGAACTCGATGCCCTGCGCGGCCGCCAGCAGTTCGATGCCGACGATGTGCGCGGTGTTCGCCAGCATGGGCTGCAGGCGGCGCGCGGCGAAAGTCGCCATGCTCACGTGGTCCTCCTGGTTGGCGGAGGTCGGCAGGCTGTCGACGCTGGCCGGATGCGCCATCGACTTGTTCTCCGACGCAAGCGCCGCCGCCGTGACGTGCACGATCATGAAGCCGGAGTTGAGCCCGGCATCGGGCGTGAGGAAGGGCGGCAGCCGCGACACCACGGTGTCGACCAGCATGGCCACGCGCCGCTCGGAGATCGCGCCGATCTCGGCGATGGCCACCGCGAGCGCATCGGCCACCAGCGCCACCGGCTCCGCGTGGAAGTTGCCGCCGGACACCATGGCCTCGTCGCTGCCCGCGAACACCAGCGGGTTGTCGGTGACCGCGTTGGCCTCTCGCACCAGCACCTGGGTGGCGTAGCGCATCTGGTCCAGGCAGGCGCCCATCACCTGCGGCTGGCAGCGCAGGCAGTAGGGGTCCTGCACGCGGTCGTCCTGTTCCAGGTGCGAGCGGCGGATCTCGCTGCCCACCATCAGCGCGCGGTAGGCCGCGGCGCAATCGATCTGGCCAGGCTGGCCGCGCACCGCATGGATGCGCGGGTCGAAGGGCGCATCGCTGCCGCGCGCGGCGTCGAGCGTGAGCGCGCCGGTGATCACGGCCGCCTCGAACAGCTTGTCGGTGGCGAGCAGTGCGTCCAGCGCGAGTGCCGTGGAGACCTGCGTGCCGTTGATCAGGGCCAGGCCTTCCTTGGCGCCCAGCTGCAGCGGCTGCAAGCCCGCGCGCTCCAGCGCCTGGCCGCCCGGCATGCGCACGCCGTCGAAGAAGGCCTCGCCTTCGCCGATCAGCGGCAGGCTCAGGTGGGACAAGGGCGCGAGGTCGCCGGAAGCGCCGACCGACCCTTGCGCCGGAATGACCGGAATCACGTCGCGGTTGTGCAACGCGAGCAGGCCGTCCACCACCTCCTCCCGCACGCCGGAGTAGCCGCGCGCCAGGCTGGCGGCTTTCAGCAGCAGCACCAGCCGCACCACGCGCGGCGAGAGCGGCTCGCCGACGCCGACGGCGTGCGAGCGCAGCAGCTTCAACTGCAGCAGCGCGAGGTCCTCGCGCGCGATGCGCTTCATCGCGAGCTTGCCGAAGCCGGTGTTCACGCCGTAGACGGGCGCGTCGCCGGCGGTGGCGCGGCGCACCATGTCCGCACTGGCGCGGATCGCTTCGCGGCAGCGCGGATCGAGCGCGACCTGCACCTCGGGCGTGTCCGCCAGCCGGCGCAACTGGGCGAGGTCGAACTCGCCGGGAACGATGATTTCTGGTGTCGTCATGCGATTGAATTGCTGGGGTTCGCGATGCTCATCACCGGCCTAGGAGACTGCCGTAAGCCGGGGGAGAGCCGTAGGCTGGTGGTGAACGAAGTGAACCCCAGCATGTGCCTCATCCCAGCATCGGCAGATCGAGCCCCTGCTCCCGCGCGCAGTCCTGCGCGATCGCGTAGCCCGCATCCGCATGCCGCATCACGCCGGTCGCGGGATCGTTCCACAGCACGCGCTCGATCTTCTCCGCCGCTTCCGCCGTCCCGTCGCAGACGATCACCACGCCCGCGTGTTGCGAGTAGCCCATGCCGACGCCGCCGCCGTGGTGGATGCTCACCCAGCTGGCGCCGCTGGCGGTGTTGAGCAGCGCGTTGAGCAGCGGCCAGTCGCTCACCGCGTCGCTGTCGTCCTGCATCGCCTCGGTCTCGCGGTTGGGCGAGGCGACCGAGCCGCTGTCCAGGTGGTCGCGGCCGATCACGATCGGCGCCTTCAGTTCACCGCTCTTCACCATCTCGTTGAAGGCGAGGCCGGCAAGATGCCGCTCACCCAGGCCGATCCAGCAGATGCGCGCCGGCAGGCCCTGGAAACTGATGCGGTCCTGCGCCATGTCGATCCAGCGGTGCAGGTGCTTGTTGTCCGGGAACAGTTCCTTCATCCTGGCGTCGGTCTTGCGGATGTCCTCGGGGTCGCCGGACAGCGCGACCCAGCGGAACGGACCCACGCCGCGGCAGAACAGCGGCCGGATGTAGGCCGGCACGAATCCGAGGTAGGCGAAGGCATCGGCCACGCCGAAGTCCTGCGCGACCTGCCGCAGGTTGTTGCCGTAGTCCACGGTGGGAACGCCCATGCGGTGGAACTCCAGCATCGCGCGCACGTGCACGGCGCAGGATTCGCCGGCGGCCTGCTGCAGGCGCGCGTGCTGCGCCGGATCCTTCTGCGCGGCCTGCCACTGCTCCACGCTCCAGCCGATCGGCAGGTAGCCGTTGATGATGTCGTGCGCCGAGGTCTGGTCGGTGACGATGTCGGGACGCGGGCCGCCGGAGCGCGCGCGCCGCGCCAGCTCGGGCACGATCTCGGCGGCATTGCCGCACAGGGCGATCGACACCGCCTCCTTGCGGGCGGTGTGGTGCGCGATCAGCGCGAGCGCCTCGTCCAGGTCCCTGGCCTGCTTGTCGACGTAGCGGGTGCGCAGCCGGAAGTCGATGCGCGACTGCTGGCACTCGATGTTGAGCGAGCAGGCGCCGGCGAAGGTCGCGGCCAGCGGCTGCGCGCCGCCCATGCCGCCCAGGCCCGCGGTCAGCACCCAGCGGCCGGCCAGGTCGCCGTTGAAATGCTGGCGCCCTGCTTCAGCGAAGGTCTCGTAGGTGCCCTGCACGATGCCCTGGGTGCCGATGTAGATCCAGCTGCCGGCCGTCATCTGGCCGTACATCATCAGGCCCTTGCGGTCGAGCTCGTTGAAGTGCTCCCAGGTCGCCCAGCGCGGCACCAGGTTGGAGTTGGCGATCAGCACGCGCGGCGCACCGGCATGGGTGCGGAACACGCCCACCGGCTTGCCCGACTGGATGAGCAGGGTCTCGTCCGGCTTCATGCGGCGCAGCGTGGCCAGGATCGCCTCGAAGGCCGGCCAGTTGCGCGCCGCCTTGCCGATGCCGCCATAGACGACCAGGGCATCCGGGTTTTCGGCAACGGCCGGATCCAGGTTGTTCTGGATCATGCGGTAGGCGGCTTCCAGCTGCCAGTTGGCGCAGCTGAGCTCGGTGCCCTGCGGGGCGTGCACCGGCCGGGGGCCGGCGCCGAGGAAATGGGCTTGCGAAAGGTCGGACATGGTGCGTTGTTCCGGGTGGGCGGCCGGGTGGCCGAGTTGTCTATACAAGCTGATGGACGCGGAGCATAGTTGTCTATACAAGCCGTGTCAACTGGGGTATGCTCGCGCCCCATGGCAAAGGACGAACGGCCTGCGTACGAGCAGGTCAAGGGCTGGATCCGGCAGCACATCGCAAGCGGCGAATGGAAGCCGGGCGACGTCGTGCCGAGCGAGGCGACGCTGATGGAGCGCTTCGCCATCAGCCGCATGACCGCGCACCGCTCGCTGCGCGAACTGGCCGCCGAAGGCCTGGTGACCCGGGTGCAGGGTTCCGGCACGCGGGTCGCGCAGCTGCACCGCATTTCCTCGCAGCTGGTCATCCGCGACATCCACGAGGAGGTCGCCGAGCGCGGCCACGTGCACACCACCCGCGTCGTCACGGTCGCCCAGGAGAAGGCGCGCGCCGACCTGGCGGAATCGCTGCAGCTGCGCAAGGGTGCGAACGTGTTCCACACCGTGCTGGTGCACCTGGAGAACGGGGTTCCGATCCAGTACGAGGACCGCTACGTCAACCCGCTGGCCGCACCGCACTACCTCGAGACCGACTTCACGCAGGTCTCGCCCACCCTGCACTTGCTGCGGCACGCTCCGCTGACCGAGGCGAGCTACACCATCGAGGCCACGCTGCCCACCGCCGAGGAAGCCAGGGCGCTGGACATCAAGGTCAGCGATCCCTGCCTGGTCATGATGCGGCGCACCGTGAGCGGGGCCCACGTCGCCAGCGTCGCGCGGCAGCTCTATCCCGGCACGCGCTACAGCTTCAGCGGGCAGTTCCAGGCATGAAGTGGCACACCGTCTCCCTCGACCAGGTGCCGCCGCAGCCTTGGCGCAACGGCGGCGGCATCACCCGCGAGCTGCTGGCGTGGCCCGCGGTCGCGGGCTGGCGCCTGCGCCTGTCGGTGGCCGACGTGCAGGCCGCGGGACCGTTCTCGCACTTCGACGGCCTGGAGCGCTGGTTTGCCGTGCTGGAGGGTGACGGCGTGGTTCTGCGCATGGGTCACGAGGAACACACGCTCACGCGCAGCGATGCACCCCTGCGTTTCGATGGCGGCCTCAACGTGGACTGCACGCTGCGCGGCGGGCCCACGCGCGACTTCAACCTGATGGCGCCTCCCGGCTGCGCGCGGCTGTGGCGCCTGCGCGGGCGGCGCAGCCTGGCCCTGGGCGCGGGCACGTTGCTCGCGGCCTACGCGCACCAGGGACCGGCGCGGATGGTGTTGGCCGGCGAAGCCTTCGAGCTGCCGGCCCGGCACCTCGCCTGGGCGCAGCTCGATGGACCGGCGGCCGGCGAAGTCAGTACCGATGAGGCCTTGTGGATGGAGGCGACGCCGTGAGCCTGCAGCTGTGGACCCACGCACGCATCGCGACCATGGCGGCCGATGCGCCCCAGGCGTATGGACTGATCGAGGACGGCGCACTGGCCGTCGAGGATGGACGCATCGCCTGGGTCGGCCCGCGCGCCGAGCTCCCGGACCAACTGGGTCGCGGCACCGTGCACGACGCACAGGGCGCGCTGCTGACGCCCGGGCTGATCGACTGCCACACCCACCTGGTCTACGCCGGCGACCGTGCCGGCGAATTCGAGGCGCGGCTGAAGGGCGCCAGCTACGAGGAGATCGCGCGCGCCGGCGGCGGCATCGTCTCCACGGTGAAAGCCACTCGCGCGGCCGATGAGGACACCCTGCTCGCGCAGTCGCTGCGGCGCCTGCGGCCGCTGCTGGCCGAAGGCGTGACCACCCTCGAGATCAAGTCCGGCTATGGCCTGGCCGAGGACGCGGAGGCGAAGTGCCTGCGCGTCGCGCGCCGCCTGGGCGCGCAAGAGCGCGTGGCCGTGCGCACCACCTTCCTGGGTGCGCACGCGCTGCCCCCGGAATTCACCGGCCGCGCCGACGACTACATCGCCAGCGTGTGCGCCATGCTGCCGCGCCTGCACGCGCAAGGCCTGGTCGATGCGGTCGATGCCTTTTGCGAAACGATCGGCTTCACGCCGGCGCAGACGCGCCGCGTGTTCGACGCGGCACGCGCCCTGGGCCTGCCCGTGAAGCTGCACGCCGAGCAGCTGAGCGACAGCGGCGGTGCGGAGCTGGCTGCGGGCTATGGCGCGCTGAGCAGCGACCACCTGGAATGGCTCAGCGAAGCGGGCGCGCGGGCGATGGCGCAGGCCGGCAGCGTCGCCGTGCTGCTTCCCGGTGCTTTCTACTTCCTGCGCGAAACGAAGCTGCCGCCGGTGGCCTTGCTGCGCGCGCATCGCGTACCGATGGCGGTGTCGACCGACTGCAATCCCGGCACCTCGCCCTGCACCTCGCTGCTGCTGATGCTCAACATGGCCTGCACGCTGTTCCGGATGACGCCGGAAGAGGCACTGGCCGGCGTCACCCGCCACGCAGCGCGCGCGCTGGGCCTGCCGGACCGCGGCGTGCTCGCCGCCGGCCTGCGCGCCGACTTCGTGCTGTGGGACGCACGCAGTCCCGCCGAACTTGCCTATGCGATCGGGCTGAACCCCTGTCGCGCCACCTTCGTCGAAGGACAAGCCCGATGAATTTCCAGCTGCACCGCGGCAGCCTCCCGATGCTGGTGAGCATTCCGCACATGGGCACGGAGATCCCGCAGCCGCTGCGCGCCGACTATGTCGCGCGCGCCCTGGACGTGGAAGACACCGACTGGCACCTGGACCGCCTGTACGCGTTCGCGCGCACGCTCGGCGCCAGCGTGCTGCAGCCCACCGTGTCGCGCTACGTGGTCGACCTGAACCGGCCGCCCGACGACACGCCCATGTACCCCGGCGCCTCCAACACCGAGCTGTGCCCCAGCCGCTTCTTCACCGGCGATGCGCTGTACCGCGACGGCTTCGTGCTGTCGCCCGAGGAGAAGGCGCGCCGGCGCGCCACCTGGTGGGCGCCCTACCACGAGGCCTTGCAGGGCGAGCTCGCGCGCCTGAAGGCGCAGCATGGCTACGTGCTGCTGTGGGACGCGCACAGCATCCGCGCCGAGATCCCCTGGCTGTTCGAGGGCCGGTTGCCGGACCTGAACATCGGCACGGCCGACGGCCAGAGCGCCGACGCCTCCATCGCGCAGGCCGTGGTGGCGGCCGCGTCCCGGCACGCGGACTTCACGCACGTGCTCAACGGCCGCTTCAAGGGCGGCTACATCACACGCCGGTACGGCCGTCCCGCCGAGCACGTGCACGCGGTGCAGCTGGAGATGTGCCAGTGCCTCTACATGCGCGAAGCCCCGCCGTACAACTACGAGGAGCAGGCCGCCGCGCGCGTCGAGCCGGTCGTGCGCGACATGGTGGAAGCGGCCTTCGCTGCCTGCCGCAAGCTCCATGGCTGAAGCGCGCCGCTTCTTCGCCCGGCGCGCCTGGATCGCGGGCTGCTGGGCGCAGGACGTGCTGCTGGCCGCGGGCGCCGACGGCCTCTGGCAGCAGGTGCAGCCCGGCTGCGGGGCGGCCGACCGGGCCGGGGCCGAGGTGCTGCGCGGACCGGTGCTGCCCGGTGTCGTCGACGGCCACAGCCATGCCTTCCAGCGCGCGATCGCCGGCCTGACGGAGCGCGCGGCTCCTGGGCGCGACGACTTCTGGAGCTGGCGCGACCGGATGTACGCGGCCGCGCTGCGCATCACGCCACAGCAGCTCGAGGCGATCGCGGGCTTCCTGTACGCCGAGCTGCTGGCCGCCGGCTACACCCAGGTCTGCGAGTTCCATTACCTGCACAACGACCACGACGGCCGTCCCTACGCCGATCCGCTGGAGATGTCGCTGGCGCTGGTGCGCGCGGCGCGCCGCGTGGGCATCGGCCTCACGCTGCTGCCCACGCTGTACATGCGTTCCGGCTTCGGCGCCGCCGGCCTGCGGGCGGACCAGCGGCGCTTCGCTTCCACTCCGGACGCAGTGCTGCGCACCGCCGAGGCGGTGCGCAGCGAGTCCGGCGCCGATTACCGGGTCGCCGCCGGCCTCGCGCTGCACTCGCTGCGCGCCGTCGACGAGGGCGCCGTGCGCGAGTGCGCGCAGGCCGCGCGCGCCGCGGGCATGCCGGTGCACATCCACGTCGCGGAGCAACAGCTGGAGGTGGAGGACTGCGTGCGCCAGCACGGGCTGCGCCCGATCGACTGGCTGTTGCGGCATGCACCGGTGGATGCCGGCTGGAACCTCGTGCACGCCACGCAGGCGAAGGCGGACGAACTGCAAGCGCTGAAGGCCACCGGCGCGGCCATCGTGCTGTGCCCGTCGACCGAAGCGAACCTGGGGGACGGCGTGTTCGACCTGCCGTCCTGGCAGGCCGCGGGCGGGCGCTGGTCCCTGGGATCGGACAGCCACGTCACGCGCAGCTGGACCGAGGAGCTGCGCCTGCTGGAATACTCGCAGCGCATCGTGCTGCGCCAGCGCAACGTGGCCGCGCGTGCGGCCGGTGCGGAGAGCACGGCGGCGACCCTGCTGGATGGCGCCGTCGACGGTGGGAGCGCAGCGGCCGGATTGCCGCTCGCCGGACTGGCCGTGGGTCAGCGCGCGGACTTCGCGGTGATCGACACGCAAGCACCCGCGCTGGCCGGCGTGCCCGCGACGCACCTGCTGGACGCGCTGGTGTTCTCTTCACCTGGCACACCGATGGCGCGGGTGGTGGTGGCGGGACGCGACGTGGAAACGCGCCCGGACCGCGCGGCCTACGAAGAGGCCATGCGCGCGCTCTGGTAGCGCGCCGCACGCGGCCCCGCGATGGCGGCGCCGCATTCGCAGCGCCGCGGGGCGATCGGACCTACTCGGCCTTCGCGCCGGAGAACTGGACGATCTTGGCCCACTTCTCCGTTTCCATGCGGTGGATCTTCCAGAAGTCTTCCGGCGAGCCGGGAATCGGCACGCCGCCCAGGTCCGCCAGCTTGGCCTTCATCACGGGGTCGGCCAGGGCGGCGTTGAACTCGCGGTTCAGGCGGTCGATCACCGCGCGCGGCGTGCCCTTGGGCGCCGAGGCGCCGAACCATGCGCTGGCCTCGTAGCCGGGCACCGTCTCCGCCACGGTCGGCACGTCCGGCAGCGCCGGCGAGCGCTGCGCGCTGGTGACGCCCAGCGCCCGCACCGAGCCGCCGCGGATGTGGCCGATGATGGAAGGCATGTTGTCGAACAGCACGTCGACCTGGCCGCCGATCAGGTCGGTGATCGCGGGGCCCGCGCCCTTGTACGGCACGTGCTTCATGTCGATGCCCGTCATGAACTTGAACAGCTCGCCCGACAGGTGCACCGAGGTGCCCGCGCCGGACGAGGCCATGTTGATCTTGCCGGGGTTCTTCTTGCCGTAGTCGATGAACTCCTGCACGGTCCTGGCCGGGAAGTTCTTCGTCACGGTCATCACGTTGGGCACCCGCACGATGCCGGCGATGGGCACCATGTCCTCGAGGTAGTTGAACGGCAGCTTGGGATAGAGCGTCGCGTTGATCGCGTTGGCCGGGTTCACCAGGTGGATGGTGTAGCCGTCCGGCGGCGACTTCACCGCGAAGTCGGTGCCGATGTTGTTGCCCCCGCCCGCCTTGTTCTCGATCAGGATCTGCTGCCCCAGCTTGGTCGAGAGGTACTGCCCCATCAGCCGCGCCAACAGGTCGGTGGTGCCGCCCGGCGGATACGGGACGATCCACTTGATCGGCCTGTTCGGGTAATCGGACTGGGCCGCCGCGGGAAAGGCGAGCACGCTGCAGAGCAGGGCCAGGCCCGGGACGAGTTTGGACAACAGACGCATCTTGTCTCCTGGTGGTGGGTGCGGGGAGCCCAGGGAGACTACCCAGCGCCCCCGTGGCGCGTCAATCGGTGTTGACGGTGCTGGGGTTGACCCTCAGACCATCAGCTCGATGAGGAAGGGCGCCGGTTGCCGCAGGCTCTGCGCGAGCAGGTCCGCGCACTCTTCCATCGTGGTCGCGCGGGCCGCGTCCACGCCCATGCCGCGCGCGAGCTGCACCCAGCCGAGGTCGGGGTCGCCCAGGTCCAGCATGCGCATCGCGGTCGGCCCCGGGGTGGCGCCGACACCTTGGTACTCACCGATCAGGATGCCGTACTTGCGGTTGTTGAGCAGGATGGTGGTGACCGGCAGGCGTTCGCGTGCCTGCGTCCACAGCGCCTGCAGCGAATACATCGCCGCGCCATCCGCCTGCAGGCCGATCACGCGGCGTTGGCCGCCGGCGGCGATCGCGGCGCCGGCGGCCACCGGCAGGCCGTCGCCGATCGCCCCGCCCGCGAGATGCAGCCAGTCGTGCGGGGGCGCGGCATGCGATGCCTTGTAGAAGCCGCGGCCATAGGAAATGCTTTCGTCCGAAACGATGGCGTTCTCGGGCATCAGCGCCGCCACCGTCTGCGCCAGCTTGTCCGGGCTGGGCGCACCCGAGGCCGCCTGCGGGCGCGGGCCGGGATCGGGGATGTCCACCTGCGGCGCATGCAGCGCGTCGGCCAGTGCGGACAGTGCGGCGATCGCATCCTGCTCCGGCCGCGCCAGCACGTGCAGATGCGCCTGCGGCGGGTACTGGATGGAGGGCCGCCCGGGATAGGCGAAGAAGCCCACCGGCGCCTTGGCGTTCACCAGCACGATGTGCTCGAACGGCGCCAGCGCCTCGATCGCAAGCTCGGTCTTGTACGGCACGCGTTCGATTTGCAGGCGGCCGCGGCCGCGCGGCACCGTCGGGTTCGCGAAGTCCGCCATCAGCCGCGCGCCGGTGGCGCTCGCGATGCGCCAGGCAAGCTGCTGCGCCTGCGGCTGCAGTGCGCGGCCCGCGAGCAGCAGCAGGACCTTGCGGCCCGAGCGCAGCGCGCGCGCGGCCTGCTCCACCGCCGAAGGATCCAGGGGCGCCGGTGCCGGCACGGCCAGCGGCTCGGCGACGACGCCGCCTTCGTTCCACGAGGCATCCGAGGGCAGGATCAGGGTGGCGACCTGCCCCGGCAGCGTGCGCGCGGCCTGCACGGCGGCGGCGGCGTCGCGGCCGACGTGATCTGCCTGGCTGCTGGTGCGCAGCCAGCCGGACACGGTGCGGGCAAGCGCGTCGGTGTCGGCGGTGAGCGGCGCGTCGTACGGCCGGTGGTAGGTGGCCTGGTCGCCGACGATGTTGACGATGCCGCTGCGCGCGCGGCGCGCGTTGTGCAGGTTGGCCAGCCCGTTGGCGAGGCCGGGGCCGCAATGCAGCAGTGTGCAAGCGGGCTTGCCGGCGATGCGCCAGTAGCCGTCCGCCATGCCGGTCACCACGTTCTCCTGCAGGCCCAGCACGCAGCGGATGCCGGCGCTCTGGTCGAGCGCGGCCACGAAGTGCATCTCGCTCGTGCCCGGATTGGCGAAGCAGGTGTCCACGCCGGACTTCAGGAGGGTTTCGACCAGGCTGCGCGCACCGTTCATTCCAGCGACTCCGAGGGATGGAGCGCCGATGGTACGGGTTTGCCGGCGTGCCTCGGGCCTCCTGCACGCATGCTACGCTGGCGCATGGCCTACCAACTGCACTACTGGCCCGGGATCCAGGGGCGCGGCGAGTTCGTCCGGCTCGCGCTGGAGACCGCGGGTGCCGGCTACGTGGACGTCGCGCGCGGCAACAAGGACGAGGGCGCCGGGCTGCCGGCCATGATGCATTACCTGGGCGACACGTCGGTGCGGCGGCCACCCTTTGCATGCCCCTTCCTCGTGGACGGCAGCAAGGTGATCGGCCAGACCGCAGCGATCCTGCTGTACCTCGGTCCGCGGCTGAAGCTCGCGCCCGCGGGCGAAGCCGATGCGCTGTGGCTGCACCAGATCCAGCTCACGCTGGCCGACCTGGTGGTCGAAGCGCACGACCTGCACCACCCGATCGCCAGCAGCCTCTATTACGAGGACCAGAAGCAGGAGGCGCTGCGCCGCGCCGAGGACTTCCGCAAGCAGCGCCTGCCCAAGTTCCTGGGCTGGTGCGAGGCCGTGCTCGAGCGCAACCCGGGCAACGAGCGCCGCGAGGTGCCGCGCCTGGTGGGTGCGCGCCTCACCTACGGGGACCTGTCGCTGTTCCAGGTGGTTGAAGGCCTGCTCTATGCGCTGCCCAAGGCCACTCGGCGCGCGCTGCGGCGCACGCCTCGCGTGGCGGCGCTGCATGCCGGCGTGCCGCGGAACAAGCGGCTGGCGGCCTACCTGGCCAGCGAGCGCCGGCTGGCCTTCAACGAACAGGGCATCTTCCGCAGCTACCCCGAACTGGATGGCTGACCGCCGCGCGGCCTTGCGGCCCTTTCCTTCCCACTAACAGGAACGGGCGCGGTCCCTTTCTCTGTTGCTGGACCCCGCGGGGCCCGGGATGGGCCGGCGACCCGCACGCCGGCGCGAAAAGATGGCCGAAGCGCGGTGCGTGTTCCCTCGGGCCGGCTCGCGTTCCCGCCAAACCTTGATCCACCGCAAAAGTGGCCATGCCGGCGGGCATGGCCGTTGCATCTTTTCCCGACCAAGAACAAGTACGCGGAGGGGAACCATGGGCATCGCCGCTGGAAGGCTCTGGAAGGGTTGGATCGCGGTTCTCCTGGCGGCCGCGGGTGCGGCCTCGTGGGCGGACGGCGACCTCGACACCAAGTTCCTCAATCGCGGCAGCGTCGCCAACACGCGCCACAACCTCACGCAGCGCCAGGCCGCCGGCGGCGGGCCCTCGGGCAGCATCATGGACCCGTACCGCAACGACTACGCGGAAGTGTGCGTGTACTGCCATACGCCGCACGGCGCCAACGCCAACGTCACCCTGCCGCTGTGGAACCGCACGATCAAGGCGACCACCTACACCACCTACGCGGCACTGGGCACGACCTCGCTCACGCAGACGGTGGTGCAGCCCGGCCCGAACTCGCTGGCCTGCCTGTCCTGCCATGACGGCCAGGTGGCCGTCGACTCGATCATCAACATGCCGGGCAGCGGCGGCTACAACGCCGCGCAGGCGGGCTCGCAGAACAACACTTTCCTGAACGCCTGGACCAACACGCGCGGCAGCGACGCGACGGTGCACATCGGGCTGAACCCCACGGCCGGCCAGGGCTGCCTGGCCTGCCACTCCTCGGGCGCGGGCGTGGTCGGCGCGGGCGCCACCGACTTCTCGGTGTTCGTGATCGGCACCGACCTGCGCAACGACCATCCGGTGGGCGTGCACTTCCCCACCGGTTCGGCGGCCGTGGACTTCAAGCCGCCCAACGCGACGCGGCCCGGCATCAGCTGGTTCGACACGGACGCCGACTCGCGCCCGGACAGCCGCGAGGTGCGGTTGTACGACAGCGGCGAAGGCCCGATGGTGGAGTGCGCGTCCTGCCACGACCCGCACGGCGTGCCCGCCGCCGGCACCGGCAGCAGCTTCAATCCCACCTTCCTGCGCATCGCCAACACCGGCAGCGCCTTATGCCTGACCTGCCACACCAAGTAGGCACCGGCCTGCCGCGCCGCGGGCTCCTGCTGGGGCTCGGGGCTTCGGCGCTGCTCGCCTCCTGCGCGGTGGCACCCCCCGAGCGCGTCGTGCAGGACGAGGGCGACCGGCTCTGGCCGGCGCCGCCCGAGCGGCCCCGCTTCGCCTACGAGACCTCGCTGCGCTCGCTGGCGGACGTGCTGGAGGTGACCGACGACATGAAGATGCGGCATCTGCTGTCCGGCACGCGCGCGCCCGACAGCAAGGTGCTGGAAAAGCCGTCCATGGTGGCCGCGCGCGACGGCCGCGTGTTCGTCGCCGACTCGGTGCGCCGCAGCATCGTGGTGTTCGACGCGCCGCGGCGCAAGGTGTTCCAGTTCGGCCTGCGGGCGCCGGGCACGCTGGGCAAGCCGACGGCCATCGCGCTCGACCGGACCAGCCGGGTCTACGTGGCGGACGCCACGCTGCGCCGCGTGTTCGTCTACGACATGCTGGGCCTGCACCTGAAAACGATCGGCAGCCCCGCGGAATTGCAGCGACCCACCGGCGTGGCCGCCAGCCCCGACGGCCGCCGGGTCTACGTGATCGACCGTTCCGACAACGACAGCGAGCAGCACCGCGTGCTGGTGTACGACGCCGACGGCAAGCTGCTGAAGGAGATCGGCAAGCGCGGCAACCGCGACGGCGAATTCAACGTGCCGGTGCAGGCGACGGTGACCGCCGACGGCAACCTGCACGTGCTGGACGCCGGCAACTTCCGCGTGCAGACTTTCGACGCCGACGGCACCTTCCTGCGCAGCTTCGGCAAGGTGGGCACCAGCCTGGGACAGTTCGCGCGGCCGCGCGCCCTGGCGAGCGACGACGAAGGCCGCCTGTACGTGAGCGACGGCGCCTTCGGCAACGTGCAGATCTTCACCGACCGCGGCGAGCTGCTGCTGGCCATCGGCCAGGGCAGCCGGCGCGACCTGCCGGGCCGCTACGGCGTGATCTCGGGCGTCGCCGTCGACAACAGCGGCCGCATCTACGTCGTCGACCAGCTGTTCGCCAAGGTGGAGGTGATCCGCCGCCTCAGCGAGAAGGAAGGCCAGGCGCTCGCCGCCCAGGCCGCACCCAGGGCCTGAGCGACAGCAGCAGCAGGCACAGCGTGCCGACCGCCACGCCGGCCAGCACGTCGCCGGGGAAGTGCGCACCCAGGTACACGCGGCTGAAGCACACCAGCCCCACCATCGCCATGGCCAGGACGCAAGCGGCGGCCCGTGCCGCGCGCGAGCGGGTGTGCGCGAACACCAGCACGCAAAGCGCACCGTAGAAGACGGTGGAGGCCACCGCGTGTCCGCTCGGGAAACTGTAGGTGGCGATCTGCACCAGCGGGTCGTCGAACACCGGGCGCGCGCGATGGAACAGGTCCTTCAGGCCCAGGTTGACCAGCATGCCCAGCGGCACCACCAGCAGCGGCCGCGCCGCGGCCAGCCCCTGGCGCAGCGCGAGAACGACGGCCAGCAGCGCGCTGGCCGCGAGCAGCTTGCCGGTCTGGTGCACGCTGCTGACCAGCAGCATGGCCCGCGTGAGCCCCGCGTCGCGGTGGGCGGCGAACCAGTGGCTGGCCGCCTGGTCCATCTCCAGCATGGGGCCATGCAGCCGCACCTGCAGCGCCAGCAGCGCGAACACCGCGATGCAGGACAGGGCGAGCGCCAGGCGCAGGCGGTGCGGCATGATGGCTCAGCTCAGCCGCGCGCCGGATTCCCGGACGGCGCCGCGCCAGTGCTCGATCTCGCGCCGCAGCACCGCGGCGAATTCGTCCGGCGTGGAGGCGATCACGACGATGGCCTGGTGCTCGAGCTGCTGGCGCACCGCCGGATCGCGCAGCGCCGAGCGGACGTCGGCATGGATCTGCTGCACCGTCTCGGCCGGCATGCGCGCGGGCCCGAACAGGCCCAGCAGGCTTTCGTAGGCGAGGCCCGGGTGGCTTTCGTCCAGCGAAGGCACGTCCGGGAAGCGCGGATTGYGCACCCGGTCCGACACGGCGAGCAGCTTCAGGCTGCCGGCCTGCAGGTGCGGCACGGCGGATTCGAGCACGACGAAGGCGGCATGGACGCGGCCCGGCAGCAGTTCGCGGTAGGCGCCGCTGCTGCCCGTGAAGGGCACGTGCACGGCCTGGATGCCCGCGCGCTTGCACAGCAGCTCTCCCGTGATGTGGCCGCCGGTTCCGATGCCCAGCGAGGCCCACGACAGCGCGCCCGGCTTCGACTTGGCGAGCGCCACGAACTCCGGCAGCGTGGCCACGCCCAGCGAGGGATGCACCACGAAGGCGATGGTGGCGTTGCCGATCTGCGTGAGCGGGGTGATGTCGCGCAGCGTGTCGTAGGGCAGGTCCTGGCGCAGGCTGGGATTGATGGTGAGCGCGTTGATCGCCAGACCCAGCGTGTGCCCGTCGGGCGCGGCCTGCACCACGGCCTGCGTGGCGATCAGCGTCCCTCCGCCCGGCCGGTTGTCCACCAGCACGGGCTGGCCCCACAGCTCGGAGAGCTTCTGCGCGAGCGGCCGCAGCACCGCGTCGGTCGAGCCGCCGGGCTGCTGCGGCGAGAGGATGCGCACGGCCCGCGTGGGCTGGAAAGCGCCGGTGGACTGGGCGCGCGCGAAAGGCGCGGCCGCGCTTGCACCCAGGAGGGCGAGCAGGGCGCGGCGGTTGAGCGAATGGTGCATGCGGGGTTCCGGCATCTCAGCCCAGCGCCGGCAGCGTGGGATGCGGCCACCCGGCCGGCGGCAGGGGACGCGCGCGGCCCGCGGCCAGCGCGGCCTCGAAGGTGGGGACGGTGCTGCGCGGATCCTCGCCGAGGCCGCGGACGATGCACACGCCGTCCACGCCGGTGCTCGCCGCCGCTTCCACTTCGCGCGCATCCAGGATGCCGCCGATCGCGGTCACCGGCACGCCGGCGGCGCTGCGCCACCAGGCGAGGTTGTCCAGGCCCTGCGGAATCCAGGGCATGTCCTTGGTGAGCGTCGGCCACACCGGACCGCAGGCGACGTAGCGCGGCGACAGCGTGCGCGCCCGGCACAGCTCCCACAGGCTGTGCGAGCTGATGCCCAGCGCCAGCCCGCCGGCGCGCAGCTGCGCGCGGCCGGCATCGCCGAGGGCCACGAGGTCTTCCTGGCCCAGGTGCACGCCGTAAGCGCCGAGTTCCTGCGCGAGCTGCCAGTGGTCGTTGACGAACAGCTCCGCGCCGGCGGCACGGCTGTCGGCGATCGCCTGCTGCACCTCCTCGCGCAGCATCGCGTGCCAGGCTGCATCGGGACGGGCCGGCGTCTTGATGCGCAGCTGCACCGTGCGCACGCCGGCGGCAAGCACCTGGCGCAGCCGCTGGGCGCTGTCGACGATGGCGTAGAGGTCGAGCCGGCGGGGCGACGGCGCGAATTGCGGGACCTGCGGCGCCTGCTCGCCCCAGGAGAACAGGGGCAGCGCCTGCGGCGCTGCCATCTTGGCGCGGATCGCCGCATCGGCAGGCACCCAGCCTTGCGCCAGCGCGCGCTGCATCCCGGCGCGGAACTCCGCCACCGACTGCGCCGGTCCCGCGATCCAGCCGCTGGCATGTTCGGTGTCCAGCCAGTCCATGCCCGCGCGCGCGCCGACGATGCACACCGCCCGCGCGCCGCGCGCCCGCAGCGACCGCGCCGCCGCCGGTCCGTCGCCCTGCTCGCGCGCGATCTCGTTCGCCTCGTCCAGTCCGCAGACCACCAGTTCGCTGTCGTTCATCGCATCACCATCCCGCCATCCACGAAGAGCACCTGGCCGGTGACGAAACCGCTCCAGGGCGAGGCTAGGAACAGCACCGGCCCGGCGACGTCCTCGGGCCGCGCCAGCCGGCGCAGCGGGGTCGCCGCCATCAGCTGCTCGCGGAACTGCGCGCGCGTGGCGCCGCTGTTGTCGGTGGGATAGACCAGGCCGGGCGCGACGCAGTTCACGCGCACGCCCAGCGGGCCCAGTTCGCTGGCCAGGTTGCGGCTGAAGCCGACCAGGGCCGACTTCGCCGTCGTGTACTCGTGGTAGGGCACCACCGGGTTCTCCACCAGGTTGCTCACGATGTTGACGATGCTGCCCTCGGCGCGCTGGCGCAGGTGCGGCAGCACGGCGCGGCACAGGTGGTAGGCCGCGCCCACGGAGCCGTTGAACTGCGCCTCGTAGTCGGCCCAGCTCAACTCGCCGAAGGGCCGGCGCTGCTCGGGGTCGAAGGCATAACTGCGAAACGCGTTGTTGACCAGCACGTCGATGCGGCCGGCCTCGTCGATCACGCGCTGCACCAGCTGCTCCGCCTGCGCCGGCTGCGTCACGTCGGCCTGCACCGCGAAGGCATCGCCGCCGGCCTGCTTGCAGGCCCGCACCACTTCTTCGGCGGCCTCGCCGTTGCGCAGGTAGTTCACCGCCACCGTGGCCTGCTCCGCCGCGAAGGCGCGCGCGATGGCCGCGCCGATGCCGCGGCTCGCGCCGGTGACCAGCACCACCTTGCCGGCGAAGTTCATCCGGCGACTCCCTTTCCCTGCTTTGGCAGCAGCTCGTTGCTGACGAAACGCTTGACGTCGATGGGATGCTGCACCAGCCCCAGCTTGCGGTAGGTGTCGGCCGCCGCCTGCAGCGAGGCGACGTCCATCGTGCCCAGGCCCTGCTTGCGCGTGAGCTCGGACTCGCTGGCGGCATTGCGCAGCTTGATGATCTCCACGCTGAGGGTCGGGTCGGTGCCGTCGATGGCCCGCTTGGACGCGAGCTGCGCCGCCTCGTCGGGCCGCATCATCATCCACGCCGCGGCGTCGCGGTAGCCGCGCAGGAAGCGCTGCAGCAGCGCGCGCTTGTGCTGGTAGGTGTCCTCGCGCACCACGAACAGGTCGCTGGACACCGGCAGGTACTTGCCGACCTCCATCACGTTGACGTCCGGCAGGCCGCGGCGGCGGCCGATCAGCAGCCCGGTGTCGGTGGCCGCGGTGGCATCGACCTGCCCCTGCATCAGCGGCGCGAAGTTCAGCAGGCCGGTGACCACCACCGTGACATCGGACTCCGAGAGGCCCGCCGTGTGCAGCAGCACCTGCAGCGCCTGCCGCGTGCCGCTCGCCAGGCTGTAGACGCCGATCTTCTTGCCCTTGAGGTCCGCGGGTTTTTCGATGTCGCTGCCCTTGAGCGAGACCACGTTGAACACGTTCTGCGGATAGATGTCGTACACCGCGCGCAGCTTCTCGCCCTTGTCGATCGCGGCGAAGAAGGTTCCGGGATCGGCGAAGGCCACGTCCGCCTGGCCGGACAGGACGTTGCGGATCGCGTCGGCACTGCCGGCGCCCGGCACGTATTCGAGGGCGATGCGCTGCGCCTTGTAGAAGTCCTTGTCCTCGGCCACCAGCAGCGGCATCACCTCGGTGATGGGCTTGCTCCAGCCGGCGACGGTGAACTTGTCCAGGCGGGCGGCTTGCGCCCAGGTGGCGAACGGCGTCGCCAGCAAGGCGGCCAGCAGGGGGCGGCGGGTGATGCGGGTCATGGTTGTTTTCCTCTCCTTCAAGTTGTTCGGTTCAGCGGCAGCAGCAGCCAGCGCTCCAGCAGCAAGGTGGCCTGGTAGGCCAGCAGGCCCAGCAGGGCGATGAGCACCAGCACGGCGAACATCAGCGCCGTGTCCATGGTGCCCTGCGAGGCGATCACGAGGGCGCCGAGCCCGGTGCTCGCGCCGATGAATTCGCCGACCACCGCGCCGACCAGCGCCAGCACCACGGCCACGCGCACGCCGGCCAGGATGGAAGGCGCTCCGGTGGGCAGCTTCAGCCGCCACAGCGTCTGGGCCGGCGTTGCGCCGAGCATGCGGAACAGCTCCAGCCGTTCGGGCGCGACCTGCTGCAGCGCGGTGAGCGTGTTCTCCATCAGCGGAAAGAAGCAGATCAGCGCGGTGATGACGACGGTGGAGGTCATGCCGAAGCCGAACCACAGCACGAACAGCGGCGCGAGCGCCAGCTTGGGCACCACCTGGCTGGCCACCACGTAGGGCATCAGCAGCCGGCGCAGCAGCGGCTGCTCTCCCAGCAGAACGCCGGCGGAGAAACCGAGCAGCGAGCCCGCGACCACCCCCAGCAGCAGCTCCAGCGCCGTGGCGCGCAGGTGCGGCCAGAAGTAGCCGCTGGCCAGCCCCTGCCACAGCGCCCGCGCGATCGCCGAGGGCGGCGGCAGCACCAGCGCCGGCACGTGCAGCGCGCGGCAGGCCGCCTCCCAGGCGAGCAGCAGCCCCGCCGCCAGCAGCAGCGATCCGGCGCGCAGGGGCCATTCGCTTCGATTCATGCCGGCTGGGCCTCCAGGTGCAGCGCGGCACGCACCCGCGCGCACAGCTGCGCGAAGGCCGCGCTGGTGCGCAGCGCGGCGTTGCGCTCCGGCAGGTCCACGGCGATCTCCTGGGCGATGCGGCCGCCGTCGACCACGTGGACCCAGTCCCCCAGGAACACCGCCTCGGCCACGTCGTGCGTGACGAACAGGACGCTGGTGCGCCGCGTGCGGCACATCGCCAAGAGGTCGTTCTGCAGCTCTTCGCGCGTGATGGCATCGAGCGCCGCGAACGGCTCGTCCAGCAGCAGCAGCGCGGGCTGCAGGATCAGCGCGCGGGCGAGCGCCACCCGGCTCTGCTGGCCGCCCGACAGCTGGCGCGGATACTTGCGCGCTTGCACGCCTAGCCCCAGTTGTTCCAGGAGCTGCTGCGCCTGCGTGCGCTCCTGCGCCGTCGGCCGGTGGTGCAGCGACACCGGCAGCAGCACGTTGTCGATCACGGGCAGCCACTCGAGCAGGCTGGGCGCCTGGAACACGAAGCCGATGTCGGGCCCGATCGTCTCGTGCGGGCGGCCGCGGAACAGCACTTGCCCGCTGTCCGGCACCAGCAGGCCGGCCGCCAGCTTGAGCAGCGTCGTCTTGCCGCAGCCGCTGCGGCCCACCAGGCAATGGATGGCGCCCTCCTCCACTTCCAGGTCGGCGCCGTCCACGGTGGGCGGCCAGCCGGGAAACGAGAAGCGCAGCTTGCGCAGCGACAGCAAGGGTGCGAAGCCGGCCCCGGGCTCCGCCCGGCGGATGCCGCCTGCGTCCAGGAGGAAACGAGCGCCTGCGGACGGCGGTGCGGCGTTCACCCGCGGTCCTCCTGCGCGTACGGTGCCAGGCGGTCGGCGGCGCGTTCGGCGGACTGCTCGATCTCCACCATGCGCACCAGGTCCGCCAGGTTGAAGCGGCCGTCGTGGTGCCAGCCCGCCTCGGGCGCGGTCATGGCGCCGAGCGCGCAGATGCGCGTGACGCCGGCGCGTCCCAGCGCCTCGCCGATGCGGAACAATTCCTGCGGCTGGGCGGCGATGCCGCAGGTCTGCAGGAAGCGCGCATGCGGCGCCACCAGCGGCAGCACCGCGTCCAGCGAGTCCACCGCGCTCACCAGGATGCTGCGGCCGCCGCCGGTGGGCGACAGCGGCTGCGGCGCTTCGCTGTAGGCAACGTGCCAGGCTGCATCGTCCGCGCCCATCAGCTCCGCGCCCTCGCCGGCGAAGGCGCGCAACTCCGCCGACTGGCGCCAGCCGGAAATCGCCGCGGCGTCGTCCAACGCCAGCGCGCGCCGGGGAAAGCGCAACTGCAGGTTGGCGAGTTCCGCCGCCAGGTAGTGCGCGAACGTGCGCGGATCCACCCGGCCGCCGCGCTCCACGTAGAACTGATGCGGCGAATAGCAGCCCTGCTGCTCGTAGCGCACGATGTCGTGGGCCGCCAGGCGCGCGAGCGCCGGCGCGCGCTGCGCGTCCAGCACGCTGCGCGCGACCACGCCGAAGCCCAGCTTGTGGCCGTGGCCGAGGAAGCGCGTGGTCACCGGCACCTGGCTGCGCACCTGCGCGAGGGTGTCGTTGCCGCCGTAGGCCAGCACGGTGTCGGCCGCGCCGAACAGCGCCTGCGCGCTGGCCGCATCGCCGCCTTTCCACCAGACGATGGCCAGGCACTCGGCCAGCGGCGGATGCACCTCGGCGAGCAGGCGCGCGAACAGGCTGGCGAACACCGGCTCGGCGCTGGGCAGCTTGCCGACGTTGCCGGCCTTCACCAGCAGGCCGCAGGCCAGGCTCCACAGCGGCAGCGCCGGCACGTTGCCGGCCCAGCTGTGCACCAGCAGCGGCGGGCCGAAGGCGCGCACGAAGCCGCCCTTCATGGCGGGCTGGAATTCGTCCAGCACCTTGGGATTGGCGAAGTCCTCGGCGACGAAGCGCTGCAGCTGCGGCGCGCGGAAGGTCTGCAGGAAACCCTGCAGGCCCAGGCGCACCATCTCCGGGTCGTAGCCGCTTACGGCCGGCAGCAGTTGCTCCGCCTCACGGCGGAACGGATCGGCCGGATCGAGCAGGCGCAGCACCGCCGCATCGATGATTTCGACGATGCGCGACACGGCCAGCGGCTGCAAGTGCCGCGCCGCCGCGTCCCGCACGCGCAACGCCAGCGCCTGCAGCTGCGCCGGCGTGAGCACCGGCACTTGCACCTCCAGAGCGCCGAAGGACAGCGCGTGCCAAGCTACGTCGCCGGGCGCCAGTCCGGGCAGGTGGCCCGCAGTCCAGGGGGTGGTCATGCGCGGCTCGCCTTCAGGAATTCCTCGACGGCGAGCGAGCAGCCCTTGGCCTGCGCGCCCTCCGCGCGGCCCAGCAGCAGGAAGCCCTCGCACGCGGCCATGCCGACGTCCTCGGTGAGGATGCTGGTGACCGAATTGAAATTGGCCAGGTCGCAGTGCACGAGGATGCCGCGTTCTCCCTTGGGCACCTCGCGGCCGCTGAGGGGATCGACCAGGCGCGAGCGCAGCCAGTGCGGGCCGGTCTTCACCGAGGGCACGGAGGCGTTGCCGTCGTCGTAGAGCTGCGTGCTCAGCTCGGTCATGCCGTACATGTTGATGCAGCGTTCGCCCGGCACGCCGAAACATTCCGACAGGCGCCCGTAGAACTCCTTGAGCGGCAGCTCGCGCGAATGCCCCTTGTAGCCGCCGGTGTCGAGCAGCCGGCTGCCCGCTGGCAGCTGGAAGCGTTCGCAGCGGGCCGCGAGCGTGTCGAACAGGTGCACGAAGGCATAGCTCGCGCCCAGCACGGCGCAGGGTTCGCCGCTGTCCTCGCAATCGCGCAGGAAGGCCAGCAGCCCCTCGGTGTCCATGCCGTGCTGGCCGACGTAGTAGCCACTGCCCGCGGTGCCGAATTCCTTCACCGCCATCGCCAGGTAGTGCGCGAGCGAGGAATTGGGCATCTCCTGCTCGCTCGGGAACAGGATGGCCATGCGCATCCGCTGCGTACCCTGCATGAAGCGGCGGGCGAAGTTGCCGCGCCAGGAGGCGTCCCAGACGGCGAGGGTCGGATGGTGGTGCCGGCCCTTCACGTCGCCGCGGGTGGTGCCGCTGGTCATGAACACGCGCTCGGCGCTGTCGGCGGGGGCGCAGCTGAGCGTCACCTCCTTGAAGGCGCTGATCGGCACCGCCGGGATGTCGCGCCAGCCCTTCACGCTGCGCGGCGTCGCGCCCCGCAGCTGGCAGAAGCGCCGGTAGGCCGCGTTGCCCGCGTGCTGCTCCGCGAACAGGCGCAGCGCGAGCGCATCGAACTCGGCGTCGGTGCAGCCGTCCTGCGCGATGATGGCCAGCAGCGTGTCGACCAGACCAGCGTTCATGGCAGCGGCTTCAGGTGCATGGGCTGCGGCGCCCAGCCGTGGTTCAGCGGCCCGCTGCCGCCGCCGGTGCGCACGCGCGCGCC